>NZ_NEHZ01000011.1:0-219805 GCF_002112565.1 Pseudomonas sp. R25(2017)
CGTCAGCGGGAGGCGAATTCTACAGCGTTGCACGCTGCTGTCAACACCTCTTTTCTCCGCTTTCGACCGGGAGGATCGAAACGCCGAAAGGGCCAAACATCACCACCCTCTTCGACTCCCTCCGGGCTTCGCTGAACTGAAGCGACCCGCTGCCGAAAACTTCATAACTCGTTGAATTTCAAGGAGTTTTCCGCTTCGACTGCGCCGGAAGTGGGGCGAATTATAGAGAACTGAAATCTGCCGTCAACACCTTTTTCATATTTCTGTCATATCGGTCAAGGCACCCCGAAAACAAGAAGGCCGACCTCTTCGAGGTCGGCCTTCTTTTCCCTCTATTTACAAGCTAGGGAACGCGAACTGCGAGGCTTCATGGCTCGAACGCTGCGGCCAGCGCTGGGTGATCGCCTTGCGGCGGGTGTAGAAGCGCACGCCGTCCGGGCCGTAGGCATGCAGGTCGCCGAACAGCGAACGTTTCCAGCCGCCGAAGCTGTGATAGGCCACCGGCACCGGCAGCGGCACGTTGACGCCGACCATGCCGACTTCGATCTCGTCGCAGAACAGCCGCGCCGCTTCCCCGTCGCGGGTGAAGATGCAGGTGCCGTTGCCGTATTCGTGATCGTTGATCAGTTGCATGGCTTCTTCCAGGCTGTTCACCCGGACAATGCACAGCACCGGCCCGAAGATCTCTTCTTTATAGATACGCATCTCGGGAGTGACGTTGTCGAACAGGCAGCCGCCGAGGAAGAAGCCTTCTTCGTGCCCCGGTACGCTCAGGCCGCGACCGTCGACCACCAGGGTCGCCCCCGCCGCCACGCCGTCATCGACATAACCGCTGACCTTGTCGCGGGCCTGACCGGTCACCAGCGGCCCCATGTCCAGGCCGCAGGAAGTGCCGGCGCCGATCTTCAGTGCCTTGATCTGCGGCACCAGTTTGGCCACCAGGGCATCCGCCACTTGGTCGCCGACGCACACCGCCACCGAAATCGCCATGCAGCGCTCGCCGCACGAACCGTAAGCCGCGCCCATCAGTGCGCTGACGGCGTTGTCCAGGTCGGCGTCCGGCATCAGCACCGCGTGGTTCTTCGCCCCGCCCAAGGCCTGGACGCGCTTGCCGCGCTTGGTGCCTTCGGCATAGATGTATTCGGCGATCGGGGTCGAACCCACGAAGCTCAGTGCCTTGACTTCCGGCGCCTCGATCAGCGCATCCACGGCCGCTTTGTCGCCATGCACGACACTCAGCACACCTTTGGGCAGGCCCGCTTCCAGCAGCAACTGAGCAATCAGCAGGGTCGAGCTAGGGTCACGCTCGGACGGCTTGAGGATGAAGCAGTTGCCGCAGACGATAGCCAGCGGGTACATCCACAGCGGCACCATGGCCGGGAAGTTGAACGGCGTGATGCCGGCCACCACGCCCAGCGGCTGGAAGTCGGACCAGGCGTCGATGTTCGGGCCGACGTTGCGGCTGTACTCGCCCTTGAGGATTTCCGGGGCGGCACAGGCGAACTCGACGTTCTCGATGCCGCGCTTGAGCTCGCCCACGGCGTCTTCCAGGGTCTTGCCGTGCTCTTCGCTGATCAGTTGGGCGATGCGCGATTCGTTCTGCTCCAGCAGTTGCTTGAAGCGGAACATGACCTGGGCGCGCTTGGCCGGCGGCGTGTTGCGCCAGGCCGGGAATGCTGCCTTGGCCGCGTCGATGGCGTACTGGATGGTTTCGCGGCTGGCCAGCGGCAGCTTGTGGATCGCCTGGCCGGTGGACGGGTTGAACACATCGACCGCGCGACCGTTCTCGGTCACCAGTTCGCCATTGATCAAATGCGGGATAACGCTCATCGGGAACTCCTGAATTTGTCCACAGGCACCCATGGCCGGGTGCCTGCTATTTGTAGGTCTATATAGAGAGAAGAATCAGTCGAGCTTGTTCAGCACGTCGCCGACCGCGTCGAACAGACGGTCGAGGTCTTGCGGCTTGCTGTTGAAGGTTGGGCCGAACTGCAGGGTGTCGCCGCCGAAGCGCACGTAGAACCCGGCTTTCCACAGCGCCATGCCGGCCTCGAACGGACGCACGATGGCGTCGCCGTCGCGGGCGGCGATCTGGATCGCGCCGGCCAGGCCGTAGTTGCGGATGTCGATGACGTTCTTCGAACCCTTCAGGCCGTGCAGCGCATTCTCGAAGTGCGGCGCGACTTCGGCCACGCTCTGCACCAGGTTTTCCTTCTGCAGCAGGTCGAGGGCCGCGATGCCGGCGGCACAGGCCACTGGGTGCGCCGAGTAGGTGTAGCCGTGGGGGAATTCCACCGCATATTCCGGCGTCGGCTGGTTCATGAAGGTCTGGTAGATCTCGGTGCTCGCGATCACCGCACCCATCGGGATGGCGCCGTTGGTGACTTGCTTGGCGATGCACATCAGATCCGGGGTCACGCCGAACGTGGTGGCGCCGAACATGGTGCCGGTACGGCCGAAACCGGTGATCACTTCGTCGAACACCAACAGGATGCCGTGCTGGTCGCAGATTTCGCGCAGACGCTTGAGGTAACCCTGCGGCGGCACCAGCACGCCGGCGGAACCGGCCAGCGGCTCAACGAAGACCGCCGCGATGTTGGAGGCGTCGTGCAGTTCGATCAGCTTCAGCAGCTCGTCGGCCAGGGCGATGCCGCCCTGCTCCGGCATGCCGCGGGAGAAGGCATTGCTCGCCAGCAGGGTATGCGGCAAGTGGTCGACGTCCATCATCGCCTGACCGAACAGCTTGCGGTTGCCGTTGACGCCGCCCAGGCTGGTGCCGGCGATGTTCACGCCATGGTAGCCACGGGCGCGGCCGATCATTTTGGTCTTGGTCGGCTGGCCTTTCAGGCGCCAGTAGGCGCGCACCATTTTCACCGCAGTGTCGGCGCACTCGGAGCCGGAGTCGGTGAAGAACACGTGGTTCAGGTTGCCCGGGGTCAGCGCGGTGATTTTCTCCGCCAGCTGGAACGACAGTGGGTGGCCGTACTGGAAACCCGGCGAATAGTCGAGGGTGCCCAGCTGCTTGGTGACCGCTTCCTGGATTTCCTTGCGGGTGTGCCCGGCGCCGCAGGTCCACAGGCCGGACAGCGAGTCGTACACCTTGCGGCCCTTGTCGTCGATCAGCCAACTGCCCTCGGCGCCGACGATCAGGCGCGGATCGCGCTGAAAGTTGCGGTTCGCGGTGTACGGCATCCAGTGCGCGTCCAGCTTCAGTTGGCTGGCCAGTGGCGACGACGCGTTTTCAGGCATGTTCATGGGCAAAACCTCGCAGGACGATAAGCGGCAGGGAGATGAAAGTCGTTGTTGCAGCTACGTTGCCACGCCGATAAAGTCGGTGAAATTCAACTTTTCTAACCTTCAGTTAGAACACCGCTAAACATTGAGCCTTTGAACATGAGCAGCCGCCGCCCCGATCCGCTAGCCCAGGTCAGCGACTTTGACATTCGCCTGCTGCGCATCTTCCGCAGCGTGGTCGAGTCCGGCGGGTTCTCCGCGGCGGAGACCGTGCTCGGCATCGGCCGCTCGGCGATCAGCCAGCAGATGAGCGACCTTGAGCAGCGCCTCGGCCTGCGCCTGTGCCAACGCGGGCGCGCCGGGTTCTCCCTGACCGAAGAAGGCCGGGAGGTCTATCAGTCGGCGCTGCAACTGTTGAGCGCGCTGGAAACCTTCCGCACCGAGGTCAACGGCCTGCACCAGCATTTGCGGGGTGAGCTGATCATCGGTCTGACCGACAACCTCGTCACCCTGCCCCACATGCGCATCACCCATGCCCTGGCACAACTGAAGGAGCGCGGGCCGGACGTGCAGATCCAGATCCGCATGATCGCCCCCAACGAAGTCGAGCAAGGCGTGCTCGACGGTCGCCTGCACGTCGGCGTGGTGCCCCAGGCCAGCGCGCTGTCGGGGCTGGAGTACCAGCCGCTGTACAGCGAACGCTCGTTGCTCTATTGCGCGGTCGGGCATCCGCTGTTCTATGCGGACGACAAGCAACTGGACGACGAGCGCCTCAACAGCCAGGACGCCATCGCCCCGACCTTCCGCTTGCCGGCTGAGATCCAGGCGCACTATCAGGCGCTCAACTGCACCGCCAGCGCTTCGGACCGCGAGGGCATGGCGTTCCTGATCCTCACCGGGCGCTACATCGGTTACCTGCCGGATCACTACGCCAGCCTCTGGGTGCAGCAGGGACGTTTGCGGGCGCTCAAGGCCGGCAGCCGCTTCTATGACCTGAGCCTGGCTTCGGTCACGCGCAAGGGACGGCGGCCGCATCTGGTGCTGGAGAGTTTTCTCGACAGCCTGGCGGCCACGCGCTGAAATCCGTGCGCCCCAGCGCCATCGCCAGCAGGCTGGCGCCTGCACGGGGTTTATCGCACCAGGTCTTGTCTGGGACGTGCGGGTGCGCTATCAACACCACTGGTTTCCCCAACAAAACCGACCCGGAAGCGCCTATGACCCTTGAAGTCCCAGCCCATGGCGGCAAGCCCGCCAGCCGCATTCGTCAGAAGAACGAAGAGACCATCATCAAAGCCGCCGAAGACGAGTTCGCCCGTCACGGGTACAAAGGCACCAGCATGAACACCATCGCCACCAAGGCCGGGTTGCCCAAGGCGAACCTGCATTACTACTTCACCAACAAGCTGGGGCTGTACGTGGCGGTGCTGAGCAACATCCTCCAACTGTGGGACAGCACCTTCAACACCCTCACCGCCGACGACGATCCGGCCGAAGCGCTGACCCGCTACATCCGCGCCAAGATGGAATTCTCCCGGCGTCAGCCGCAGGCCTCGCGGATCTTCGCCATGGAGGTGATCAGCGGCGGCGAATGCCTGACCGAGTATTTCAACCAGGACTACCGCGCCTGGTTCCAGGGCCGGGCAGCGGTGTTCCAGGCCTGGATCGACGCCGGCAAGATAGATCCGGTGGACCCGGTGCACCTGATCTTCCTGCTGTGGGGCAGCACCCAGCATTACGCCGACTTCGCCACACAGATCTGCCGGGTCACCGGCCGCAGCAAACTGACCAAGCAGGACATGGAAGACGCCGGCGACAACCTGATCCGCATCATCCTCAAGGGCTGCGGCCTCACTCCTTCTATATAAGACGCTTATGCCATTCACCCTCAGCGGCCTTTGCGAATTCCGCGAAGAGATTCGCAAAAGCCGTTTCATCACCTTCGCCGCACCGATCGACAGCCCCGCCGAGGCGCAGGCGTTCATCGAACGGCACAGCGACCTGAACGCCTCGCACAATTGCTGGGCCTGGAAACTCGGCGACCAGTACCGCAGCAACGATGACGGCGAACCGGGCGGCACCGCCGGGCGGCCGATCCTGGCGGCCATCGAGGCCCAGGACTGCGACCGGGTCGCGGTGCTGGTGATCCGCTGGTACGGTGGCATTCAGTTGGGCACCGGCGGCCTGGCCCGGGCCTACGGCGGCGGGGCCAACAAGTGCCTGCAGGCAGCGGCGAAAACCGAGCTGGTCAGTCGCGTGCCGCTGCGCTGCGCCTGCGCCTTCGGCGAACTGGCCTTGGTGAAACTGCGGGTGGCGGAACTCGGCGGGCTGGTGGAAGAGGAAATCTTCACCGCCAACGGCGTCGAATTGCGACTGGCCGTCGGTTCGGCGCAGATCGAGGCACTGCAAACGCAACTGGCCGATTTGAGCCGCGGGCGGATCGTGCTCCAGCGCTGAGGCCCGCCGAGGCACCCTGACCGCTTATTCCACACAGTTGCCCACATCGCCTGTGGGCCCGGCTGTGGATAACCTGAGCACATCCCGCTGTAACCCTTCTGTCATGGGGCTTTGCGGGGTTTGTTCACTTTTCGCCCAATTTGCCGATCGAAAAGCAAATTCCACACTAAAACAATCAGTTAGCTCGGTTTATCACCTTTGGAAGAAAGCCGGGCGGCGCTTATGCCCGGCGTTTGCGCTTGCGCACAAATACTGTGGAGCAACCTGTGGATAAGCCGTTCATGGCTGGCGCAGCCGCCGATCCCGCAAGGTTCCCACTGGCTTGATCGTTTTTTGACCAGCCCACGACGCGCAAAACCTGTGCCGGAGCAACGGCCTCGGCGCCAAGTGGCGTCTGCTCATGCAGCCTTTTGGGGTTGAGCGCTCTGCATCAATGGCCGCCGGCCCCTGCCGCAGCGTGGTTCTGACCAGATGGCCAGGAAACCGCTTTATCCACAGGCAGCACCTGGGCGATTCCCCACGCCAGCTCAAACAGCAGGAAGCCCAGCAACAACGCGCTGGCGCCGTGCACCCAGGCGTAGGCTTGCCAGGTCGCGAAGAGAAACCTCGCCACTGCGTCGTACCGACCGTACAGCGGTTGCGGATCACGGATCCGCAGCACCGCCCATACGCACACCACTGAGCCCAACAGGTTCGCCATCAGCAAGTGCTCCGGGGCAAACGCCGGCAGCTCTCCGGGCAGACCCAGTGCCCGGCCCAGCACCGTCAAACCTTCATGCACCCAGGCAAAACTCCACGGTGTGGCAAACGCCGCCGTCACGATCAGGTCATACCAGGCACTGCCGCGCACCAGGCGGCGATACTGCGTTGAAGTCCACATCGTCCATGCTCCGAACATTCAGGGAGCACTCACGCTAAAGCCTGGAGTATGCTCCAAGGTCAAACACTTTCGGGATGTCCCAGATGCGCATCGGTGAGTTAGCCCAGGTCAGCGCCGTCAGCCGCGACACTTTGCGCTTCTACGAGCAGCGCGGGCTGATCGCCGCACAGCGCACGGCCAACGGCTACCGCGACTATCCGCCGGAGACGGTGCAACTGGTGCTCTACATCAAGACCGCCCAGCGCCTGGGATTCACCCTCAACGAAATCGGCGGCAGCGTCGCCGCGCTGTGGCAGGCGCCCGACCCGGACAGCGCCGTCGCGCAACTGCTGCGCGACAAGCTGCAATTGATCGAAACCCGCATCAACGAACTGGGCGCCCTGCGCGCCGAGCTGCAGCAGCGGCTCGGCCAGGCGTGCCCGCTGAACCCACGAGCCTGAACATTCAAGGAAGCCCTTCATGTCCGCAAAAACCGCACTGATCATCGGCGCCTCCCGAGGCCTGGGCCTGGGCCTGGTGAAAACCCTGCTGGCCGACGGCTGGCAAGTCACCGCGACCGTCCGCGATCCGCAGAAGGCCCAGGCGCTGCAAGCGCTGGGCAAGGTGCGCATCGAGAAACTCGACATGGACGACCAGCAAGCCGTGATCGCCCTCAGCCAGCAGCTCAAGGGCGAGACCTTCGATCTGCTGTTCGTCAACGCCGGGGTCAAGGGCCCCGAGGTGCAGACGCCCGGCGGCGCGACGCTGGCGGAGGTCGGCCAGCTGTTCTTCACCAACGCCGTGGCACCGATCAACCTGGCCCAGCGCTTCGTCGGGCAGATCCGCGACGGCAGCGGTGTGCTGGCGTTCATGAGTTCGGTGCTGGGCAGCGTGACCATGCCCGACGCGCCGGAACTGGCCCTCTACAAGGCCAGCAAGGCAGCGCTCAATTCGATGACCAACAGCTTCGTCACCCAGTTGGGCGAGCAGCAGCTCACCGTGCTGTCGCTGCATCCGGGCTGGGTGAAGACCGACATGGGCGGCGAAGGCGCCGACATCGACGTGGACACCAGCACCCGCGGCCTGGTGGATCAGGTGAATGCGTTCGCCGGCAAGGGCGGGCATCATTTCGTCAACTACAAGGGCGAGACCATTCCCTGGTGATCCCCTGCCCGCTCCCACAGGGCTTTTGGGTGGCCGCAGATTCTGCATTCACCCCAAGCTTCCTGGGGGAGCCAGCCTGCTGGCGATGGCGTCAGTGAGGGCAGCGCATTTGCGGCGGCTGTCCGGTCGGAAGCGGCTTGCCCGCGGCACGGTTTTGCCCGACACTGCGCACCTCGCCCCCGCGGCGACCCTGGATCAGCAGACAGGGCAACACTGAGCTGGCAACCCTGAACCCTACTTTCAGAGGAGCCGGCCACCATGCCTGCGACCCGTATCTGGCTACAGAATCCCCTCGCGATCTTCACCGCCAACCACCTCGACGCCCGTGGCGGCCTGGTGCTGCAGGACGGCCTGATCGCCGAAACGCTCGCCGCCGGCCAGCGACCGTCCGCGCCGTGCGATCAAGTGTTCGACGCCCGTGAGCACGTCATCCTGCCGGGCCTGATCAACACCCATCACCACTTCTACCAGACCCTGACCCGCGCCTGGGCGCCGGTGGTCAACCAGCCGCTGTTCCCGTGGCTGAAGACCCTGTACCCGGTGTGGGCGCGCCTGACGCCGGAGAAGCTCGCGCTGGCCACCAAGGTCGCCCTGGCCGAACTGCTGCTGTCGGGCTGCACCACCGCCGCCGATCACCATTACCTGTTCCCGGACGGCCTGGAGAACGCCATCGACGTGCAGGTGCAGAGCGTGCGCGAGCTGGGCATGCGGGCGATGCTCACCCGGGGCTCGATGAGCCTGGGCGAGAAGGACGGCGGCCTGCCGCCGCAGCAGACCGTACAAGAAGGCCAAGTGATTCTGGACGACAGCCAGCGCCTGATCCGCGAGTACCACGAGCGCGGCGACGGTGCGCAGATCCAGATCGCCCTGGCGCCGTGCTCGCCGTTTTCGGTGACCCCGCAAATCATGTCGGCCAGCGCCGAACTCGCCGACAAGCTCGACGTGCGCCTGCACACCCACCTGGCCGAAACCCTCGACGAGGAAGACTTCTGCCTGCAACGGTTCGGCCTGCGCACCGTGGACTACCTGGACAGCGTCGGCTGGCTCGGCCCGCGCACCTGGCTGGCCCACGGCATCCACTTCAACCCCGACGAAATCGCCCGCCTCGGCGCCGCCGGCACCGGCATCTGCCATTGCCCGAGCTCGAACATGCGCCTGGCGTCCGGCATCTGCCCAAGCATCGAACTGACCGCCGCCGGCGCGCCGCTGGGCCTGGGCGTGGACGGTTCGGCGTCCAACGACGCGTCGAACATGATCCTCGAAGCACGCCAGGCCCTGTATATCCAGCGCCTGCGCTACGGCGCCGAAAAGATCACCCCGGAACGGGTGCTGGGCTGGGCGACCAAAGGCTCGGCGAGCCTTCTGGGGCGCACCGACATCGGCGAGCTGGCGGTGGGCAAGCAGGCCGACCTGGCGCTGTTCAAGCTCGATGAACTGCGGTTCTCCGGCAGCCACGACCCGGTGTCGGCGCTGCTGCTGTGCGGCGCGGACCGGGCCGACCGGGTGATGGTCGGCGGCCAGTGGCGGGTCATCGACGGCCAGGTCGAAGGGCTGGACCTCAAGGGCCTGATCGCCGACCACAGCCAGGCGGCCCGGCAACTGATCGCCGGCGCCTGATCCTCGGGCATCCAGGGTGGGAGCGACGGTATTGCTCCTGCCTTGCGGTGCCTCGACCGACGCCATCGCCAGCTGGCTGGCGCCCAGCGTTTTTGTCCGAGCAGTGCGATGATCGCCCGGTCAGGTTTTGCCATCTGTTGCGGCGCACATCTGTAGAATGCCCGCCAACCGCACCTGATGAGAAAAGACCATGTACGACTGGCTGAATGCCCTGCCCAAGGCGGAGCTGCACCTGCACCTCGAAGGCTCGCTGGAGCCCGAGCTGCTGTTCGCCCTGGCCGAACGCAACAAGATCGCCCTGCCGTGGAGCGACGTCGACACCCTGCGCAAGGCCTACGCCTTCAACAACCTGCAGGAATTCCTCGACCTGTACTACCAGGGCGCCGATGTGCTGCGCACCTCCCAGGACTTCTATGACCTGACTTGGGCCTACCTGCTGCGCTGCAAGGCACAGAACGTGATCCACACCGAACCGTTCTTCGACCCGCAGACCCACACCGACCGGGGCATCCCGTTCGAGACCGTGCTCAACGGCATCGCCGCCGCCCTGAAGGACGGCGAGCAGCAATTGGGCATCACCAGCGGCCTGATCCTGAGCTTCCTGCGCCACCTGAGCGAAGACGAAGCGCAGAAGACCCTCGACCAGGCGCTGCCGTTTCGCGATGCGTTCGTGGCCGTGGGCCTGGACAGCTCCGAGATGGGCCATCCGCCGAGCAAGTTCCGGCGGGTGTTCGACCGCGCCCGCAGCGAAGGCTTCCTGACCGTCGCCCACGCCGGCGAGGAAGGCCCGCCGGAGTACATCTGGGAGGCCATCGACCTGCTGAAGATCCAGCGCATCGACCACGGCGTGCGCGCCATCGAAGACGAGCGCCTGATGCAGCGGATCATCGACGAGCAGATCCCGCTGACCGTGTGCCCGTTGTCGAACACCAAACTGTGCGTGTTCGACCACATGTCCCAGCACAACATCCTCGACATGCTCGAACGCGGAGTGAAGGTGACGGTGAACTCGGACGACCCGGCGTACTTCGGCGGTTACGTCACCGAGAACTTCCACGCGCTGCACACCCACCTGGGCATGACCCAGGACCAGGCCAAACGCCTGGCGCAGAACAGCCTGGACGCACGGTTGGTAAAACCCTGACGCCGAAACTGCGCAAGCCCGCCTGCCGGCGATGGGGCCATGGCATTCAACCTCTCCGTTGACTGGACATCCGCCATCGCCGGCATTCGGGCTCCCGCACCCGCATCGCCGCTACGCCATCTCCAGCTCGGGCTCGCGGACAAACCGATGGATTTCCCGCTGCCCCGCCGCCGTCAGCTGCAGCGCCCGGGACTCGTTGAGCAGCATCAGCCAGCCCGATTGCATGAACAGCTGGAGCAACGCCGCGCCGAGCGAGCCGCCCATGTGCGGACGGCGTTCGCTCCAGTCCGGACAGGCGCAGGCCACCTGCACGTTGCGATGGGCCAGGGCCTGGATGAACACGCCCCGGGCCGCCAGTTGCGTGGCCCCCTTGTGGGTGACCGCGACCCGTTGCTCAAGCTGCTCGATCCAGCCGGCATCGAGCAGGCTCTGGTAAAGATCGGCGGCCAGCGTGCCGCCCAGGTGGTCATCGCAAAAGCGCGCGCGCAGCAGCGGCGACGGGGCCGGTCGCGGCCGCAGGATCGGTGCGGTGCGGGTGAGCGCTGGCGGAATGTCCCGGGGGGCGCTGGCGATCGAGGCGCTGGCCAGTGCCTCGATCGCGGCCCCGACCTCCGGCGCCGCCAAGCGGAAAAAGCGCTTGCGCCCACGGTTTTCGACCTTCAACAGACCACCGGAGGACAACCGCGTCAGGTGCGCGCTGGCCGAAGACGGCGACAGCCCTGCCAGCAGGGCCAGTTCCTCGGTCTGCCGGGCCGAACCGTCCATCAGCGCCCACATCATCGCGCTGCGCTTGGGATCGGCCAGCAACGCGGCGATCTGGCTGATGCAAGGTGCATGTTCCATGTATTCACTCCCTGTTGAATCGATTCGACTACTGCCCGCGGGCATCTTGACCGGTCAAGGACCGACGGCCAAGGCGCGCCGGCGGCCGTGCAGCGGACCGCTCGCGCAAACGCCCGGGCAGGCACGAGGCGAGCGCTAGTATAAGCGCGATGGTCGCCGCGTCCCGCGCCGGGACGGGCTTGAGTGGTGATTGATCCTGAGGGAAATTTCTCTATTTGCATGCGACTAATGATCAACCGCGCGCAAAGCGGGAAACCGGCTACCCACTTCCGCGCATCGGCTGGCGAGCATCGCCCGCAAAAGGTTCACCGGCTTACTCAACTGAGCGCGATGGGCGCACAGCAGATTCAGCGGAGCCCGCTCACACAGCAGCTCAGGCAGCAGCACCCGCAGGCGCCCGGCCTCGACATCCGCCGCTACATCCAGCCAGGACTTGTAGGCGATGCCCGCCCCCGCCACCGCCCACAGGCGCACCACGTCGGCATCGTCGCTGAAGCGGTCGCCGCTGACGGTCAACCCGACCTCGCGCTTGCCGTCGTGAAAGGTCCAGTGGTCGTGGACCCGGCCGCCGAGCATGTACAGCAGGCAATTGTGCTGCGCCAACTGCTCCAGCTGGCGCGGCTCCCCGCACCGTTTCAGGTAGGCCGGCGCTGCGCACAGCACGCGGCGGTTGTCGGGCGCGACGGGCAGCGCCACCAGGCTGGAGTCTTCCGGCTCACCGTAGCGCAGGGCGATGTCCACCGGTTGCCGGAACAGGTCGGCGATGCGGTCGCCCAGCAACAGGCGCACGGTGAGCCTGGGGTGTTCGCGCTGGAACTCGTCGAGCCACGGCAACAGCAGGTTGCGACCGAAGTCCGAGGGCGCGGACAGCTGCAAGACACCGCTGACCTGATCCTGCCCGCTGGCCAGCAAACGCCGGCCTTCATCCAGGCTGCCCAGCGCCGCCCGGGCGTATTCGAGAAACCCTTCGCCCTCGGCGGTCAGGCGCAGGCTGCGGGTGGAGCGCGCCAGCAGACGCGCGCCCAACTGACGTTCGATGCGCTTGAGCGCCGCGCTGGCCACTGCGGCGGACATGTCCATCACCCGGGCCGCCGCCGACAGGCTGCCCAGGTCCGCAGCCCGCACAAACAGCTGCAAGTCATCGAAACGCAGCATCCCGACCTCGATTATCAAAAAACCATTGAAAGAGACTGTTCTTTTAGCCGGTTTTATCGCGCACCGAAATAGCCAATGATCCACCCCATCGAACACATCACGCTTGCGGAGCCGAACATGTCCCAACCCTTCACCGCCATCGCCACCCTGATCGCCAAACCCGGCCGGCAAGAGGCCCTCGAACAGCACCTGCGCGCCCTCATCGCACCGACCCGTGCCGAGGCCGGCTGCAGCCAGTACGACCTGCACCAGGACCTGGCCAACCCGCTGGCCTTCTACATGATCGAACGCTGGGCCAGCGACGAAGCCCTCCAGGCCCACGACGCCAGCGCCCACATCCAGCATTTCCGGGCGCAGGCCGGCGAGTTCCTCGAACACTTCGAACTCAAGCGCCTGCGCGCCATCGCCTGATCCCTTTCCCTTTTCCCGGAGTCCCTCATGAAAGCCATCGCCTATTACGCGTCCCTGCCGATCAGCGACGAGAAATCCCTGCAAGACATCGAACTGCCGGAACCGGTCCCCGGCCCCCGCGACCTGCTGGTGGAAGTCAAAGCCATCTCGGTCAACCCGGTGGACACCAAGATCCGCCAGAACGTGGCGCCGGAAGGCGGCGCGGCGAAAGTGCTGGGCTGGGACGTGGCCGGCACGGTCAAGGCGGTCGGCAGCGAGGTGACGCTGTTCAAGGCCGGCGACAAGGTGTTCTACGCCGGCTCCATCGCCCGGACCGGGGGCAACAGCGAGCTGCATGTGGTGGATGAGCGGATCGTCGGCCACATGCCCAAGTCCCTGGGGTTTGCCGAAGCCGCCGCCCTGCCGCTGACGGCCATCACCGCCTGGGAACTGCTGTTCGAACGCCTGCAGATCCGCGAAGGCGCGCAAGACGAAGGCCAGAGCCTGCTGATCGTCGGCGCGGCCGGCGGCGTCGGCTCGATCCTGACCCAACTGGCCAGCCGCCTGACCGGCCTGACGGTGATCGGCACCGCTTCCCGCCCGCAGACCCGCGACTGGGTGAGCGCACTGGGCGCCGACCACGTGATCGACCACAGCCAGCCGCTGAGCGAAGCACTCAAACGCGCCGGCATCGGCCACGTGACCCATGTCGCCAGCCTGACCCAGACCGACCAGCATCTGGACCAACTGGTCGAGGCCCTGGCGCCGCAAGGCAAACTGGCGCTGATCGATGACCCCAAGTCGCTGGACGTGACCAAGCTCAAGCGCAAGAGCCTGTCGCTGCACTGGGAGTTCATGTACACCCGCTCGCTGTTCGAGACCGCCGACATGCTCGAACAGCACAAGCTGCTCAACCGGGTGGCCGGGCTGATTGACGACGGCACCCTGAAGACCACGGTCGGCGAGCACTTCGGCCGCATCACCGCCGCCAACCTGCGCCGCGCCCACGCGCTGCTGGAAAGCGGCAAGGCCAAGGGCAAGATCGTACTGGAAGGCTTCTGATCCGCAGGGGTAACGGTGCCGTCCGACGGCGGGCGGCACCGTCAGTCCGAGAATTGACCCTTGTCACAAATGCGATCGCATTCGGGTCTACAATCGAGACCTCTGCGATGCAATCTTTTACGTACGGGAGGTCAGCAATGAAGATCCTGATAAAAGAAGTGGCAAAGTCCCAGTGGCAAGTCCGTCTTGACCAGCACGCCGTGACCTTCCGCAGCGAGGCCGAAGCCTTGGCCTTCACCCGCACCCTCGAAGCGCGCCTTCACGCGCCCCACCGGATCCCCGACCCCGGCCAGCAACGCGCCGCCGGCTGACCCAAGCGCCTCAGGCCTCGGCCTGCGCCAGCGCCAGCGCACGGGCATTGTGCAAGCGACGGGTGAACACCGCCGCGCTCACCACCAGCAGTCCGCACAGGCTGATGACCATGGCCATCGGCATCGCGCTGCCGTCGTGCAGCACGCCGACCAGCGCCGCCGCCCCGGACGCCACGCTGAACTGCAGGAAACCGAGCATCGCCGACGCGCTGCCGGCCCGGGCGCCCTGGCCGTTCATCGCACAGGCCGACGCATTCGGCAGGATGCAGCCCAGGCTGGCGATGCAGATGAACAGCGGAATCAGCAGCGGCCACAGCGCAGCGGTATGCAGCGCACTGACCGCCAGCAGCGTCAGCCCGGCCGTCAGGTACACCCAGACCGCACGCGCCAGCAGGAACGCCGGGCCGCGCTTGGCCAGCAGCCGCGCATTGACCTGCGCCACCAGAATGAACCCCGCCGCGTTGGCGCCGAAGAACCAGCCGAAATGCTCGGCCGGGACGCCGTAGAGTTTGATCAGCACGAACGGTGAACCGGCGATGTAGGAAAACATCCCGGCGATGGCGATGCCGCCGGTCAGGGCATGGCCGAGATAGATCGGATCCTTGATCAGCCGTCCGTACTGGCGCAGCGCGCCGGACAACGGTTGACGCGGCACATGGGCCGGCAGACTTTCCGGCAGGCCCAGCGCCACCGCCACTCCGGCCAGCGCGCTGAAGCCGGTCAGCGCCAGGAAGATCGACTGCCATCCCGTGGTGTTGACCAGCAGGCCGCCGAGCATCGGCGCCAGGATCGGCGCCAGCCCCATCACCAGCATCAGTTGCGAAAAGACCTTGGCCGCGCCCACCGCGTCGCACTTGTCGCTGACCACCGCCCGGGAGATCACCATCCCCGCGCAGCCGCCGAGCGCCTGCACGAACCGCGCGCCGATCAGCCACTCCAGGCTCGGCGCATAGGCGCACGCCAGGGAGGCGACGGTGAACAGGCCGATGCCGGTGAGCAGCGGAATGCGCCGGCCGAAACGGTCAGCCACCGGGCCGTACAGCAACTGGCCGAAAGACAGCCCGAGGAAATACGCCGCCAACGTCAGCTGAACGTGTTTCTCATCGGTGCCGAACGCCTGCGCCATGGACGGGAAGGCCGGCAGATAGAAGTCGATCGCCAGCGGGCCGAAGGCGCTCAAGGCGCCGAGAATCAGAATTGTACGCAGGTTCATCAGGCATCCAGGTCGGGCAAGGTGTCGGGCATGGGACAAGCCCGACAGTCTAGCCGCGCCGGGACGCCTCGGACAGTCCGGTAGCTCGCTATCTATCGAACCGGTCAGGCGACCTTGACGGCGTAGCCTTCCTCGCTGATGGCGGCGATCACTTGTTCGGCGCTCAGCGCACTCTCGACACCCACTTCCCTGGCCGCCAGATCGACCCGCACGCTGGCGGCGGGATCCTTGCTCTGCACCGCCTGGGTGATGGCCCGGACGCAGTGACCGCAGGACATGCCTTCTACCGTGAACACTTGCATGGAACGACTCCTTTTCGAGTGAGGTTGCCGGCAGTCTCAGGCTTGCCACCATGGCAAGGTCAAGTTCTGCGAACAACTGCCGGGCTGGCAATCGACGCTTCAGTCGGCCAAGCTGCGTGCATCAATGACTCGATTTCAGGAGATTCAGCCATGCGCTGGTCAGTTTTCAGCCTGTTTGGCTTCCTCAGTCTCTTTGCCGCGATCCCTTCGGCGCACGCCGCCGCCGAGGATTACGGGGTGCTGATCATTTCCCGCGAGCGCCTGGAAGTCTCGACCCCCTGCGAGATCGGCATCTACATCCAGGATCAACTGTCGGCGCGGCTGTTCCAGGAACAGAGCACCTCGTTCAACCTGCCGCCGGGCACCGTGTCGCTGCGCCTGAAACTGCTGCCGGGGCAAATGCCGGGCTGCAATCCGGGCATGCTGGCGCCGGGTTCCCAGGACATCACGCTCAAGGCCGGCGACGTGCAGAAATACCGGATCGCCATGACCCGCGACGGCATGTACCTCAAGCGCACCGGGCTGGGCTACTGAGCCTCAGTTCCTGCTTTGCGGTGTCTAGACGGGCGCCATCGCCAGCAGGCTGGCTCCCACAGGGAATCTCGCCTGACACCGCGGAACACTTGTGGGAGCCAGCCTGCTGGCGATAGGCCCCCCAAGTGCACCGCCCTCCCCTGCGACAACCTGGCGATTGGCGCTTGACCTTGCCCGCATGGCAAGGTTGATCCTTGTAGGCATCCACTACAGGGAGTACGACCGATGTCCGAATCCATCACCTTCGACCTGCCCATCGCGGGCATGACCTGCGCCAGCTGCGCCGGTCGGGTCGAGCGGGCCTTGAGCAAGGTCAGCGGCGCCAGCGCCGTGAGCGTCAACCTCGCCACCGAGCAGGCCCGCGTGCAGGCGCCCGGCGACAGTCTGCCGGCGCTGATCGACGCCGTGGCGCACGCCGGCTACAGCGTGCCGCAGCAGACGCTGGAACTGAGCATCGACGGCATGACCTGCGCCTCCTGCGTCGGCCGGGTCGAACGCGCCTTGGCCAAAGTCGCCGGGGTGAAGCACGTCAGCGTCAACCTCGCCAACGAACGGGCCCACCTGGAGCTGCTCGGCGCCGTCGACCCGCAGCGCCTGATCGCCGCCGTGAGCAAGGCCGGCTATTCGGCCAGCGTCTTCGAGCTTGAGCAGCCCGGCGCCGACACCCAAGAACAACGCCTGAACCATGAGCGCTGGGCGCTGTTCTGCGCCATCGCCCTGGCCTTGCCGCTGGTGCTGCCGATGCTGCTGCAACCGTTCGGCGTGCACTGGATGCTGCCGGCCTGGGCGCAGTTCGCCCTCGCCACGCCGGTGCAGTTCATCTTCGGCGCACGGTTCTACAAGGCGGCCTGGAAAGCCGTCCGCGCCGGGGCCGGCAACATGGACTTGCTGGTGGCCCTGGGCACCAGCGCCGGTTATGGCCTGAGCGTGTACGAATGGGCCACCGCCGCCGGGCGCATGCCGCACCTGTACTTCGAAGCGTCGGCGGTGGTGATCGCCCTGGTGTTGCTGGGCAAATACCTGGAAAGCCGCGCCAAGCGCCAGACCGCCAGCGCCATCCGTGCGCTGGAGGCGCTGCGGCCCGAGCGTGCCGTCCAGGTCGTCGAAGGCCGCGAACAGGACGTGGCCATCAGCGCCTTGCGCCTTGACGACATCGTGCTGGTCAAACCCGGCGAACGTTTCCCGGTGGACGGCGAAGTGCTCGAAGGCCAGAGCCATGCCGACGAAGCGCTGATCAGCGGCGAAAGCCTGCCGGTGCCCAAGCGGCCGGGGGACACGGTCACCGGCGGCGCCATCAACGGCGAAGGCCGCTTGCTGGTGCGCACCACCGCGCTCGGTGCCGAAAGTGTGCTGGCCCGCATCATCCGGCTGGTGGAGGACGCCCAGGCGGCCAAGGCGCCGATCCAGAAACTGGTGGATAAAGTCAGCCAAGTGTTCGTGCCCACCGTGCTGGTGCTGGCGCTGGCCACACTGGTCGGCTGGTGGCTGTACGGCGCACCGCTGGAGACGGCGCTGATCAACGCCGTCGCCGTGCTGGTGATCGCCTGCCCGTGCGCCCTCGGCCTGGCCACGCCCACCGCGATCATGGCCGGCACCGGCGTGGCGGCGCGCCACGGGATCCTGATCAAGGACGCCGAGGCGCTGGAGCGCGCCCATGAGGTCAACGCCGTAGTCTTCGACAAGACCGGCACCCTGACATCCGGCACCCCGCGCATCGCCCACTTCAGCGCACGGGACGGCGACGAAGACACCCTGCTGAAACAGGCCGGCGCCTTGCAGCGCGGCAGCGAACACCCGTTGGCCAAAGCGGTGCTGGACGCCTGCGCCGAACGCCGGCTGAGCGTGCCGGACGTCAGCGACAGCCAGTCCCTGACCGGCCGCGGCATCGCCGGCCACCTCGACGGGCGGCGCCTGGCCCTGGGCAACCGCCGGCTGCTGGAGGAAAGCGGACTGGGCGCCGGCACGCTGGCCGACGCCGCCAGCGCCTGGGAGGCCGAAGGCCGCACCCTGTCGTGGCTGATCGAGCAAGGCCCCGAACCGCGCGTGCTCGGCCTGTTCGCCTTCGGCGACACCCTCAAGCCCGGCGCCCTGCCCGCCGTGCAGCGCCTGGCCGCAGAAGGCATCCACAGCCACCTGCTGACCGGCGACAACCGCGGCAGCGCCCGGGCGGTCGCCGAGGCACTGGGCATCGACAGCGTGCACGCCGAAGTGCTGCCGGCGGACAAGGCCGCCACGGTCGCCGAGCTGAAGAAATCCGGCGTGGTGGCGATGGTCGGCGACGGCATCAACGACGCCCCGGCCCTGGCCGCCGCGGACATCGGCATCGCCATGGGCGGCGGCACCGACGTGGCCATGCATGCGGCCGGCATCACCCTGATGCGCGGCGACCCGCGCCTGGTGCCGGCGGCCCTGCAGATCAGCCGCAAGACCTACGCCAAGATCCGCCAGAACCTGTTCTGGGCCTTCGTCTACAACCTGATCGGCATCCCGCTGGCGGCGTTCGGCCTGCTCAACCCGGTGCTGGCCGGTGCGGCGATGGCGCTGTCCAGCGTCAGCGTGGTGAGCAATGCGCTACTGTTGAAGACCTGGCAACCCGAGGATCCGGAGGACAACCGATGAACATCGGCCAAGCGGCCCGCCACAGTGGCCTGAGCGCGAAGATGATCCGCTACTACGAGTCGATCGGCCTGCTCCAGGCGGCCCACCGCACCGACAGCGGCTATCGGATCTACGGCGACGGCGACCTGCACACCCTGGCGTTCATCAAGCGCTCGCGCGACCTGGGCTTTTCCCTGGAGGAGGTCGGCAAGCTGCTGACCCTATGGCAAGACCGCCAGCGCGCCAGCGCCGACGTGAAGGCCCTGGCCCGCCAGCACATCGACGAGCTGAACCAGAAAATCCGCGAACTGGGCGAACTGCGCGACACCCTGCAGGACCTGGTGGAGCACTGTCACGGCGATCACCGCCCGGACTGCCCGATCCTCAAGGAACTGGCCTCGGGGTGCTGCGCGCAGCCGGTCCGCGCTTGAGATCCATCGCCAGCAGGCTGGCTCCCACACTGGCATCGTGATTCACGCCAATCACTGTGGGAGCTGGCTTGCCAGCGATGGGGCCAGAACATTCAACATTGAGGGAGGCTGTCAGGCCGCTATCGCTGGCAAGCCAGCTCCCACAGGTACTGCGAATCCACTCAGGATCGGCGCTCATCCCAAACCATTGCGGGAGATTGACTGCAAGCGACAGGGCCGGCACAGCCAAATCTCGGTTGGCTGTCTGGCAGCTATCGCCAGCAGGATTTCAGTGTCCGGAGTCACTCGCTCATTGCATCCACGGCGGCGTCGGCGGCTCGTCGGACTTGCCCGGGGGCGCATCCTCCGCTTCACGCAGGGCCCGGCGGCGTTCCTCCTCGCGGCGGGCGGCTTCGATCTCGCGCATCACCCCACCGACATCCGCCAGCTCTTCGGAGTCGGCGAACTCACCGGTCAACACGCTGCCCGGATGCAAGGTGCCGGCCTCGTAGAGCGCCCACATTTCCTTGGCGTAGCGGGTCTTCTTCAGCTCCGGGGCGAACCGGCCGAAGTACGACGCCATGTTGCCGACGTCCCGCTCCAGCATGCTGAAGGCGTGGTTGTTGCCCGCCGCGTCCACCGCCTGCGGCAGGTCGATGATGACCGGCCCGCTCGGCGCCAGCAGCACGTTGAACTCCGACAGGTCGCCGTGCACCAGCCCGGCACACAGCATCAGCACGATCTGCGAGATCAGGAACGCGTGGTACTCGCGGGCCTGGTCCGGCTCCAGCACCACGTCGTTGAGCCGCGGGGCCGCGTCGCCGTGCTCGTCGGCCACCAGTTCCATCAGCAGCACGCCCTCCAGGAAGTCGTACGGCTTGGGCACCCGCACGCCGGCGTTGGCCAGGCGGAACAGCGCCGCGACCTCGGCGTTCTGCCAGGCGTCCTCGGCCTCCTTGCGCCCGAACTTCGAGCCCTTGGCCATCGCCCGGGCCTGCCGGCTGTTGCGCACCTTGCGGCCTTCCTGGTACTCGGCCGCCTGACGGAAACTGCGTTTGTTCGCCTCCTTGTAGACCTTGGCGCAACGTAACTGATTGCCGCAGCGCACCACATAAACAGCTGCTTCTTTACCGCTCATGAGCGGGCGCAGCACTTCGTCGACCAGACCGTCTTCGATCAGGGGTTCAATGCGTTTTGGAGTCTTCATCAGCTTTTATTGTGGGTCCTTTATAACCAAACACGCGAATGTCACTCGTTATACGGCAATCCTCGCGTCACGGGGAGGGGTTGCCGACCTGTGAACCTGCGATGCACACACTGTGCCGGAACGTGGCGAATCATAGCCGAGCCTGAGCGGACTGTTATCGGCGGATCCCGAAGGCATTTGCGACAGAATCTGACACAGGGAGCCGCCGCCCGAAGGATTTTTCCGCGCGGCCCTCAACTTCCCTCTCCGCCAGCCGAAGTCCTCAGAGACAGAGGATTTTGTCCGACAATCGTTCCCCGAAAAAGAACGAAGCCGCCCCGAAGGATCCGGACGCTGCACAACGTTTTTCGGCTGCCAATAACCGCGAGTCATCTGCACTGCGTGGGCTAACAAGAAAATCTGGAGCGCGGATGAACATCAAACAGAAGTTGACTTGGGCGTTTGCGATCATCGCCTGCTTGCCGGTGGTGCTGGTCGCCACCCTGGTGGTACTGAACCTGCGCAGCGATGCCCGGGACGAATTCGTCGACGGCAGCGGACGCGAGATCCGCCAGGTCAGCAACGCCATGCAGCTGTTCTTCGACGGCATCAGCCAGAACGTCGACTACCTGGCGACGCAACCGCTGATCAAGAACACCGACGACAGCCTCAAGACCTACATGAGCGCCAACGCCGAGAGCGTCCCCCAGGGCGAGATGGACAAAAAGGTGTTCGCCTTCCTGCAGGACCTGGGCAACAGCCACCCGGCCTACGCCTATGCCATCGTCGGCACGGCGGCCGGCGGCTACGTGTCGTGGCCCGACGACCCCAAGCTGAACAACTACGACCCGCGCCAGCGCCCCTGGTACAAGGCCGCCCAGGCCAAGCCGGGCAAGCCGCTGCGCACCGCCGCCTACTACTGGGCGCAGGACGACGCGACCTACGTCAGCACCGTGCGCACCATCGACAACAAGCTGGGCGCCAACGGCGGCGTGGTCAGCATCGACGTGACGCTCAAGCAGCTCACCGAGATCGTCAAACAGATCAAGCTCGGCGAAACCGGCTACCTGATGCTGCTGGAGAACAGCGGCACGGTGCTGGTGGATCCGAAGCGCCCGGAACACAACTTCAAGGCCCTCGACAGCCTCGGCGACGGCTATGCGCAACTGGCCAAGGCCGGCAAGGGACTGGTGGAAGTCGAGCTGGACGGCGAACGCTACATGGCCAACGTCTGGCCGTCGGAGCAACTGGGCTGGACATTCGTCGGCCTGATCAAGCGCAGCGACGTGATGAGTTCCGCCACCCAGCTGACCTGGCTGATCGCAATCATCGCCGCGGTGCTGGCGGTGGTGTTCGCGGTGGTCGGCGCCAGTTTCGCCAGCCTGATCGTGCGGCCGATCCGCAGCGTGGCCAGCGGCCTGGAAGGCATCGCCCAGGGCGAAGGCGACCTGACCAAGAACCTCGACATCCGCGGCAGCGACGAAACCGCGCAACTGGCCAACTGGTTCAACCAGTTCCTCACCGCGATCCGCAGCCTGATCCAGCACATCGGCGGTGCGGCGGGGAAAATCCTCGCCACCTCGCAGAGCTCCACCCGGGTCTCCGGCGACATGGCCGAAGCCGCCGGGCGCCAGCGCGAAGCGGTGGACATGGTGTCCACGGCGTTCCACGAAATGGTCGCCACCGCCAACGAAGTCGCCCGCTCGTGCAGCCAGGCCGCCGAGTCCGCCGACAGCGGCCAGCGCCAGGCGCGCCACGGCCAGCAGCAGATCGACGCGGCGGTGAACAGCGTCGACCAGTTGAGCCAGGAGCTGGAGCAGTCGGCCCAGTCGATGCAGCAGCTGGAGCGCGACAGCAACGACATCCAGTCGATCCTCGGCACCATCCGCTCCATCGCCGAACAGACCAACCTGCTGGCGCTCAACGCCGCCATCGAGGCGGCCCGGGCCGGCGAGCAGGGCCGCGGCTTCGCGGTGGTGGCCGATGAGGTGCGGGCGCTGGCCAAGCGCACGGCGGACTCGACGGCGGAAATCGACGGGCTGTTGGGCAACCTCGCCCGCCGCACCAGCGAAGTCACCCAGCAGATGCGCGCCAGCCTCGACGTGTCGCAGCAGTCGGTGGCGCGCATCGGCGAAGCGCGGGAAAGCTTCGGCCAGATCCGCGAATCGGTGGACGTGATCCGCGACATGAACACCCAGATCGCCACGGCCGCCGAAGAGCAGCACCAGGTGGCCGAAGACATCAACCGCCACATCAGCCAGATCCATGGCGATGCGCAACTGGTGGCGGAACTGGCGAACTCGGCGCGGCTGGACTCCCAGAGCCTGGCGGGGCTGTCGAACGAGCTGGACGGGTTGGTCAGACGCTTCCGCACCTGACGTTTTCTGCGGCGCCTTCACTGGCGCCATCGCCAGCAGGCTGGCGATGGCGGCCGAGAGGCCGCCGACAGTCCCTCAGCGTTCGAGGATGGCAGTGACGCCCTGCCCGCCCGCCGCACAGATCGAGATCAGGCCGCGCCCCTGGCCCGCCGCGTCCAGCAGCTTGGCCAGGTTGGCCACGATCCGCCCGCCGGTCGCGGCGAACGGATGCCCGGCCGCCAGCGAACTGCCCTTGACGTTCAGCCGGCTGCGGTCGATGGCGCCCAGCGGCGCGTCGAGCCCCAGACGGGTCTTGCAGTAGTCCGCATCCTCCCAGGCCTTCAAGGTGCACAGCACCTGGGCGGCGAACGCTTCGTGGATCTCGTAGTAGTCGAAATCCTGCAGGGTCAGGCCGTTGCGCGCCAGCAGACGCGGCACCGCGTAGACCGGCGCCATCAGCAGCCCCTCGGCGCCGTTGACGAAATCCACCGCCGCCGCTTCGCCGTCCCGCAGGTACGCCAGCACCGGCAGCCCCCGCGCCTGCGCCCACTCCTCGCTGCCCAGCAGCACCACCGAGGCGCCATCGGTCAGCGGCGTGGAGTTGCCGGCGGTCAGCGTGCCCTTGGCGCTCTTCTCGAAGGCAGGCTTGAGGGTCGCGAGTTTTTCCAGGGTCAGGTCCGGGCGCAGGTTGTTGTCGCGGGTGAGGCCCAAAAACGGCGTGGTCAGGTCGTTGTGCCAGCCTTCGCTGTAGGACGCCGCCAGTTTGTGGTGGCTGTCCAGCGCCAGCCGGTCCTGGTCTTCGCGGGAGATGTTCCAGGTCTGCGCCATCAGCTCGCAGTGTTGGCCCATCGAAAGGCCGGTGCGCGGCTCGCCGTTGCGCGGAAACTCCGGGATCAAGTGCCGGGGACGCAATTGCAGAAAAGTCTTGAGCTTGTCGCCCGTGGTCTTGGCCCGGTTGGCTTGCAGCAGGATCTTGCGCAGGCCTTCGCTGACGCTGATGGGGGCGTCCGACGTGGTGTCGACGCCGCCGGCCACGCCGCACTCGATCTGGCCGAGGGCGATCTTGTTGGCCACCAGCAGCGCCGCCTCAAGGCCGGTGCCGCAGGCCTGCTGGATGTCGTAGGCGGGCGTGGCCGGCGACAGCCGCGAGCCGAGCACGCATTCGCGGGTCAGGTTCATGTCCCGCGACAGCTTCAGCACCGCCCCCGCCGCCACTTCGCCCAGGCGCAGGCCGTGCAGGCCGTAGCGTTCGATCAGGCCTTCGAGCGCGGCGGTGAGCATCGCCTGGTTGCTGGCGGTGGCGTAGGGCCCGTTGGAGCGGGCGAACGGTATCCGGTTGCCGCCGATGATCGCGACGCGGCGCAGCTGAGTCATGAAAAGCTCCTTGTTGGATGGCACACCTAAGCAAGTTCCTGGGGCATGGCTGTCTTGATCCAAACCCTGAGGCGCCAGATCCGCCGCCGAGCAGGACGGTTGCGCCTGCCCGATCCGCATTTCTGCGCAAGACCTGCTAAACCTCAGTGTTCAAGCGTAGGCCCTATTGCACGGACCGAACGATTGTTTGCCTTGGGCAGTCCACACTCTGAGCATCTTTTTCCGGAGAGCGTTCCATGTCTGACCGCTATATCGACTTCGCCAACTCGCCCCTCGGCCACCGCCTGGTCGGCGCCCTGGGCCTGCCGTCGCCGGTGCGGCTGGAGCGCTGGCAGGCCGGGCGCCTGCGGCCGGTGGAGGGCGCGCTGCTGATCGGCGGCGGGCCGTTGGCCGCCCGCGTCAGCGCCTTCGCCAACCGCCTGACCGACGCCATCTACCGCTACGGCGACGAACCGGCCTCCCTCACCGAGTGGATTCCCGGCGCGGGCCCGAAACTCAAGGCCGTGGTGTTCGACGCCAGCGACCTGCAACGCACCGATCAGCTCAAGCGCCTGCGCGAATTCTTCCAGCCGCTGGTGAAGAGCCTCGACCGCTGCGCCCACCTGGTGATCCTGGGCCGCGCGCCGGAGTCGCTGGACGATCCGTTCGCCGCCAGCGCGCAACGGGCGCTCGAAGGGTTCTCCCGTTCGCTGGCCAAGGAGCTGCGCAGCGGCGGCACCCTGCAGCTGATCTACGTCGGCGACGGCGCCGAGGACCAACTGGAAGGCCCACTGCGGTTTTTCCTGTCGCCCAAGAGCGCCTTCGTGTCCGGGCAGGTCATCCGCCTCCAGGCCTGCAGCACCCAGGTCAGCGACTGGACACGCCCCCTGGCCGGGCGCAAGGCGCTGGTGACCGGCGCGGCACGGGGCATCGGCGCGTCCATCGCCGAAACCCTGGCCCGCGACGGCGCCGACGTGATCCTGCTCGACGTGCCGCCGGCCAAAAGCGACCTGGAGGCCCTCGCCGCACGGCTGGGCGGGCGCGCCGTCACCCTCGACATCTGCGCCGAGGACGCCGCCGCGCAACTGACCGAACAGTTGCCCGACGGCCTCGACATCCTCGTGCACAACGCCGGCATCACCCGCGACAAGACCCTGGCCAACATGACGCCGGACTTCTGGGACGCGGTGCTGGCGGTCAACCTCAACGCCCCTCAGACACTGACCCAGGCCCTGCTCGACAGCGGCGCCCTGCACGACCACGCACGGATCATCCTGCTGGCCTCGATCAGCGGCATCGCCGGCAACCGCGGGCAAACCAACTACGCGGCGAGCAAGGCCGGGCTGATCGGGCTGGCCCAGGCCTGGGCGCCGACGCTGCAGGCACGGGGCATCAGCATCAACGCCGTGGCGCCCGGCTTCATCGAGACCCAGATGACCGCGCACATTCCGTTCGGCCTGCGCGAGGCCGGCCGGCGCATGAGTTCCCTGGGCCAGGGCGGCCTGCCCCAGGACGTCGCCGAGGCGGTGGCGTGGCTGGCGCAGCCGGGCACCGGGGCATTCACCGGGCAGGCCTTGCGGGTCTGCGGACAAAGCGTGTTGGGGGCCTAGGCATGAGCAACGACTGGCAGACACTGGAGCGCGAACCGGGCTTGCCCGGCCTTTACCTGCGGGCCGCGACCCGCCGCAAAATCACCGGCACCACCCTGCCCGACCTGGGCCTGCGCTGCTGGGTGGACGTCGATGGCCGGCGGCTGGCGGCCTACCGCACCGTCTGCGGCTTCGCCGACGACGGCCTGCTGCCGCCGACCTATCCGCACATTCTGGCGTTCGCCCTGCAGATGCGCCTGCTGACGGACAAGGCGTTTCCGTTCCCTTTGCTGGGGCTGATCCACCTGAGCAACCGGCTCCGCGTGCTGCGGCCGATGGGCGGGGTCAGCCGGGCGCTGGTGGGCGTGCAGGTGCGCAACCTGCAACCCCATCCCAAAGGCGCGACCTTCGATCTGCTGACCACCCTCGACGATCAGCTCGGGCCGCTGTGGGAAGCCGAAAGCCGGATGCTGTGCCGCGGCGTGAAGCTTGAGGGCGAGCCGCAGGCCTCGTCGTGGGAACCGTCGCTGCCCCTGACGGAAGTGGCGCAGTGGAACGCTCCGGCGGACATCGGCCGGCGATACGCCAAGGTGTCCGGCGACTGCAACCCGATCCACCTGAGCGGCCCCAGCGCGAAGCTGTTCGGCTTCCCCAGCGCCATCGCCCACGGCCTGTGGAACAAGGCCCGCACCCTCGCCGCGCTGGCCGACCGGCTGCCCAAGGCCAACCTGGAGGTGACCGTGCACTTTCGCAAACCGGTGCGCTTGCCCAGCGAGGTGACGCTGCTGGCCAGCGCCGCCGGTTCCAGCGGCGAATTGCGCCTGACCGGAGCCGCTGGACTGGAGCACATGGTGGGCGACTGGCGACCGGTCGCTTGAGCGGGGTTCCGGCCGGCGGCTGAGCCACCGGGCGGGAGCACGCTCCCTCGCCGAGGGCGGTGGGGCGACCTGGAAATTGTGTGTATATCACTTAAGTTTTTCCGCACCGCCCGCCCCTGCCGCGCCAAACGCCGCCATTGATTTGCAAGGCTTTTTTCGGCGCACCTATCACCACAGGATTAGTCCTTAGGCAGCATCCGCCGCCCCTTGCAGGAAGGCGTTAATACCAACTTGAGAATGGCGTGGATCCAACCGCTCGATTGAGATGACCACAACGGACGAAGGCATCGCCGGCGACAGAACCGGGGAGCCCTCGGCAACAACGAACGTTGTGACAGGTGCAAGGACTCTCAATCATGAACAATCAAGCGTGGTGCAAAACAGCGACAGCTCTGGCATTGATCCTCTCCCTCGGCCTCGCCGGCTGCAGCAGCGGCGGTGGCGGCCATCACAGCAGCTCCGGCAGTTCCTCGTCCGACGGCACCGCCGCCGGCACCAGCGGCACAGGCGGCTCGACCGGAACGGGCGGCACGGGCGGCAGCGGCGACACCGCCGGTACCGGAGGAACCGGTGGCACAGGAGGAACCGGAGGTACAGGCGGCACTGGCGGAACGGGCGGCACCGATCCGACCAACCCCACCAACCCGACGGATCCGACCGGTCCCACCAACCCCTCCGGCCCTCAACCCTTGGTGACCAGCACTCTGGTGCAGGACGTGGGCAACACCGTGGCAGGCGTCGGCAACGGCGTCGGTCAGGTCGGCGATGCGCTCAGCGGCCTGCCGGTGGCCGGCGGCATCGTACAGAGTTTCGCCACCACCGCCGGCAACGTCGTGAGCACCTTGGGTGACGGCGTGGCCAACGGCCTCGGCAAGCTGGGCACCACGGACAACGGCCTGGGCGTGACCGCCTCGGCGCTCGGCGGCGTGGTGCAGGATGCGGGCAACGGCGTGTCCGACCTGAGCGGCAAACTGGCCAGCGCCACCGGCAGCATTCCGGTGGTCGGCGGCGTGGTCACCCGGGTCGCGCCGGTGCTCGACGGCGTCGGCGAAAAAGTCACCATGCTCGGCGACACCCTGAGCACCGCCACCACCAGCGGCCCGCTCGGCTCGGCCACCCAACAGGTGAGCAAGCAACTGGTGCCGGTGATCGCCATGGTCGAAAGCACCACCGACAAGCTCGGCAGCGCCACAGGGCTGGGCGCCCCCCTCAACGGTGTGCTGCAGAAGGTCGGCGGCGCCGTCGACGGCCTGGGCAACAACGTCACCGGCGCCGGCAGCGGCAATGCGCTGACCAGCACCGTAGGCGGCGCCCTCAGCAACGTCGGCACCACGGTCGCCAAGGCCGGCGGGCTGACCGACAACGGCACCGGCGGCTCCACCGGGGGCATCGGCGGTGGCCTGGGCGGCACCGGCCTGCTGCAGACCGTCGGCGGCGCGGCGGTCAACGTCGGCGGCGGGGCGGCCACCAGCAACGGCAGCCTGACGGCGCCCGGCGGTGTCGTGGCCTCGGTCGGCAACGTGGTGGCTTCGGTCAACACCGTGCTCGGCGGCTCGGGCACCCCGATCACCAGCCCCACCACGCCGCTGGCAACCTTGGGCACCAACGTGGGCAGCGGACTGGCCCCGGTCACCACGGCCGTCACCAGCCTGACCCAGAACGTCGGCGCCGCCACCGGCGTCGGCAGTCCGGTGGCCAGCCTCACCGGCCAGGTCGGCACCACCGTCGCCAATGTGGGCGGCGCCATCGCCGGCACCGGCAGTAACCCTGTCGTCACCGCCGTAGGCAACACCGTGACCGCCGTGGGCGGCACCGTCTCCGCCGTCGGCGGCCTGGTCACCGGCGGCACCGGCAACACCGGCAATACCGGCGGCGGACTGGGGGGAGCCCTCGGCGGCCTCACCGGCGCGCTGGGCGGCACCCAACGCTAATTGCACCTGGCCGATTCGACGGCCATCCCTACAGCGCCTACGCTTGGTTGGAGGCGGAAGATCCCCGCGGATCTTCCGCCTTTTTCTTGGGAAAGCATCAGCCAAGTGCTGCGGTCTGAACATGGAGTGTCCTATGCGCATCATGGCGTCCCTGCTGTTCTTCGGTCTCAGTTGCACGGCCCTCGCCGACACCCTGCCCAGCTTCCTCAACAGCAACGAAACCATCCGCAACCTCCCGGTGCCCAACCTGCCGGCCGACGCCTACCGCCCCAACGCCGCACCGTTGCAGGTGCCAGAACCCGGCGCCACGGCTGCGCAACCGCTGATGATGGGCACCAAGATCCATTTGAAGACCGTGCAGATCGAAGGCGGCACGCTCTACCCGCTGAACGAACTGGCGGCCATCTACCAACCCCTGATCGGACGCGAATCCAGCCTCGCCGACCTGATCGAGGCGACCCGCAGCATCAGCCGCCGCTACCAGCAGGACGGCTACCTGCTGTCCTACGCCTTCCTGCCGCAGCAGTCCTTCGACGACGGCGTGGCGCGGGTGGTGCTGGTGGAAGGCTACGTGCGCGACGTGCAGGTGCAGGGCGACATCGGCCGGGTCAAGGGCCTGCTCGACCGGCTGGCGGCCAAGATCCAGGCCGAACGCCCGCTGACCCGCAAGACCTTCGAACGCTACACCACCCTGATGACCCGCATCCCCGGCGTCACCCTGCAGGCCCAGGTGCCGCCGCCCGGCACCACCGACGGCGCCACGACGCTGTTGGCCCAGGCCAGCCGCAAGCCGTTCACCAGCACCCTGAGCACCACCGAGGACAACCGCAACGGCACCCAGGCCCTGCTCGGCGTCAGCAGCAACTCGCAGACGTCGATGGGCGAACAGCTGACCCTCAGCGGCCTGTTTCCGCCGGGGGACGACCACGAGCATTACTACCGCGCGGACTACAGCCAGTTCATCGACGACGAAGGCTCGCAGCTGATCCTGTCCGCCTCACGCTACCGCGCCGACCCCGGCACCAATGTGCTGCTGGACAACGGTCTGCAACTCAAGCCGCACCGCGAGAACGACCGCTACTCCTTCGGTTTCAGCCTGCCGCTGATCGCTTCGCCCAACGAACTGCTGACCGCCGGCTCGCGCCTGTACGCGGTCAACGACAAGACCCGCTACAAGGTCATCGGCTACCCGCTGAGCGTCGAAGAACGCACCGACATCCGCGCCCTCGCCTTCGAAAGCGACTGGCGCAAGGCCGATGCCCGGCAACTGCGGATCCTCAGCGGCGGCGTCTACCAGGGCTTCGACAGCATGGGCGCCCACACCAACAACGACGCCATCGACCTGAGCTTCTTCCGCCTGCGGCTGTCCGGGGTGCAGAGCGACAAATTCCTCGACAACTGGCAGGGCGTGGCGTCGGCGGCGCTGTACTGGAGCGACGACACCTTGCCCGACAGCGAACGGGCGGTGTTCGGCGGCCAGAACTTCGGCCGCGGCTACCCCGACGACCAGGCCTCCGGCGACAAGGGCTGGGGCGTGGCCTACGAGATCAACTACAGCTTCAACCGCGAGGGCAACTGGGTGCGCATCCTGCAGCCGTACGTGGTGCTGGACCGCTCGCGCAGCTGGTTCAACCGCTTGCCGGTGCAGGCCAACAGCCTGTCGTCGGCGGCGCTCGGGCTCAGGTTCGGCGACGCGAAGTACTACAACATCGCCCTGGAGGCGGCCAAGCCGATGTCGGACGAGGCGCTGGACACCTTCAACCGGCGGATGCGCTACAGCATCAGTTTCAGTTATCAGCTGTAGGTTGGTTTCCACAGTTTTGTTGGTGATGGGGGGTGTGCCGGCCCTGTCGGTGGCAAGTTGAGTCGTCGCACTGTAGTGCCCACAGGGATTGAGGTGGGCTGGGAGGGATTGGTTGGCTGGTAGGCCGTCATCGCCAGCAGGCTGGCTCCTACAGTTGGATCGGGTGGTGTCAGGTAGAGGTTGATCGGCTGTCAGGCCGCCATCGCTGGCAAGCCAGCTCCCACAGGGTCTGAGGTGGTCTGGGAGGGATTGGTCGGCTGTCAGGTCGTCATCGCCAGCAGGCTGGCTCCTACAGTTGGATCGGGTGGTGTCAGGTAGAGGTTGGTCGGCTGTCAGGCCGCCATCGCGGCTCTTCAAAAGGCCGAGTGTCAGCTCGCCTCGCTTTTGATCTTGATCTGCCGGCCCCTTCGGAAGGCTGAGCGGAGGGGTTCATCCGGGGGTGGGCGCGCAGCGCCGTTTGGCGCAGCCAAACACATCGGAAGGAGGTGCAGCGAAGCAAACCGTAGCCGATGCCCCCGGATGAATCCCGGAGCGAAGGAACCCCGAGCCTAGGCGAGGGGCCGTACGCTGGGGCCCAGCCTTTTTGGTTACTTTTTTCTGGGCCGGCATTCCGGGCGTTTGAAAAAAGTGACCCGCCGTAAGGGCGGAACCGCCAGCGGCAACACCCGAAGAAACGGATATACACACAAAACAACCCACAACCTGGTCGGCCCACAGGCCGCCAAGGCTAAAGGGTCAAAAGGCCAAAAGGCCAAAGCTCAAGACACATTCACCTTCGGCTTAGGAAACAAATTATCCAACGTCTCCAACAACCTGACGTGATAGATCGGCTTACGAAACAGATCCAGCACCTGCAACCGCAGCATGTCGCTGACGTCTTCCATGTCCGCATGCCCCGACGTCACGATCACCGGCAAATGCTCGCGGGACGTATGCTCGCGCAGCCGCCGGATCAGCGACATGCCGCTCTCCTCCGGCATCCGCAGGTCGGTGATCACCAGGGCAATGTCGGGATGCCGGGTCAGGTGGTGCAGGGCCAGCTTCACCGACGTCGCCGTGTGGCAGACAAACCCCTCGCCCTCCAGCAGCTCCGCCAGCTCCAGCAACGCGTCCTCCTCATCGTCAACCAGAAGCAACTGTTGGCGCGGCAAAGAGGAGGCAGTCATGGGCAATCCCTGAAAGGCAAAAAGTGGAACCGAGTGTAGCGGGGCTTTCGCCGCAGGCGACCGGTCCGGCTACGGCATCTGCGCCGGAGCGGACTGCGCCGAGCCGCCCAGCGCCACCAGGATGTTGTTGAAGATCGCCAGCACCCTGCCCCCCACGGGGGTCACGAACACCACGACCACCACCGCCACCATCGCCACGACAATGGCGTACTCGATGGCCGACGCCGCATCGGTACGGGCCAGAAACAGACGCACACGCATCATCAGGTAATCAAGGAACATGATCGTTCTCCTTCCGACACCGGGGATCCGGTCGCTAGGGTAATGCCTGCACGCACCCTTTCAGGGGCCGCGGGCAGGCACCGACGAGAACAGGGGGGAATTCGCTCAAGGGATCACCGGACGGGTCACCGTTGTCCCGCCGAGGGAGGTCAGAATGGCGTTGAAGATGTTCAGCACCCTTGCGCCGACCGGGGTCACGAACACCACGACGACGACAGCCACCATCGCCACCACAATGGCGTATTCGATCGCCGAGGCGCCGTCATCCTTCTTGAAGAACAGCAGGGCCCGGGCCACCAGATAATCAATGATCATGCGAAGCATACGTCCACTCCTTTGCGCGCCTGGCGCCGATTCACGCAACGGCGGCAAAGCCTCCACCGTGCCATTTGAGCATTGCCAACAAAGCTCGGCGCAACAACTGTAAGAACGGATTAATCACAAAGGATTAATCCGTTCGTGACGCGGCGGTTTGCGTCTGCTAATTGGCCGCCGACCCTACTTTCGTAGGTTATTTTCCGGGCAGTAATGGCGTTTTGGCTCGGATCAGCTAGCGTGGAAATAGCCAAATCGTTGCATGTTCATAGCTGCCTGATTGCGAAGTTCCCTTGTTCAGGAAAGTGCGGGCCAGAGGTGCAGCAGGAAAGGGAGAGCCGTCATGAACAGTCGCGTCACCTTGGGCCTTGCGGCCCTGCTTATGCTCGGGGCAATCGTGGTGGGCTACTGGGGCCTGGTGCTCAGCCGCCAGCCGGCCCCCGTCGCCGAGGCCCCTGCCGCCCCCGCCGCGCCGGCGGCCAGCGTCGAGAAAACCGTCGCCGCCGCCGAAGACCAGACCCGTCAACCGGTGGTGGTGCTGCTGCATGACGTGCCCCCCTTCACACCGCTGACCGCCGCCGACCTTGCCATCGAAAAGCTGCGCAGCGCGCCCGCCGGCAGCCTGGGCACCCTGGAGCAGGCCGTGGGCCGCATGCCCTGGCGCCACCTGAGCGCCGGCACCTGGCTCAACGAAGACAGCTTCACCGCCGGCGGCACGCTGGCGCGCATGATCCGCCGCGACGAGCGCGCCCTGGCGGTGGCGGTCGACGAGGTGATCGGCGCCGCCGGGCAACTGATCCCCGGCGACTACGTCGACGTGCTGCTGTACCTGCGCCAGGACGCCAGCAACCCGCAGCAGTCGGCGCAGACCGTGGTGCCGGCCCTGCGCGTGCTGGGCGTCGGCGAGCAGTACGGCCTGACCAACGACGGCCAGCCCGCCTCGCCGACCCTGGGCGCCGACGAAAAGCTCAAGCAGGACCAGCGCCGGATCGCCGCGCGCACCGTGGTGCTGGCCGTGCCCGAACCCCTGCTGAGCCGGCTGATGCTCGCCACCCAGGTCGGCACCTTGCGCCTGGCGGTGCGCAGCAGCGAAGAACAGCGCCTGGCCAAGTACTGGGCCGGCGAACACGAGGCGCCGCAACACCTCGACGCCGCCGACAGCCAACTCTTCCAGTTCACCCAACTGGCCCTGGGCAGCGCGCCCAAACCGCCGGCGGCCGAACGCAGCACGGGCAGCCCGCGGGCGGCGGTGGAGATCATCCGCGGCAACCAGATCACCCAACAAACCCCATGACTGAGCAAGGATCCACGTGCATGCAGAGTCGCTTCCGGCCGACGTTCAAAACCGCGCTCATGGCCTTGCTGCTGACCGGGCTGTCGATGGACGCCGCCCTGGCGGCCACCGGCAACTGTGCGAGCCTGGGCCGGCTGCCGCCGGTGATCGAGATCGGCGAAGGGTTGCAGCAGGACATGCAGTCGCCGGTGGCGATCACCCGCCTGGCCATCGGCGACCCGAAGATCGCCGACGTGCATGCCAACGGCAGTTCCTCGTTCCTGCTCACCGGCATGGCCCCCGGCGCCACCAGCCTGATGGTCTGGACCGCCTGCGCCAAGGAGCCGCGCCAGAGCATGGTGTTCGTCCAGGGCGCCGCCACCGCCGCCCTGACCAGCGCCGGCGCGCTGCCGTCGGATGACCCGCAGCTGCCGTCGCAGGTGCAGACCGACATCCGCTTCGTCGAAGTCAGCCGCACCAAGCTCAAGCAGGCCACCGCTTCGCTGATCGGCACCCGCGGCAACTTCCTGTTCGGCTCCCCCGGCACCCTGCCGCCGGTGGACGGCGTGCCGACACCGAAACTGCCGGTGGACAACTCGCTGTTCAACTTCTCGTGGATCGGCGGCAAGACCATGGCGATCATCAACGCGCTGGAGGGCAGCGGCTTCGCCTACACCCTGGCGCGGCCCAGCCTGGTGGCCCTGAGCGGGCAGAGCGCGAGCTTCCTGGCCGGCGGCGAGATTCCCATCCCGGTGCCCAGCTCCGGCAGCGACAGCGTGTCCATCGAGTACAAGGAATTCGGCATCCGCCTGACCCTGACCCCGACCATCATCGGCCACGACCGCATCGCCCTGAAGGTCGCGCCGGAAGTCAGCGAACTGGACTTCAGCAACGCCGTGAACATCGCCGGCACCACCGTGCCGGCCCTGACCATCCGGCGCACCGACACCAGCATTTCCCTGGCCGACGGCGAAAGCTTCGTCATCAGCGGCCTGATCAGCACCACCAACTCCTCCCAGGTCGACAAGTTTCCGGGCCTGGGCGACATCCCGGTGCTGGGGGCGTTCTTCAAGAGCTCGCAGATCAAGCGCGAAGAGCGCGAACTGCTGATGATCGTCACCCCGCACCTGGTGCAGCCGCTGTCGGCCCAGGCGCAGTTGCCGGCATTGCCGGGGGAAAAACTGCGCAACTACGACCCGAACTTCTACCGCATGTTCTTCCTGGAAAACGGCAACTTCGACAAGCGCAGCGGGTTATCCCAATGAGCCAGAGCCTGAGCCAGACGTTCCTCGCCATCACCCGCAACAGCACCGACCTGGAATGGCTGCAGAACGCCCTTGCGCCGCTGGGGCAAGTGGTGAGCGCCGGTGGCGGCAGCCTCGACGAACTGCTGGCGCTGGTGGACGTCACGTTCGCAAGCCTGGTGTTCGTCGGCCTCGACCGCGACCACGTGGTGGCCCAGTGCGCCCTGATCGAAGGGGCGCTGGAGGCCAAGCCGATGCTGGCCATCGTCGCCCTAGGCGACGGTATGGACAACCAGTTGGTGCTCAACGCCATGCGCGCCGGCGCCCGGGACTTCGTTGCCTACGGCTCGCGCTCAAGCGAGGTCGCCGGCCTGGTGCGGCGCCTGAGCAAACGCCTGCCGCCGGTGGCGCCGAACACGCAACTGGGCGGCCTCACGGTGATGTACGGCGTGCAGGGCGGCTCCGACGGCGCGCTGCTGGCCAACCACATGGCGCTGGTGGTGCAGAAGAGCGGGCAGCAGACGCTGCTGCTGGACCTGGGCCTGCCCCGAGGCGACAGCCTGGCGCTGCTGGGCCTGGAGAGCTCGTTCCACTTCGGCGACGCCCTGCGCCATCTGCGCCGGCTCGACGCCACCCTGATCGACAGCGCCTTCACCAGCGCCGAAGCGGGCCTGCGCATCCTGGCCTACGCCGACAACGACGAACCGCTGGAAAGCACCAGCGCCGCCGAGCTGTACATGCTGCTCAGCGCCCTGCGCCAGCACTTCCAGCACATCGTGGTGAACCTCACCGGCCAGCCCGACAGCGAAGCCCTGCGCACCTTCGTCAGCCACTGCGACAAACTGCTGTGGTACACCGACCAGAACGTCCTCGATTGCCGGCGCAACCTGGCGGTGTACAACCTGTGGCGGGAAAAGGGCATGAAGCTCGACCACGGCCGCCTGCTGATCGACCGCTACCTGAACAACGTCGCGCCGGACTCGGACACCCTCGGCAAGACCTTCAACCTGGAAGTCATCGCCGTGCTGGCCCTGAGCCCGGAACTGCGCCTGAACGCCAAGAACCAGGGCGTCAGCCTGTTCGAGCTGGCCCCGAGGGAGAAGCTCACCCAGAGCCTGCGCACCCTCGGCGAGCGGCTGGCCAAGCGCTCCGAAAGCCTGACCAAGCCGAAGGTCACCTGGTTCGACCGCCTGCGAGGCACCTCATGAGCCCGGAAAAACTGTTCGGCGCCCCCACGCGCAGCCCCGCCGGCAACGCCGACCACGAAGGCCTGAAACTGGTGCTGCACCGCTATATCATCGACGCCATCGAGGAGTCCGGGAAAAACCTGCTCGAAGGCTCGCGCCAGCAACTGGCGCAGTTCGTCATCGACAAGGTCGCCGAATACATCGCCCGCCTGCACCTGGCCATTTCCCGCTACGAGATGGAGCGCCTGGCCGAAGAGATCGTCGACGAGCTCACCGGCTTCGGCCCCCTCGAAGTGCTGCTGCGCGACAGCGCCGTCACCGAAATCCTGGTCAACGGCCCGCACCGGGTGTTCATCGAACGCGACGGCGTACTGCACCAGAGCGACCTGCGCTTCATCGATGCGCACCATGTCGAGCGGGTCATGCAACGCATTCTTGCGCCCCTCGGGCGGCGGCTGGACGAGTCGTCACCGATGGTCGACGCACGCCTGCCGGACGGCAGCCGGGTCAACGCGATCATCCCGCCCATCGCCCTCGACGGGCCGTGCCTGTCGATCCGCAAGTTCCGCAAGGACATGCTCAAGAGCAGCGACCTGATCGCCATGCAGACCATCGACCTGCCGATCTTCGAGTGCTTCCAGGAGGCCGTGGGCCGGCGCTGCAACATCCTCATCAGCGGCGGCACCGGCACCGGCAAGACCACGCTGCTGAACATCCTCAGCCAGTTGATCAACCCCCACGAACGGCTGGTGACCATCGAGGACGTCGCCGAACTGCAACTGGGCCACCCTCACGTGGTGCGCCTGGAGACCCGCCCGCCGAACGCCGAAGGCCACGGCGAAGTGAAGGCCAGCGACCTGATCCGCAACGCCCTGCGGATGCGCCCGGACCGGATCATCCTCGGCGAGATCCGCGGCGTCGAAGTGCTCGACGTGCTGACGGCGATGAACACCGGCCACGACGGTTCCATGAGCACCGTGCACGCCAACAACGCCCAGGACGCGCTGCTGCGCCTGGAGACCCTGGTGGGCCTGACCGGCCGCAGCGTGGCCGAGCGCACCCTGCGCCAGATGATCTGCGCGGCGCTGGACCTCATCATCCAGCTGACCCGCATGCCCGACGGCCGCCGCTGCGTCAGCGAGGTGGTGGAAGTGGTGGGCGTGCGCGAGGACATCTACGTCACCAACACCCTGTTCCGCCTGGACCGGCGCACCGGCTTCGGCTTCCTGCGCGAGGCGGTCAACCCGGCCGGCGACAAGCTGCGCCACGAAACGGGCCTGGGCCGCACGGAGCTTTCATGATGATGGGGCCGGTGATCCTGATCGCCATTTGCCTGCTGTTGCTGGGGCTGTCGATCCGTCTGTTCCTGCACGGCGTGCACAAGACCGCCAACGAACGGGTGCTCAACCGCCTCGCGGCGGGCCAGCCGCAGACGGCCGTGGCAAAGCCTACCTGGGCACCCCTGGAGCGGATGTTCCTGCAGGCCGGGCTGGGCCGGCCGAGCGAGCGTTTCGGGCTGTGGCTGACCCTGTGGACCGTCGCCCTGCTGCTGGGCTACCTGCTGGCCGACTGGTTCGGCCTGCTCACCGCGTTGCTGGCGCCGCCGTTGGCCCTGCGGCTGTACATCGCCTGGCTGTACCGCAGCCGGCTCAAGCGCATGATCGAGCAGTTGCCGCAGTTGCTCGACCACACGGTGCGCAGCCTCAAGTCCGGGCGCACCCTGAGCGACGCGGTGCTGGGCAGCATCGAAAGCAGCGAGGATCCGCTCAAGAGCGCCATGGGCCGGGTGCAGCGCAACGTACAACTGGGGGTCAACCTGCCGGACGCCGTGAGCGACTTCGCCGAACTCTACGAACAGGATGAGCTGCGCATGTTCGCCCTGGGCCTGAAGGTCAACCACCGCTACGGCGGCAACGCCAGCGAACTGCTGGAGAACCTGATCAAGCTGATCCGCGAACGCGACCAGGGCGCCCGCCAACTGCGCGCCCTGACGGGCGAGACGCGGATGACCGCCTGGGTGCTGGGCTCGTTGCCGGTGCTGCTGGTCAGCTACTTCATGCTCACCAACCCCGGCTACATGCTGGTCATGTGGAACGACCCGGCGGGCCACACCATGCTGATCGTCGCGGTGCTGCTGCAGGTGGCGGGCAGCCTGCTGCTGTGGCGCATGCTGAGGAGCGTCTGAGATGGTGATCCTGGCGGCCCTCCTGCTGTTGCTCGGCGCCCTGCTGCTGGTGGCCAACCACCTGCTGACCGAGCGGCGCCGGGTGCGCCAGGTCAACGAACGCCTGCAAGGCCACCTGGTGCGCGAGAACCGCGTCGGCCAGTGGCTGCGGGCCTTGGGCAGCAGTCGCTTCGGCCAGCGTTCGGTGAGCATCGACAGCGAAACCCAGACCCTGCTCGCCCGCCTCGGCTGGCGCCGCGCCAGCGAACGTTCGCTGTACGCCGCCTGCCAGATCGGCACGCCGCTTCTGACCCTGGGGCTGGGCCTGTTCCTGCGCGAAGTGTTCTTCCCCCAGGCAGCGAACGGCTGGCTGGTGCCGATGCTCGCCACCGGCGCCGGCTACCTGCTGCCCAAACGCCTGCTGGCCTACGCCGCCGCCCGCCGGCAGAAGGCCATCGCGGTGGAAGTGTCGACGTTCATTCCGCTGCTGCGCATCCTGTTCGAGTCCGGCATGGCCGTCGAACAGGCCCTGCGCGTGCTCAGCCTCGAAGGGCAAAAGCTGTTGCCGGAGCTGACCCGCGAACTGCGCCTGATCCTGTCTCGCGTGGACTCCGGCCTCGAACTCGGCCAAGAACTGAACAAGACCGCCGCACAGCTGGCAGTGGACGAATTCACCGATACCTGCGTGATCCTGCAACAGCTGATCCAGCAGGGCGGCGGCGCGATGAAATCGCTGCTGGCGCTCAAGCAGTTGCTGGACGACCGACGCCTGACGCGCCTGCAGGAATACATCTCGAAGATGTCGGCCAAGATGTCGGTGGTGATGATGCTGTTTCTGTTCCCGGCCCTGCTGATCGTGCTGGCCGGTCCCGGCTTCACCGCGATTACCCGGGCGTTCGCGTCCTGAACCTGGCTAAGGAGAGCGTTTGATGAAAGCACTGATGGTCGTGGCGACCCTGTTGATGCTCGGCGGCTGCGCCACCGACGGCCAGGCGCCGTGGACGGCGATCCTCGCGCCGGCCAGCTGCAGCAAGTTGAGCTCCGAACAGGAACTGGCCCTGAACCTGGCCGACGACCTGGCCAACGACGGCAAACTGCACGCCAGCCTGGCCAACCTGCAAAGCCTGCCCGACAGCCTCGGCGAGGTGCGCCTGCGCAAGGCCAAAGTCTATCGCCTGCTCGGGCGCAGCGAAGCCGAACCCCTGTACCGCAGCCTGCTGGGCTCGTGCCTGAACGCCGACGCCGAACACGGCCTGGGCCAGCTCTACGCGGCCCGGGGCGACAACGGCCAGGCCCAGGCCCACCTGCAACGGGCCGCCCGCCTGGCCCCGACCAACGAGAAGATCCGCAACGACCTGGGCGTGGTGTACCTCAACCAACTGCGCCTGGAAGACGCCCGCTTCGAATTCCTCACCGCCATCGAGCTTCAGCAGAACAACCCGCTGGCGACCCTGAACCTGGTCACCCTGCTGCTGTACCAGGACAACTGGCAGCAGGCCGCCGAAATCGTCAGCCGCGCCCACCTGACCCCGGAACAGTTCACCGAAGCCCAGCAGCGCGCCGAACGGCTCAAGGCCCCGGCCCCCACCCGGCCCGCTGCCGGCAACCAGGTCGCCGTCGTCGCCGATCCGCAGCCGTCGACACTCAAATGACCCCCAAGGAGGCCGCCATGAACACCCTCAAAGGCCTGTGCTGCCTGACCCTGCTGAGCCTGCCCCTCGGCGCCCACGCCATCGACGCCGGCCCCGCCTCGGCCCAGCAGCAGGAAACCGAAGGCTGGCTGCTGCTGCAAAGCCGCAACAAGGCCGCCTCCCCCACCCCGCAGACCGCCACGGCCGCCGAACGGGAACTGGCGATGCAGCGGTGGCTGAAGAAATACAAATACGAAATCCCCGACTTCTACGACCCGGATGCGGGCGGGAAGATCGAGACCAAGAACTGACGGGACATCCGTTGGGCCTTCATCGCCAGCAGGCTGGCGATGGCGATGTACCCGGCGCCGAAGATGCCCGTGCCGAACGGTTACACGATGCCCAGCCCGTTAGGCTTGACCCGATCCAGCGCGCGGTTCACCGACAGCTCGGCCAGCATGACGATCTGCTGGATCGCCAGCGCCGTGCTGCGCTGCGGGCCCTTGAGCTCGTTGGCGAAATTGCCGGACATGACATGGGCCGAGGCCAGGGACTCGCAGGCGTGGACCAGCAGGCTTTCGGAATCGATGTTCGGATGCACCCCGAACATCTCGCTGGGCTGACGCGGGTTGGCCGGCTCCGGGTTGAGATAGAAATCGAGGGCGCGGCGGGAGGCGTTGCGGTCCTTGATGAGGTCTTCGGCGCGCTTGTCTTCGGCGAAGGGGTTGGTGATGTTGTAGGGGGGATCGGGGATGACTTTGCTCATAAATACCTCTGCTCGTTATCGAAGCACCTCCAACCGCCGTTTCTCACGCGGCGAAGAGAGGTGGCAACCATGTGCGGAGTGAGAAACCGGTGAGCAGAAAACCGGCCAGACCGAAGTCTGCCCGCACACAGCCGCCATAGAGCATTGCGACAGCCGATCAGCTGGCGGCAATTATGGTGGTACTGGCGCTAGTTTCAAGCTCATGCGGGTTCTCACACCCGATCGCTGAGGTGTCAGCGACAACCCAAGACTAGAGAGCGGGCTTCCGACGGACAACCTGAAAACCTTGTGGGAGGGTTCGTAAAATTTGAAACAGCCTTTAAACATTTCGGCTCTGAACCGCAGCCAGGTTCTATAGGGGATTGGGGTGGTCTGGGAGGAATTGGTTGGCTGGTAGGCCGCCATCGCCAGCAGGCTGGCTCCTACAGTTGGATCGGGTGGGTGTCAGGTAAAGGTTGGTCGGCTGGCAGGCCGTCATCGCTGGCAAGCCAGCTCCCACAGGGTCTGAGGTGGTCTGGTAGGAATTGGTCGGCTGTCAGGTCGTCATCGCCAGCAGGCTGGCTCCTACAGTTGGATCGGGTGGTGTCTGGTAGAGGTTGGTCGGCTGGTAGGCCGTCATCGCTGGCAAGCCAGCTCCCACAGGGTCTGAGGTGGTCTGGTAGGAATTGGTCGGCTGTCAGGTCGTCATCGCCAGCAGGCTGGCTCCTACAGTTGGATCGGGTGGTGTCTGGTAGAGGTTGGTCGGCTGGTAGGCCGTCATCGCTGGCAAGCCAGCTCCCACAGGGTCTGAGGTGGTCTGGTAGAAATTGGTTGGTTGGCAGGCCGTCATCGCCAGCAGGCTGGCTCCCACAAGGGATTGAGGTAGTCAGGGAGGGAGTGGTCGGCTGTCAGGCCGCCATCGCGCACATCTCAAAAGGCCGAGTGTCAGCTCGCCTCGCTTTTGATCTTGATCTGCCGGCCCCTTCGGAAGGCTGAGCGGAGGGGTTCATCCGGGGGTGGGCGCGCAGCGCCGTTTGGCGCAGCCAAACACATCGGAAGGAGGTGCAGCGAAGCAAACCGTAGCCGATGCCCCCGGATGAATCCCGGAGCGAAGGAACCCCGAGCCTAGGCGAGGGGCCGTACGCTGGGGCCCAGCCTTTTTGGTTACTTTTTTCTGGGCCGGCATTCCGGGCGTTTGAAAAAAGTGACCCGCCGTAAGGGCGGAACCGCCAGCCGCCACACCCGCAGAAACGGATAAACACACCAAACAACCCACCGCCTGGTCGGCCCAGAGGCCGCCAAGGCCAACACCCCAAACCCCAAAAAACCTCAGTGAGCCGTCACCCGCTGCCGCCCCCCCACCCCACCCGGCGAAAGCGCCAACGCCAACTGCGTCCGGTTATGCATATGCGTCAACCGCAACACCTGCGACACATACAGCTTCACCGTGTTCTCGGTGATCCCCAACTCACAGGCAATCTGATAGTTGGTCTGCCCCTTGCCCACCAGCCGCGCCACATCGAGCTGACGCGGCGACAACTGATGGAAGATCGCCGGCATCTCCAGCTCATCGCCCTGCGCCGGCTCATCCTCGCGCACCGAAGGCCCGCGCCGGACCTTGTCCAGGTCCTGGTACAGATCGTCGATCGAGGACGACAGGTCCTGCAGCTTCTGGTTCAGGTGCCCCAGCTGCAGCGTCTTCTGCCGCTCCTGCAAGGCCGCCTCCTGGCGTTGCAGCCCTTGCAGCAGCTCGTCCAGGTCGATGGGCTTCTGGTAGTAGTCGGCGATCCCGGCGCGCAGCGCCTTGATCACGTCCTGCTTGTCGGCGCGGCCGGTGAGCATGATCGCCTCGAACACCCGCTGCTTGCCCGCCAGGCGCTGCATCGCCTGCACCAGTTCGATGCCGTCCATCTCCGGCATGTGCAGGTCGCACAGCACCAGGCCGATGCCCGCGTCATCGTTGAACCGTTCGAGGGCCTCCACGCTGGAGACACAAGGGACGCAGCGGTAGCCGCTGCTTTCGAGAAATTCGCAGAGTTCTTCGACGATCAACGGCTGATCGTCGACCACCAGAACCTTCACCGCCGATGTAAGCTTGTTCACGTCCCACTCCATGCCCAGGCCAAAGCTGACCATTCCTGTACTGCCAACCGATGGCAGAAATACCCTGCTTTGAAAGTAGACGCACTTTCCGACTATGTACATAAGACTAGTGGCGTTTCGCGACTAATGGATCCAGGGCCAGGCGAGCCCGACACCAACCAGCACAAACGGCGCATATGGCAGCTTTTTTGACGAATCTGGCCCCAGATAGCGCAAACGCTCCCTAAGCCCTTGACTCATATGCAGCCAGACTCTTGGCGCCAGCAGCCACCAGGCCACGCTCGCCGCCGCCGCGCCGATCACCGCCGCCAACACCCAAAGACCGTCCGTCGCAAGACCCAAGGCTGTCATTAGTTTCACATCCCCGGCGCCCATCCGGCCCATGAGGTAGCCCGGCAGCGTGAACGCCAGCGCGAGCCCGAACGCCCAGCCGCCCTGAACCGCGTCCGCACCGATCCAGGTACGTCCGGTGAGCAGCAGCCAGGCCAGCGCCAACGCGCCCGCACCGAGGGTCAGGGCATTGGCGATCCGCCGCTGGCGGGCGTCCTGGGCGGCGCACAGCGCCAGCCAGGCCAGGAGGACGACAGTCTGCATCGGGTAAAAACCGTCCGTTTCCGCTGAATGATTCTATGCTGATACTACGCAGTGACTGTCAGGGTAGACGCACTCATGAAAACCGGCTTCCGGAAGTCGCAAAAAGGCGCGGTGGCGATCGAGTTCGCCCTGGTGTTCGTGATCTTTTTCGCCGTGTTCTACGGGCTGGTCAGTTACAGCCTGCCGTTCGTGCTGATGCAGTCGTTCAACCAAGCCACGTCCGAAGCGGTGCGCCGCGGCGTGGCGGTGGATCCCGCCACGGCCAACTATTCCACGGTGCTGGTGAACACCGCCAACACCACCTTGCAGCAGCAACTGGCCTGGGTGCCGGCGTCGTTCAACCTGGTGATCGGCGTGGACACCAGCGCGGTCTACAGCGCCGGCACCCTGACCGTCAGCGTCAACTATCCCACCAGCAAGCTGAATCAGGTGCTGCCGTTCCTGGTGTTGCCCGGCGTCGGCACGGTGCCCAGCCTGCCGGCCAACCTGACCGCCACGTCGAGCCTGCAATTTTGAGTTCGGGGGACAAGCTCCTCGGCCGCCTGCTCAAACGCGCACCGCCCGCCGCCCTCGACCTGCCCAACCTGCTCGGCTCGCCCGCCTCGGGCCTGCACCTGTACCTGGACGCCGACGGCCGCGTGCTGCAGGCCGCCGGCCCGCTGCGGCACCTGTTGGGCCAACACGCACCCACGGACAGCCCCCTGCCGCTCAACGCCTGGGTGCTGCCCCACAGCACGCTGGCCATCGAAGGCCGGCCGGCGGACTGGCAAGGGCAGCCGCTGGACCTGGACTTTCCCGGCCTCGGCGGCCAGCCCCTGCACCTGCGCGGTTGGGTGCAGCCCCAGGGCGACGGCTGGCTGATGCAACTGATGGACATCGCCGACCTGCTGCTCGAACGCCAGCAGTCGCGCCAGCGCGAAGCCTGCCAACGGATGGCCGGGCACATCGCCGAGCAGTTGCGCGCCTGCAGCCTGCTGCGTTTGCCGAGCGTCATGGCCGAGCAGTTGCAGGTCATCGCCCAGCGCTGGCGCATCCCCTGCCTGGCGCTGGCCCTGCCGGACGAGCGCGAACAAGGCTGGCGCATCCAGGGCTGCTACGGCGCCCACGACGCGCCGGCGCTGTGGGAGGACGGGCAACGCCTGGGCACGCCGCTGGACAGCCTCAACGGCAGCGCGCCCCAGCGGATCGGCGCCCACCACGGGCTGGATGAGCACACCCGGGTGCAGGCCACGTTCGGCAACGCCGACGGCCTGGCCGTGCCGTACTGCGACGACCGCGGAACCGTGGCCTGGCTGCTCTGCGGCTTCTACCGGGCGGAGGATGGCGCGCCGCACCTGGCCGACCTCGACTGGATGCTGTTGGCCAGTGCCCTGGCCGGGCCGTTGCTCGGCCGCCTGCGCGAGCAGGAACACCATCGCCAACTGGAACGGCTGGAGTCCTTGCAGGGCCTGCTCGGCACCGGTTGGTGGGAGCTCTCCGGCAACGGCGAGTCGGTGCAGCTGGCGCCGGCGCTGGCGGCCGACCTGCAACTGGGCACCGAGGTCCTGCCGGTCGGGCACTGGCTGGAGCAGATCCACCCCGCCGACCGCGAAGAGCTGCGCAGCCGCCTCGCGGCCCTGCAACTGCACGGCGAAGCCCTGTCGCTGTGCGTGCGCCTGCACCGTCCCGACGCCTGGTACCGCGTGCAGGGCCAGGTCGCCGGCAGCGGCGAGGGCCGGCGGCTGGTGGGCTTCATGCTCGACATCAGCGACATCAAGAACCAGCAACAGCAGACCGCCGCCGCCCACGCGCGCCTAGACAACCTGATCGCCAGTTCCCCGGCGGTGATCTATGTCCAGCGCTACGTCGAAGGCGCGCTGCTGCCTTCGTTCTTCAGCGCCAGCCTGCAACCGCTGTTGGGCTGGCGCCTGGAAGACCTCGACGCGGCGGCGCTGGCCGAGCGGATCCACCCCGACGACCGCGACGGTTACTTCGAGCGCTGCCGGCAGCTGCTGCGCGAAGGTTCGGTGCGGGCCCGCTACCGCTTGCGTGACCATCGCGGCGATTACCACTGGCTGCTCGACGAAGCCCGCTTGCTGCGCAACGACCTCGGCCTGCCGGTGGAGGCGGTCGGCCTGTGGCTGGACGTCACCGACGCGACCGTGGCCGCCGAGCAGATCCGCCAGAGCGAAGAGCGCTACCGGATCCTGGTGGAGGACTCGCCGGCGATGATCTGCCGCTACCGCCCGGACCTGATCCTGACTTTCGGCAACCAGCCCCTGGCCCACTACCTGGAATGTACGCCGCAGCAGTTGCCGGGCACCGACCTGGGCAGTTGGCTGTCCGACGAACAGCGCGCCGCCTTCCTCCAGCGCCTGGCCGCACTGACCCCGGACAACCCGGTCAGCACGGCGGAGATCAGCCTGCAGTTGCCGGGGCGCGAGCACGCGTGGTGGGTGTGGTCGGACCGTGGCGTGTTCGATGAGCACGGCCGGTTGACCGAAGTGCAGGCCGTGGGCCGCGACAACACCGAAGTGCGCCGCTCCCAGCAGCAGCTCACGCAGAGCGCGAAAATGGCCACCCTCGGCGAAATGGCCACGGGCCTGGCCCACGAGATCAACCAGCCGCTGAACGTGATGCGCATGGCCATCGTCAACGTGCTCAAGCGCCTGGGCAACGGCGATGCGCAGGTCGATTACCTGACCGACAAGCTCAACCGCATCGACGCCCAGGTGCAGCGCGCCGCGAAGGTGGTGGATCACATGCGGGTGTTCGGCCGTCGCTCGGAGATCGAGCAGCAACTGTTCAACCCGGCCACCGCCATCGAAGGCACGCTGTCGCTGCTGGCCGAGGGCATGCGCGGCAAGGGGGTGGATCTGCGCATCAGCGAGACCCCGTTCGCCGTGCACTGCCGCGGCTACGTCGATCAGCTTGAGCAGGTGCTGATCAACCTGATGGTCAACGCCCGGGATGCGCTGCTGGGCAAGCGCGAATCCGACCCGGCGTTCAAGCCGTGGATCTCGATCTACGCCGAGCGCGACGAGCACAAGGTGCGCCTGTGGGTCGAGGACAACGGCGGCGGCATCGACCCGCGGCTGCTGGAGCGGATCTTCGAGCCGTTCTTCACCACCAAGCCGGTGGGAGTCGGCACCGGGCTGGGGCTGTCGGTGAGTTACGGCATCGTCGAGAACATGGGCGGCCACCTGAGCGTGCGCAACTCGGCGGACGGGGCGCGGTTCTGCATCGAGCTGCCCATCGCCCCGGACGAGGCCTAGATGACCAGATAGGCCTTGCCGGTCTGGCCGCAGGTCATGTTGGCGCCGACGTCCACGCTCATCAGGTTGATGCCGAGGCTGGCCAGGAGGTTGTTGAGCAGAGGGTCGAGCAGCGGGCTGAGCACGTTGGTGATGACCGGCTGAAGCAGAGACACGACGCTGCCGATCAGGGCGGTGACGGTGGCCGTGACGACGCCGAGCGGACTGTTTCCCACGGGTTGGTAGGCAACGATATTGATGCCGGCCAACGTGTTGGACAGGCTGGCGACGATGTTGCTGGTGGGCGTGGCGGACAACATACTGGGCGGCAGTTTCAGGTTGGGCGGCGTGGCGAACGGGGTGCTGCTGGAGAACAGCAGATCCTGGCCGCTCCCTGCACCTCCCGCAGCGATACTGCTATCGACCATGATTCCGATGCCCCCTGCGCCGTATTGCACGTGAGTGGCCGGGTCGCAGCTGCCGATTCCGAGTATCTTGTGACAAGTCACGGTGCCAAGATCGATCAAGGGCAGCGGAGTAACCGTGGGCTTGGCAACAGAAGAAAATGCATTGGTCGGATCGATCGTGCCCAACTTGAGATCGACGAGGGACGTTTTGGTGCGGGCCGTCAGGCTTTTGGTTCCGCTGTTGCCCGTAGGACAGCTGAAGTCGACGACATAACTTTCAGCGCCGCCCGCCTCCAGGCTGATATCGATCCGCGGCGACGGCAGCAACTGCGGATCCAACTGCTGACAACCGGCCCCCAACAGACAACCGACCGAGTTCAGCGTGGCCACCAGGTTCAGGCTCAACAATGAGTTGAGCGTCGGCGTCAGCGTGCCCACCAGCCCCAGCACCGCATTGGTCAGCCCGGTCACCCCGGACAGCACCGGCAAGTTCACCGACAACATCGTGCGCACCTGGGCCGTGCGCACGTAGATCCGGTTCGTCCCCAGCGGATCGGCCTTGGCCAGCGACGGGTCGCCCACGGCGGACAACTGCGGCGGCTCGATCACCTTGACCCGCACCGTGACGTTGGCCAGCCCCAGCACGTTGACCGGCAGCGTCGCGGCCACCGCGCTCTTGCTGTTGGCCAGTTGCACCATGCCCTGGATCAGTTGCAGCAGTTGCAGGTTGGCGTCCAGCCCGGCCGCCGTGGTGCCGGTCTGCAATTGCAGGATGTCGCCCAGCTTGACCGGTGAGGCATTGGCGGCCGCCACTTGCAGCGTGCCGAGCGCGGTGATCACCTCGGCGGTGGCACCGTTGAGCTGCACCACCTTCGCGGCGGCCTGGATCAGTTGCGTCACCGTGGCCTGGGTGTTGAGCAGTTGGCTGTAATTGCCGGCGGCCACGTTCAGGTCGATGGCCAGTTGGTTCAAGTAGCTGAGCAGGTTGATGTCGGTGTTGAGCAGCCCGTTCCAGCCCAGCGCCGTCAGGTTGACGTTGCCGCCCAGCAGTCCGGAGAACAGCGGGTTGAGGATGTTCGACTGGGCGGTGCTGATGGTGGCCAGGTTGCTGCGGATGCTCAGCTGGGCGAGCGGCGGCTGCGGCTTGGCGGCCACCGCCGAAGCGGTGAGTTGGGTGTTCAGGCTGACCGGGGTGCCGGTGAACAGCGCCTGGACGCCGCCGGCGAAACTGGTGGTGAGGATGTGCGTGACGACCACTTTGACGGCGCCCGTCTGGGTCGCGTCGACGGTGAAGGTGCGCAGGCCCGAAGCGGCGGTCTGCACGGTGCCGCAGGTGGCGGCGAGGGTGTTGTCGGCATCGGTGGTGAAACCGTTGCGCGCAGCGTTCTGCGTGGCGTACGCAGCCGCCGTCAGCCCGCCGGCGCAGGTGCCGCCGCGGCTGACCGCTTCCAGGGCGGCATTGTCCGCCACCCGCTGCAATTTGCGCTGTTCCATGTAGAAGCGGCCGCTGTCGACCACCAGCAGCAGCATCACCACGGCCAGGCTCAACGTGGCGGCCGCCATCAACCCGATGGCCCCCCGCTGCCGGGTGGGGCCGCAAAACCGCGAACGAGGCGACATCGCGCACTCCTTTGCCGGCGCACGGCCGAGCGCTACCTCCATTGGTGCCCCTCAGTGTAGACGCGGCGGCGCGACACTGCTGGCAACACGCCAGCCCATCGGTTGGCGACGTGGATCGGGCTGATGCATTGAGGGCGGCCGGCCAGGCAATAGAATGCAAGCCGCGCTGGCCTCATCGCTGGCAAGCCAGCTCCCACAGGGTTCGGCGGTGACCGCAGGCTCGGCATCCACCCAAGAACCTTTGTGGGAGCCAGCCTGCTGGCGATGGCGGCAGGTCAGGCAATGGAAATGTCAGCCGTGCAGGCCTCATCGCTTGCAGGCAAGTTCCCGCCAGGAGCCTAACGCGGCGGGTAGTTGGCCAGGATCCGGCCGACGGTCTCGCGGATCGCGCTGCTGCGGTCGGACGGGTTCGGCGTGCGGCTGAGCATCTGTTCGTCGCTGCCGCGCCAGACCAGTTTGCCGTCCTTGCCGTCGATCAGATCGATCTGGATGGTGGCGACCTTGTAGGTGACGTTGCGGGTTTCGTTGTACATCGGCGCGCCCCAGTAGCCGTTCCAGGGGCCGCCCCAACCGCCGCCGTAGTTGGTCGTCACTTGCTGCTGGCGGTCTTCGACGATCAGGTAGGTCTGTACGTTCAGGTCGCCCCGGGCCCCTTGGGCGGCCGGGCGCAGGCCGCGTTGGTCGAGCTGGTCGGCGACGGCCTGGCGGATGCGCTGTTCGGTGAGGTCGCTCTTGATCCGCGGGTCGTCGGGGCGGTATTGCAGGGCGGGTTCTTTCCAGCTCCAGCTGCGGTAGGCGGCGAAGTCGCGGCTGGCGTCGAAGTCATGGTTGACCTGGTTGGCGGCGCAGGCGCCGAGCAGCGCGGCCACAGCCAGTAGAGCGAGACGGCGGAACATGGTTTTTCTCCGGTGGAAGACATGAACCTGGGGGCTTCGCGTTGCCTTGAAGCTAACTGGGAGGATACGCCGACATGGCCTTTTCCACAGCCTCGCGGATCGCGTCGGCACGTTCGATCTGGTTGCCGCGGGTGCCGGTTTCGGCGCTGGCGCTCCACACCGGTTGGCCCGTGCCGGCGTCGAACAGATCGACCCGCACCACCACGACCTGCTCCTGATAGGTGCGCACGACCGGCACGGTGTTGTACATCCCGTAACCCCGGCCATAGCGGTCATAGCCGCCGTATCCGCCGTAGTAGCCGTAATCGTCCTGCACCTGGCGCAGACGGGTCTCCAGCCGGAGGTCGGCGCTGACGAACAGGTCGGCCGGGCGGTTGTCGCGCAACGGCCGCAATCCGCGCTGATCGAGGGCGTTGCTGACGGCCTCCGCCACCTGCGCCGAATCGGCCCAGGCCGTGCCCGGCGGCAGACGCCCGTTGAGCCACGCCCAACTGCGGTAGCGCCCGTAGTCCCGCGGCGGCGCCGGGTAGGCGCTGCGGTCGAACACCGTGGCGGCCTGCGGCGGCGCCGGCGGCAAGGGGCGCGATTGCGCCACGTAAGGGTTGCTGCCCTGGCAGGCGGCCAACCCCAGGCAGATCAGCAGTAACCCGCAATGCGTCTTCATTTCGTGCTCCGATCAGATCGGCCGGCAGATCCAGTGCAGGTAACGCCCAAGCCCGGCGAAGCTTGGGTGGCGGCGGTGGGCAAGCTCCATTTCCAGCAAGTCCGGCAGCGCGGCGCGGGACTGGAACTCCACCGGCATGTAATCGTGGAAAACCCGCACGCCGCTCTGGCTTTCGACCTGCCACAGGCCCGCGAGTTGCGCGGCCAGCTCCCGCGGGTCCAACGGTTGCTGCGGGGTCAGGCTCTGCTTTTCGCCGGCCATGTCGTTCTTGCGCAGCTTCTTGAAATGGCCCTTGAGCAGGTTGCGGTAGACCAGCGCATCGCGGTTGTAGAACGCCAGCGACAGCCAGCCGCCGGGCGCGGTCAATTGATGCAGCACCGGCAGGATCGTGTGCGGCTCGGCTAGCCATTCCAGCACCGCATGGCAGACCACCAGGTCATAGGGCTCGCTGAGCAGCCCGGGCAGTTCCTGCCACGGCGCCTGGATGAACGTCGCCTGCCGCCCGGCCTCGGCGAAGCGCTGGCGTGCGCCTTCGAGCATCGGCTCGGCCGGCTCGGCCAAGGTCACGGCGTGCCCGCGCTCGGCCAGCCACAGCGACATGTGGCCCAGCCCGGCGCCGATGTCCAGCACCCGCAGCGGCCGCTCCGGCAACGCTTCGGCAAGGTCCGCCTGCAGCACCGCCAGACGGATCGCGCCCTTGGCGCCACCGTAGATCTTTTCGGCGAAGCGGGTCGCCAACCGGTCGAAGTGACGGTCGCTCATGCGCCGAACCGCCGTTCGCTGTCGGCCAGCTTGCTGCGCACCACCTCGTTCATGTCCAGCCCCAGCTCGCTGCACAGCAGGAGCAGATAGAGGACGATGTCGCCGACTTCCTGGCCGGCATGGGCGAGCTTGTCCGCCGGCAGTTCGCGCGACTGGTCTTCGCTCAGCCACTGGAAGATCTCCACCAGCTCGGCCATTTCCACGCTGGCGGCCATGGCCAGGTTCTTCGGACTGTGAAATTGCCGCCAGTCGTTGCGGTCGCGGATGGCGTGCAGGCGTTCGGTCAGTTCAACAAGGTTCATCGGGCTCTCCTCAATGCGCATAGCTTCGGGGGGATGCCCGGCGAAGGCAAGGGGCGCAGATCCGGCGGCGCGGTGGGATTCACTGTGGGCACGAAGCAAAACCTCTATGCTTGCAGGGAACCGGGCCGCGCTCGCGGCGGTCCAAGGTTCAGCCTTTTGATCAGGATGGATACATGCAGGCAGAAAGCTTTTTCGAATGGCTGGGCCAGGCGCTCGGCTCGGTCATCCGCTTCATCGTCGACGGCCTGAGCGGTCTGTTCAACCTGCTGGGCAACGCCGGCGGCAACTTCATCGACGGCCTGGCGCGCACGCTGGGCATGGACACGTCGATCATCAGCATCGTCACACTGATCGTCGGGCTGATGCTGCTGTGGTCGGCGATCCGCGCGTTCATGAACGTGCGGATCGTCGCCGGGATCATCTGGCTGCTGCTGGGCCTGTGGCTGCTGAGCTGGATCATCCACTGACGCCATCCCCGCAAGCAGCCGCTACAATGCGGGCACCTCAAGGAGCCCGCATGTCCAACCTGACCGCCGACTGGCGTGACCGTCCGACCCACCGCCGGGTCTGGGCCCTCGCCGCCCCGATGATCCTTTCCAACATTTCCGTGCCGCTGGTGGCGCTGGTCGACAGCACCGTGATCGGCCACCTGCCCCATGCCCATCAGTTGGGCGCCGTGGCGGTGGGCGCCAGCCTGTACACGTTCCTGGCCTGGGCCATGGGTTTCCTGCGCATGGGCACCACCGGGTTCGCGGCCCAGGCGGCGGGACGCCGCGACGGCGCCGCGCTGCGCCAGATCCTGCTGCAAGGCCTGCTGCTGGCGATGGGGCTGGCGGTGCTGCTCGGCATCCTGGGCGTGCCCCTGAGCGGCATCGCCCTGCACGTCATGCAACCGTCGGCGGAGCTCGACCAACTGACCCGGGAGTTCTTCCACACCCGTCTGTTCGGCCTGCCGGCGGCCCTGGCCACCTATGCGCTGGTCGGTTGGTTCCTCGGCACCCAGAACGCCCGGGCGCCGCTGGCGATCCTGCTGACCACCAACCTGATCAACATCGTGCTCAACCTGTGGTTCGTCATCGGCCTGGACTGGGGCGTGGCCGGTTCGGCCCGGGCTTCGGTGGTGGCCGAATGGTGCGGCGCCCTGCTCGGCCTGTCGCTGACGTCGAAGGCCCTGCGGGCCTATCCCGGCCGCATCGTCTGGGCGACCCTCAAGCGTTGGGGCAACTGGCGGCCGCTGCTGACGGTCAACCGCGACATCTTCATCCGCAGCCTGGCCCTGCAATCGGTGTTCTTCCTGATCACCGTGCAAGGCGCGCGGCTGGGCGACGCCACCGTGGCGGCCAACGCGCTGCTGCTCAACGGCCTGCTGCTGACGGCCCACGCCCTCGACGGCCTGGCCCATGCGGTGGAAGCCCTGTGCGGGCACGCCATCGGCGCCCGCGACCGCACCGCCCTGCGCCGCTCGCTGGTGGTGGCCGGCGGTTGGTCATTGCTGGCCAGCATCGGTTTCGCCGTGGGGTTCCTGTACGCCGGGCACCTGTTCATCGACCTGCAGACCGACATCCCGAGCGTGCGCAGCACGGCGTACCTGTACCTGCCCTATCTCGCCGCCCTGCCGCTGATCGCCGTGTGGAGCTACCTGCTCGACGGCCTGTTCATCGGCGCCACTCGCGCCAGGGAAATGCGCAACTGCATGCTGCTGACGGTGGTGGCGCTGTTGCCCCTGGCCTGGCTGCTGCAGGATCTGGGCAATCACGGGCTGTGGATCGCGTTCCTGCTGTTCATGGCGCTGCGCAGCCTGACGCTGGGCGCCCAGGCGCTGCGGCTGGGCCGCGACGATGGCTGGTTCAGCGCCACCGCCCACTGACCCCTCAGGGGCCGTCGCGCTGCCACAGGCGATGCAGGTGATCGAGCCGCTGCTGCGGGGTCAGGCCCGCCGGCGGCGGCACCAACGGCGCACGGGGATGCTGCAGCCGCAGCCACAGCCAGCCGTCGAGCACGGCGCGTTCGCTGAAGCCCAGGCCCAACCCCTCCTGGACATATCGCCACAACGCCGCGTAATCGGCGTTCAACGCCCGGCTCCAGCGCCAGGCATGCTGCTCCAGCAGGCACGTGCGCAAACGCCTCTGCTGAAGCGCCGTAAGACTTTGATCCACCGCCAACGGCGTCACCGCAAGCCCGGGATTGCGCAGCTGCTGCCAGCCCAGGCTGCCGAGCGCCCGGTCGGCCCAGGAGCCGCCGTACCAGCGCAACCGGCGGATCGGCCCGAGCCAGCAGCTCAATTGCGCCGCATCGCAGGCGTCGAAGAAATAACTGGCGGTCTGCGTGTTGTAGAACCCGAACAAGGCCCGGTGATGCAGGCCCACCGAGACGGTCAGCATGCAGCGCAGATGCGCCAGCAAGCGTTCGACCGGCGCCTCGCAGCCGATCAGCAGACCGCGCCAGGTCTGCGGATCGCTGTGGCACAGGGCCGTCAACGCCGGGCTCCCCGCCAGCGCGACCAGCAGCGGCCCTTGCTCGCGCACCGGCTGAAACTCGGTGGCCTCGAACAGCCACACCTGATGCTGATGCGCAAACCCCTGACGCAGCGTGGCCTGCACCTGGGGCGTCAGCGGGGCGTCCAGCAGCAGCCATTGCGCCTGCGGCTCCGGCGACCGGCCGCTCATGCGGCGCCGCCCGGCTCAAGCGCGCCGAGCAGCCGGCAACTGCACAGCGGCTGCGGGCAATGGGCAAAACTGCCTCCGCCGGGGATCAGGCACAGCAACAGCAGCGGCTGCGCCGAGCCCAGCCATTGCGCCAGCCCTTCGCTGCGCGGCGCCTCCATCGGCGGGTCGTCCTCGCCATCGGCTCCGGCATCGAACCCGGCATCGACCGGCGCCTGAAGAATGCCGCTGATGACAGGCCGGTCGGGATCCCCCTCCAGAAACCCCACCACCACTTCGACGCCTTCGCGCAGCGCCGCCGGGGGCACATCGGCCAGGCCCGGCGCCAGGGCAAGCCAGCAATGGCTGGGCGCCGCGCCTTCACCCTGGTAGAGCCAGTCGAACTGCACCGCCACCCGCCGCAAGGGGTCGGGCGGCGGTTCGTCCACCCCGACCACCCAGGCCCGCTGCAGGCTGTGCAGGGCCGGGATGGCGGCCGGCGGGGGAACGGGCGCCGGACTGCCGGGTGCAACGCAGGCGATCCGGTTGCGGTAAGGAGGATCCAGGGCCGTGCCGGCCTGATGCTCGACCCGCGCCACCAGCCAGTCCCGTTCCCCGCCCATGGCCGCAGGACCGCTCAACGACAGCCTCCGGCCGCTGCGCAGCAACGGCATCCGCGTGCCGCCCTCGGCGGTCTGCGCCCGGCCATCGGTGCGCGCCTGCCACGGGTGCACGCCCGCGCCGTCCAACGGGCCTACGCTTATCTGGGGCAACTTCGCCGGGTCGTCGCCGAACACCAGGCAATGCCCGTCGCGCCGGTGTTCGAAGTGATAGTGGATCTGCGCCTGCGCGCACAGGCGCTGGACGAACTGCAGGTCCGACTCGCGGTACTGGGTGCAGAACGTTCGGGCCGGGTATTGGCCCGAAAGCCGAAACTGCCGCTGGACGCCGACGATGCCGTGCTCCTTGAGCACCTGATCGAGGATCTGCGGCACCGAACGGCCACTGAACATCCGCTGGCTGCAGCGCAGCGCCAGGCAGCTCAACGCCGGCGCCAGGCGCACCCGGCACAGCCGGGCCCCGGGGCCGTGCTCACGCTGGACAAGACTGTGCAGGCGCCCGTGCACGCCCTCGGGCGCCGGGCCGAACTGCAGGAACGCCGCGCGGAACATCAGCCCGGCCAGGTCGAGGTGCGGATCGTCGATCAGCACATCGACCTCGAAGGCATAAGGCTCGGCGAACCCTTCCCGACCGGTGAAGGCCAGCACTTCCAGGGGCTCGGGCAGTCCCGCGACGTCGAGACGAAACAACGGCTCGTTGACTGGATCGAACATGGGGCGGATCTCTACAGGAGGGACAGCCGGGGATTCTCGCCGAGAGCCTTGGCCGAGTAGAGGGCCGAAGTACAACTTAGGAAATGACCTACGTGAAAAGCAGACCGCTTCACTTTGTCGGTCTAGGCAGCGAACTGTTTCACGCGGAAATTGAGAAAAGCCCTACCGGGCCATCCGAATTTTCCACAACGTCAGGAAAACATTCAGATGGCCCGGCAGGGCTGTGCCGTGTCTCAGGAAGACAGGTAGGAGGAGCGGGTCAGGCCCAGGCGCAGGGCATCGAGGAACTGGGTGCGCTCGTTGGCGCTGATGCGGGCACTGGCGCACTTGTCGCGGTAGTGGGTCATCAGTTCCTCCGGCGACAGGTGCACATAGCGCAGCATGTCTTCGATGGTGTCGTGGGTTTCGATGCCGGCGTGGTACACGCTGCCGTCGGCGTTCTGGTAGATGTTCACCGAGTCGGTGTCGCCGAACAGGTTGTGCATGTCGCCGAGGATTTCCTGGTAGGCGCCGACCAGGAACACGCCCAGCAGATAATCCTCGCCGTCGTTCAGTGCGTGCACCGGCAGGCTGGTCTCGATGCTCTGCTCGTCGACGTACTGGTTGATCTTGCCGTCGGAGTCGCAGGTCAGGTCCTGCAGCACGGCGCGGCGCAGCGGCTCTTCATCCAGGCGGTGCAGCGGGATGATCGGCAGCACCTGGTCGATCGCCCAGGTGTCCGGCAGGCTCTGGAACACCGAGAAGTTGCAGATGTACTTGTCGGCCAGCTTGTCGTTGAGTTCGTCCAGCACCTGACGGTGCGAACGCTGACGCGCCTTCAGCGAGTTGTGCAGGCGACGGCACACGGCGAAGTAGCACTGCTCGGCCAGGGCCTTTTCGGCCAGGGTCAGCTTGCCGTCGGCGTACTGGGCCGCCACGTCGCTCATGTAGTGGGTGGCGCGCCAGTAGGTTTCGGTGACCATCTCGATGTCGGTCGGGCCGAGCAGGTCCACCAGCCACTGCACGGTTTCCGGCAGCGCTTCCTTGTTTTCGATCTGCGGCACGTCGTCGTTGTGTTTCTCGACGTCGGTCACCTGCACCACCAGCATGGCGTGGTGGGCGGTCAGCGAACGGCCGCTCTCGGAGAAGATGTGCGGGTGCGGCAGGCTCTGCGCGTCGCAGAACTCCTTGAGCATGCCCACCACCACGCCGGCGTAGTCGTCCATGTCGTAGTTGATCGAGCTGGCGTTGCGCGAGTGGGTGCCGTCGTAGTCCACGCCCAGGCCGCCGCCGACGTCGATGTGATCGACCGGCAGGCCGAGGTTGCGCAGCTCGCCGTAGTAGCGGATCGCTTCCTTGAAGCCGTGCTGGTAGTCGGCCAGGTTGGCGATCTGCGAACCCATGTGAAAGTGCAGCAGGCGGATGCCCTGATCCAGGCCCGCCGCGCGGAAACGCTCGACCACCGACAGCAGCTGCGCCGCCGACAGGCCGAACTTGGACTTCTCACCGCCGGTGTCCGCCCACTTCGACGAGGCCAGCGACGACAGGCGCACGCGCAGGCCGACCTGCGGCTTCACACGCAGGGAGGCGGCCTCTTCGATCACCAGGCCGACTTCCGATTCCTTCTCGATCACGATGAACACGTTGTGGCCGAGCTTCTGGCCCATCAGCGCCAGGCGGATGAACTCGCGGTCCTTGTAGCCGTTGCAGACGATGGTGCCGCCCTTCGGCGCCAGCGCCAGCACCGCCAGCAGCTCAGGCTTGGAGCCGGCCTCAAGGCCGATGGACACGTTCTGGGTGGCGATGATGTTCTCGATCACCGCTTCTTGCTGGTTGACCTTGATCGGGTACAGCGCGGTGTACTTGCTCTGGTATTCCAGACGCTCGATGTTCGCGTCGAAGGCGCCGGTCAGCTGACGGACGCGGTCTTGCAGGATGTCGGGGAAGCGCACCAGCAACGGCAGGGACAAGCCGCTCTTGCGCAGCTGGTCGACCTGTTCGAACAGGTCGATGGGCGAACTGCTCGGGCCGTTCGGACGAACTTCGACGCGACCGGCGTCATTGATCGCGAAATACCCGGCCCCCCAATGGCGGATCCCGTAAACACTGCGGCTGTCCGCAACTGTCCATTGGCTGCCATCGTCTTTGCGTGTGCGTCGTACGGACATCGAAGTCCCCTATAAAGAAGTCATGAAGCGTCGCCTGACAGTCAGGCCGGCGCAGTCTAAAGAATGAAAATGACGGTTCGTCAGCGGGCGGTAGACCGCGCCCGCTGTCACGAGTTTAGAGACCGGTCATGAACAGGCTCTGTGAAAACCAATGAGACGACGCCGGACCTGAAGGGATTCAGGGCCGGATCAAGCCGCGAGTGGCTTTCACAGAGGCTGCTAGCCGCCGGACTTCTTCGCCTTGAAACCTTGCTTGATCAGCTCGGCCAAGAGTAGCTCGACATGATCGCCCTGGATTTCGATGACCCCGTCCTTCAGCGCACCGCCGGTGCCGCAACGTTTCTTCAACGTCGCCGCCAGCTCCTTGAGCGCGTCGATGGCCAGCGGCACGCCGGTGATGGTGGTCACCGTCTTGCCGCCACGGCCCTTGCTCTCGCGTCGCACGCGGGCAATGCCGTCGCCGGCCGGGATTTGCGTCTGTCTGCAGATGCAGGCGTCCACCGGTTTACTGCATTCCGGGCAATGACGACCTGCGTCGGTGGAAAACACCAGGCCGCCCAGGGCGGCGAAGGATGCGGCTTTTTTGGCCACCGGCAATCCTCTCGGGAGGACAAAAGACTGGCCGCCGCCTTGGGCAAGGCGATCGACCGCGAAGCCCCACTCAGGCAGGGGCAGCGCTACTGCATCGACGCTTTCGGGAAAGCGGGCCGGCGCAGCTTGAAAAGGTCGCGCAGTGTAACGGCAAAAAGCCGACTTGCTAAGAGCCAATCGGCGCCAATTTACACCTTCTTTGCGACGTCGTTGCCCCGGGCCTTCAGATAGCGTTCCAACGCCGCCAAGGAGTCCGGGCAGTAAGGCTTTTGCGTGATTTCCAGCATGACCTGTCCGACGGGCATGAAGCATGCCTCCAGCACTTCTTCGGGCTGCAGCTTCAGGGGGCCGTCCCACACCGCCGAGAACGCCGAGCACCACAGGCGGCTTTCGCTGTCCTCGAAGAAGAAATGGTCGTGGGCGGTCAGTTCGACGCCGCTCACGCCCAGCTCCTCTTCCAGCTCGCGGGCCGCCGATTCGGCGTAGGTTTCGCTGGCCAGCACCATGCCGCCGGCCGCCACGTCCCAATACCCGGGATAGATCGCCTTGCTCAAGGTGCGCCGGTGCACGCACAGCTCGCCGGCAGAGTTGAACAGCATGATGTAGGTGCCGCGGCCGATCAGCCCGCGCTCACGCAGCTCGGCCCGCGCCAGGGAGCCGAGCAGGTTGTCCCGCTCGTCGACCCAGGCGATGCGTTCGGCGTCCGAGGCGGCGCGGTGGGCCGCCTCGTCGGGAAGGTCGCTCATGGCTCAACCCTGGTTGAGCAGTTGGCGCAGGTCGATCACGGCGGCGTTGGCCCGGGAGATGTAATTGGCCATCACCAGCGAGTGGTTGGCCAGCACCCCGAAACCGCTGCCGTTGAGGATCATCGGGCTCCACACCGGCTCCTGCGAGGCTTCCAGCTCGCGGATGATCTGGCGCACGCTGACCGTGGCGTTCTTCTTGGCCAGCACGTCGGCGAAGTCCACTTCGATGGCGCGCAGCAGGTGCGACAGCGCCCAGGCCTGGCCGCGGGCTTCATAGAAGACGTTGTCGATCTGCATCCACGGGGTCTCGACCACTTCCTCGTCGACCTGCGGCACTTCGCCCACGGCCGGCACTTCGGTCTTCAGCGCAGTGTTGAGCTTGACCCGGCCGACGCTGGCCGACAGCCGCTGCGACAGCGAACCCAGACGGGTGCCGACATCGCCCAGCCAGTTGTTCAGGTTGTCGGCGCGGGCGTAGAACAGCGCGCTCTTCTGGTCGGGGCTCGCCAGGCGCGCCTGGTAACGGGTCAGGGAATTGATGCCTTCCTGATACTCCGACTCGCTGGACGGCAGGATCCAGCTCTTGTTGTCGAAGTTGAAGCGCGGCTCGGCCTTGGCCAGGTCGGCGTCTTCGGCCGACTGCGACTGCGAACGGGCGAAGTCCTTGCGCAGGGCCCGGGTCAGGTCGCGCACCTGCACCAGCACGCCGTATTCCCAACTCGGCATGTTGTCCATCCACAGGCCCGGCGGGAAGCGGTCGTTGGAAATGTAGCCGCCCGGCTTGGTCAGCAACGTGCCGGCCACGGTCTTGAGGGTCTCGACGGTGGTGTAGCCGACCACCATCTGCTTGCCTTCCTTCTCGGCGGCGACCTGCGCGTTCTGCGCCACGGGAAACAGCGCCGGCTCCTGGCTCCAGTACCAGCCAAGGCCAATGGTCACCAACAGGTAAATGCCCACCAGGGTGGCCAGCGCACGGCTGAACAGCAGGCCGCCCAGATAGCTGCGGGTGGCCGACTTGGGTTCGGCGGCACGTTCAGGCGCGCTGCCCGCGCGGTTCTTCCAGTCCAGCATGGCGATATCCTTTCAGACTTGGGTTCAACGGTTCGACAGCAACCATACAGCAACGTGCCTTGCCCCGGCACCCGCCGTTGCGGGCATCCGGGAAAAACAGCGCTGCCGCGTCCCGAAAAAGGAAGGCTGGGCTGGGATTGGCATGGCGCCGCTCCTTGTTCGTTGAAACATGGGGTCATGACCGGGCAAACGTCTTCTAGGGGTTTCCCTGACCCTATCAACGATAAACGCCCTGAAAACCGATGCTGGAGAAAAGTAGAACGCCCTGTAGGACAACATCCGAAACGCGTCGGGAAATCTCTTCAACCATGAGAGGAAACTTCCTGTAAGCCCAGCCTACGGGCACTTTTCGCAAGCGCATGTCCCGGCCGAAACCGCCAAGTCGAAAACTGAATGGTGCTGCGCCGCAGATTATTGACGTACGACACTCATGTAAGGGAAAAGAGGTGCTAGCATAGAGCCACCAGTCGATCTCAGCATGCACCCTAACTAGTAGTCAGGATATGACCGAGCCAGAAGACCCCAGCCGTGAGCGCCTCAAGCACCACTTTGCCCAGCGGGTAATTCATCAGGCACGTCAGATTCTTGAGATATGGCAGCGCCTGCAACGCAGCGAATGGTCCACCGCCGACCTCGCCGAGCTGAGCGAGGCCAACCTGCGCCTGCTGCGTTTCGCCGAGCGCTTCGAACAGCCTGAGCACACGCAGCTGGCCCGCCACATCAGCCAGTCGCTGGAAGCCGTCGACGCCAACCGCGGCCGGCTGAGCAGCGGCCTGATCACCGACCTCAACCGCTTGATGCAGCGCCTGTCGCGCACTGGCCTGCGCCACGGCGACCAGCTCGACCAGACGTTCCTGCCGCCGCTGCGCAAACCGATCTACGTGCTGCTGCAAGACCATGACCGCGCCGAGCGGCTGGCCAAGCAACTGGAGTTCTTCGGCCTCACCGCCCAGGCGCTGGACAGCGTGTCGGCGTTCCGTTCCTCGATGGTCGAGCGCCTGCCCGCCGCCATCGTCATGGACGTGGACTTCAGCGCCCCCGGCGTCGGCCTGACCCTGGCCGCCGAAGCCCAGCAGGGCCTGGAGGAGCCGCTGCCGCTGCTGTTCTTCAGCCTGCACGAAACCGACACCCCGACCCGCCTGGCCGCCGTGCGCGCCGGCGGCCGGGAGTTCCTCACCGGCACCCTCGAAGCGTCGAGCCTGCTGGAGAAGATCGAGGTGCTGACCTGCGTCGCCCAGTACGAACCCTATAAAGTGCTGATCATCGACGACTCCCGCGCCCAGGCCCTGCACACCGAACGCCTGCTCAACAGCGCGGGCATCGTCACCCGCACCCTGATCGAGCCGATCCAGGCCATGGCCGAACTGGCGGATTTCCAGCCGGACCTGATCATCCTCGACATGTACATGCCGGCCTGCACCGGCACCGAACTGGCCAAAGTCATCCGCCACAATGACCGCTACGTCAGCGTGCCGATCATTTACCTGTCGGCCGAGGACGACCTGGACAAGCAGCTCGACGCCATGAGCGAGGGCGGCGACGACTTCCTGACCAAACCGATCAAACCGCGCCACCTGATCACCACCGTGCGCAACCGCGCCGCCCGGGCGCGCAACCTCAAGGCGCGGATGGTGCGCGACAGTCTCACCGGCCTGTACAACCACACCCACATCCTGCAACTGCTGGAGGACTGCTCGTTCCGCGCCCGCCGCGAGGGCAAGCCGCTGAGCTTCGCCATGCTCGACATCGACCACTTCAAGCGGGTCAACGACAGCCACGGCCACCCGATGGGCGACCGGGTGATCAAGAGCCTGGCGCTGTTCCTCAAGCAGCGCCTGCGCAAGACCGACTTCATCGGCCGCTACGGCGGCGAGGAATTCGCCATCGTCATGCCCGACACCGACCTGACCGCCGCGCACAACGTGCTCGACGAGATCCGCCAGCGCTTCGCCGAGATCCACTACCCGGCGCAGCCGCAGGATCTGTGGTGCACCTTCAGCGCCGGTGTCGTGGAGATGAGCGAGGACTCCGACAGCCTGATGATGGCCACCCAGGCCGACGAGGCCCTGTACCGCGCCAAGGGCGAAGGGCGCAACCGGGTGCAGGTCGCCCGGGACTCAAAGCAAAGTGCCACTTTTTCATCGGAATCCACCGATTCGGTCATAACCCTGTAACAGAACCGCAATAAATTCAGGCGCTTACCATTTCTGCCGTTGGTAGCCGTCATGCGCCTGAAGTTGCTCACCAATCTCAACACGCTGTTGCTGGTCGCCGTGTGCGTGGCCCTCGGCGCCACGCTGTGGTGGTCGCAGAGAGCCCTGGAGCGCCCTTACCTGCTGATGGAGCGCTACCTGGGTCTGTCGCAGCGCTTTCAGAACGATGCGGCACGCAACGTCGAAGACTACCTCGCCAGCGGCGACGCCCTGCGCCTGAGCGGCGCCACCGCCGCCCTCGACGACCTGCAAAAGGAACTCGGCGAACTGCCGCCCGCCCTGGCCGACACCCTGCGGCCGAGCCTTTCGGACCTGGACGATTTCAGCAAGACCGACCTGCTGGCGGCCGGCAAGCTGGCCGGCGACCCGCAAGCGCTGCTGGTGCAGGCCGAACGGGAGCTGAGCGCCAGCCTCGACCAGCTCAGCACCTACGCCAACGGCAATGCGGCGTACCTGGCGCCGCTGCTCAACGCGGCGCAGCACCTGGGCAAGCTGACGCTGGCCCGGGACAAACTGGTCAGCAGCGGCCGCAGCGAACTGGCCGCCGACGTCGAACGGGAAGTCGCCAACCTGCGTGCCCAGGCCCAGGCCATCGATGCCCTGCCGTTGCTCGGCGTGATCAGCCAGAGCGAATCCGGCAGCGACGACTTCGCCGCGATGATGGGCATCGAAAGCACCGAAAAGGCCGCCGCCGAAGACGCCGGCGTCGGCCTCAAGCGTGAACTCAACAGCCTGCTCGGCCGCTACCCGGCGGAGCTTTCGCGCACCCGCGAGCAGATCCAGAAGCGAACCGACCTTGCCGCCGCCACCCACCGGAAGATCGCCGCCGTGCAGCAGGCCATCGCCGGGCTGGAGCCGGCCGTGCGCGCCCAGCACGGCCAGATCCAGGGCGAGGTGCGGCTGATGCAGGGCGTGATGATCGGCCTGATCCTGTTGATCGCGCTGCTGATCGACACCTTGCAGCGGCGCCTGGCCCGCACGCTCACCAACCTCGCGCCGGCGCTGTCGACCTGGGCCGAGGGCGACTTCAGCCGCGACATCCGGCTGGGCAAGACCAACCGCGAACTGCACGACATCGAAGCCTCGCTCAACCGCTTGCGCGCCTACCTGGTGGATCTGGTCGGCACCATCCGCGGCAACGCCGAGCAGGTGGCCGGCAGCAGTCGCACCCTGGCCGAGCTGAGCAACGACCTGCACAGCGGCGCCGAACACCAGGCCGGGGACACCGCGCTGATCCGCGACTCCCTCAGCGAACTGGAAGCGACCATCCAGCAAGTGGCCGGCGACGCCCGCCAGGCCGCCGACGCCAGCCGCCATGCCGGGCAGGCCGTCGAGCACGGCCAGCAGGTGATCGGCCAGAGCCTCACCGGGCTGCATGCGCTGGTCGGCGAGGTGCAGGGCAACGCGCAGATGATCGAACACCTGGCGGAGGAGTCCGCCACCATCGGCGGCGTGCTGACGGTGATCCGCTCGATCGCCGACCAGACCAACCTGCTGGCGCTCAACGCCGCCATCGAAGCGGCCCGGGCCGGCGAGATGGGCCGCGGCTTCGCCGTGGTGGCCGAGGAAGTCCGCTCGCTGGCGCAACGCACCGCCGGGGCCACCGCCGAGATCCAGACGCTGATCGCCGGCCTGCAGACCGCCGCCCGTCAATCGGTCGAAGGCATGCGCACCCAGGTCGAACACGCCGAAGCCACGGCCAACCAGGCCCAGGCGGCGGACGGGGCGCTGGACAAGATCGTCGGCGCGATCCAGACCATCGCCGCCACCGCCGTACGCATCGCCGACGTCACCGCCCAGCAGAGCGGCGCGGTCAGCGAGATCCGCGACCACAGCGAGCGGATCCACCAGTTGGGCGGGGACAACCTGCTGCGCATCGGCCAAGGGCGCGAGCAAGGCGAAAACCTGCTGGAGCTGGGCGGGCAACTGCACACGGCGGTGCAGGCTTTCCGCGTCTGACCGGCGGCATGGGCGGGCTGGGCCTGCGGGAGCAACCGTCTTGCGCTGCCGGGCCCCATCGCCGGCAGGCCGGCGCCCCCAGGCACGATATCGCACACACCATTGCGCTGCGTCAGGCCAATCGCCGCAGCGCGTCCTGCAGTCCCCGGCACCGTCCGCTATCATGCCCTCAATTCCGATACGCGAGATTGTCATGCGCCGCCTGCTTTGCCTCCTGCTCTTGATCCTTGCCCTGCCGGCCGGCGCCGCCGGGCTGTTCGACAGCAAACCCAGCGCCTCCCTGGGCTCGATCAACAACAGCGCCGACTTCCTGCCGGTGCGCGAAGCCTTCCGGCTGAGCCTGGTCGAAACCACGCCGCAGTCGGTCAAGCTGCGCTTCGTCGCCACCGAGGGCTATTACCTCTACCGCCACCGCTTCCAGTTCCGCGCCGACCCGTCCGACGTGACGCTGGGCGCCGCGCAACTGCAGCCGGGCGAGCAGAAGCACGACGAGTTCTTCGGTGACGTGGAGGTCTACCACGGCATCACCGATGTCGAACTGCCGCGCAACGATGCCCGCCCCTTCACGCTCGCCGTCACCTATCAGGGCTGCGCCGACAAGGGCTTGTGCTATCCGCCGGAGACCGAACGGCTGAACATCGAAGGCAGCGCTTCGGCCGGCACGGCGCCGCCCGCCTGGGACTGGCGCGACCTGGCGCTGTTCTTCCTTGCGGGCCTGGGCCTGACGTTCACGCCCTGCGTGCTGCCGATGCTGCCGATCCTTTCCGGCGTGGTGCTGCGCGGCCAGGTCGGCGGGTTACGCGGCTTCAACCTGTCGCTCGCCTATGTGCTGCCGATGGCGGCGTGCTTTGCCCTGCTGGGGGCGCTGATGGGACTGTTCGGTGCGCAGCTCAACCTGCAGGCGCGGCTGCAGTCGGCGTGGGTGCTGGTGCCGTTCGCCCTGTTCTTTGCGGTGTTCGCCCTGGCGATGTTCGGCGTGTTCGAGCTCAAGCTGCCGCACGTCATCAGCAGCCGCCTCGACCGTATCGCCGGACGCACCGAAGGCGGCTCGTTGTGGGGCGCGGCGGTGCTGGGCGTGGTCTCCAGTTTGCTGGTGTCGCCGTGCGTCTCGGCGCCGCTGGCCGGTGCGCTGCTATATATAAGCGCCAGTGGCGATGCGCTGGGCGGCGGGCTGAAGCTGTTCATGCTCGGTCTGGGCATGGGCGCGCCGCTGTTGCTGGTGGCCACCGGCGGCGCCGCATGGCTGCCCAAGAGCGGGCCATGGATGATGTACGTGAAGAACGGCATCGGCGTGCTGTTGCTGGGGCTGTCGATCGGTTTGCTCAGCCGCGTGCTGCCGGGCCAGGTCACGTTGCTGCTGATCGGGCTGCTGGCCGGCGGCGTGGGCCTGTTCCTCGGTGCGCTGGAGTTCGTCTACAAGCCGCCGCGCAAACGCCTCGGCCAGTTGCTGGGGATGTTCCTGCTGTTCTATGCGCTGGCCTGCTGGTACGGCGCGTTCAGCGGCCAGACCGACCCGCTGAACCCCATTGCTCCGCGCATGGCCCAACATGACGCACCGGCCCAGGACAGCGGTCGGTGGCAGACCGTCAGCACCCCGGTGGAACTGGACCGCGTGCTGCTGGAGGCGAAGGCCGCCGGCACCCCGCTGCTGCTCGACTGGTACGCCGACTGGTGCATCAGCTGCAAGGTCATCGAGCACGAAGTGCTCAACGACGCCACGGTCATGGAGCGGCTCAAGGGCTACCGGCTGATCCGCTTCGATATCACCGCAAGCACCGCCGAACAGCGCTCCCTGCTCGACCGCTACACCCTGTTCGGCCCGCCGGCGCTGATGTTCTTCGGCAAGGACGGTAACGAACGCCTTGATGTGCGGGTGATCGGCGAGATCGGCGCGGCCGGCTTCCTTGAGCGGATCCGCCAGGCGAATGACCGGATTTAATCACTCGGTCACATACTTTGCGCAAACATCGGGCATCGTGCTGGCTATTGCAGAGAACTGGACAGTCACAAAGTCTTTGCGGCATAGTCGCCGGGTTCCGACGAAGGCTCACCCCAAACAAGGTACACGCAGATGGCAACGCTATTGGTGCTGCACGGCCCCAACCTGAACCTGCTCGGCACCCGGGAACCGGGCACCTACGGCTCGACCACCCTGGCGCAGATCAACCAGGACCTGGAGCGCCGCGCCCGCGAAGCCGGCCATCACCTGCTGTACCTGCAGAGCAACGCCGAGTACGAACTGATCGACCGGATCCATGCCGCCCGCGACGAGGGCGTGGACTTCATCCTGATCAATCCGGCGGCTTTTACGCACACAAGTGTCGCATTACGTGACGCGCTGCTGGCGGTGAGCATCCCATTCATCGAAGTGCATCTGTCCAACGTGCACAAACGCGAACCTTTCCGCCATCACTCCTACTTCTCCGATGTTGCGGTGGGAGTGATCTGCGGCCTTGGCGCCAGCGGTTACCGACTGGCCCTGGAGGCCGCCCTGGAACAGCTTGAACGACAGGCAACGGCTTGAACAACAAGCGTTAAACGCCCCTGACCGACCCTTGGGAGTTGATGATTCATGGATATCCGTAAAGTTAAGAAACTGATCGAATTGCTGGAAGAGTCCGGCATCGACGAGCTCGAGATCAAGGAAGGCGAAGAGTCCGTACGCATCAGCCGCAACAGCAAAGTTGCGCCGCAGCAGTACTACGCGCCGGCGCCTGCTCCGGTCGCCGCCCCAGCCGCACCGGCCGCCGCCCCAGTGGCTGCAGCCGCCCCGGCCGCCGCTGCCGCTCCAGCGCTGAACGGCACCGTCGCCCGTTCGCCGATGGTCGGCACTTTCTACCGCAAGGCATCGCCGACCTCGCCGGCCTTCGTTGAAGTTGGCCAGACCGTGAAGAAAGGCGACACCCTGTGCATCGTCGAAGCCATGAAGATGATGAACCACATCGAGGCGGAAGCCAGCGGCGTGATCGAATCCATCCTCGTCGAAGACGGTCAGCCGGTTGAGTTCGACCAACCGCTGTTCACCATCGTTTGAACTGCGGAGAGCCTTTGATGACTGCGAAGTTGGAAAAAGTTCTGATCGCTAACCGCGGTGAGATCGCCCTGCGGATTCTGCGTGCCTGCAAAGAGATGGGCATCAAGACCGTCGCCGTTTACTCCAAGGCCGACAAAGAGCTGATGCACCTGGGCCTGGCGGACGAATCCGTCTGCATCGGCCCGGCTTCCGCCGCGCACTCCTACCTGCACATCCCGGCGATCATCGCCGCCGCCGAAGTGACCGGCGCCACCGCCATTCACCCAGGCTACGGCTTCCTCGCGGAAAACGCGGACTTCGCCGAGCAGGTCGAGAACTCCGGCTTCGCCTTCATCGGCCCGAAGGCCGACACCATTCGCCTGATGGGCGACAAGGTCTCGGCCAAGCACGCGATGATCACCGCCGGCGTTCCGACCGTACCGGGCTCCGACGGCCCGCTGCCGGAAGACGAAGAGACGGCGCTGCGCATCGGCCGTGAAGTCGGCTACCCGGTGATCATCAAGGCTGCCGGCGGCGGTGGCGGTCGCGGCATGCGCGTGGTGCACAAGGAAGAAGACCTGATCGCCTCGGCGAAACTGACCCGTTCCGAAGCGGGCGCAGCGTTCGGCAACCCGATGGTCTATCTGGAGAAGTTCCTGACCAACCCGCGCCACGTCGAAGTGCAAGTGCTCTCCGACGGCCAAGGCAACGCCATCCACCTGGGCGACCGCGACTGCTCGCTGCAGCGCCGTCACCAGAAGGTCCTCGAAGAAGCGCCGGCACCGGGCATCGACGAGCAGGCCCGCAAGGAAGTCCTCGCCCGCTGCGTCCAGGCGTGCATCGACATCGGCTACCGCGGTGCCGGCACCTTCGAGTTCCTGTACGAGAACGGCCGGTTCTACTTCATCGAAATGAACACCCGCGTTCAGGTGGAGCACCCGGTTTCGGAGATGGTCACCGGCATCGACATCGTCAAGGAGATGCTCAGCATCGCCGCCGGCAACAAGCTGTCGTTCACCCAGGACGACGTGGTCATCCGCGGCCACTCGCTGGAGTGCCGGATCAACGCCGAAGACCCGAAGACCTTCATGCCGAGCCCTGGCACGGTCAAGCATTTCCATGCACCGGGCGGCAACGGCGTTCGCGTCGATTCGCACCTGTACAGCGGTTATGCGGTTCCGCCGAACTACGACTCGCTGATCGGCAAGCTGATCACCTACGGCGCCACCCGCGACGAGGCCATGGCACGCATGCGCAACGCCCTGGACGAAATCGTGGTGGACGGGATCAAGACCAACATCCCGCTGCACCGTGACCTGACCCGCGACGAAGGCTTCTGCAAAGGGGGCGTGAACATTCACTACCTCGAGCACAAGCTGGCCGGCGACAAGCACTAAACTTCAGCCTGCGCACGACAAGGCCGCCTCCGGGCGGCCTTGTCGTATCCGCACCTCCGCTTCCTTGTGGAAGCGAGCCTGCTCGCGATGACGTCGGCACATTCAACACATACGGTGAATGGCACACCGCCTTCGCGAGCAGGCTCGCTCCTACAGGGGAAAGGCTGCGGTCAACACTGCTCCCACAAACGCCGTGCGCTCGCGTAAACTTGCGCGCTTCGCGCAGACCGCTAGGCTGCACATCAATCTTTTTCACAGGTGCCCGCCATGCCTTGGCTGCAAGTCCGTCTCGCCATCAGCCCAGAACAAGCCGAAACCTACGAAGACGCTTTCCTTGAAGTGGGCGCCGTTTCGGTGACCTTCATGGACGCCGAAGACCAACCGATCTTCGAGCCTGAACTCAACACCACCCCGCTGTGGTCGCACACCCATCTGCTGGCCCTGTTCGAGGGCGGCACCGAAGCCGCCGCCGTGCTGGCCCACCTTGAGCTGCTGACCGGCAGCCCGCTGCCCGAGCACCACAGCGAAGTGATCGAAGACCAGGACTGGGAACGCAGCTGGATGGACAACTTCCAGCCGATGCGCTTCGGCCAGCGCCTGTGGATCGTGCCGAGCTGGCACGCCGCACCCGAGCCCGGCGCGGTCAACCTGCTGCTGGATCCGGGCCTGGCGTTCGGCACCGGCACCCACCCGACCACCGCCCTGTGCCTGGAATGGCTCGACGGCCAGGACCTCAAAGGCTGCAACGTGCTGGACTTCGGCTGCGGCTCGGGGATCCTGGCCATCGCCGCCCTGCTGCTGGGCGCCAAGGAAGCGGTCGGCACCGACATCGACGTGCAGGCGCTGGAAGCCTCCCGCGACAACGCCGGGCGCAACGGCATCGCCGACGAACTGTTCCCGCTCTACCTGCCCCAGGATCTGCCGCAGGAAAAGGCCGACGTGCTGGTGGCCAACATCCTGGCAGGCCCCTTGGTCTCCCTCGCTGCGCAACTGTCCGGCCTGGTCAAGCCCGGCGGACGCCTGGCGTTGTCCGGCATCCTCGCCGAACAGGGCGATGAGGTCGCCGCCGCCTACGCCCAGGACTTCGACCTGGATCCGATCGCCAACCGTGACGGCTGGGTGCGCATCACCGGCCGTCGGCGCTAGAATGGCCGCCTGCACAATCCGGATCCTCGCATGACCGACAGCTTCGTCACCCAGTGCCCGCATTGCCAAACCAGCTTTCGCGTCAGCCACGCCCAATTGAGCGTGGCCCGCGGAGTGGTTCGTTGCGGCTCGTGCCTGCAAGTGTTCAACGCCGCCAAACAGCTGCTTGAACAGCGGGCCGGCAGGGAAACGGCCGTGCAGGCCGCGCCAGCGCCGAGCGAGCCGCCGCGCCCCGCGGAGCCGGCAGCCGCCGTACCGCAGCCTGCCGCCCCTGTCGAACCGGCACCGCCGCGCGCCATCAGCCAGAAGCAATGGAGCGCCGCCGAGCTGGACCTCGACAGCCTGGACCTGGACGAAGAGCTCGCCCGTCTCGAACAGCGGGAAATCCAGCCGATCACCGAGTCCGGCCGGCCCCGCGAAGAGTCCCTGAGCGCCCGCCGCGACAGCCACGAGCCGGACGACGGGGCCTGGCCCGACAGCCTGTTCAGCGAACCGGCGGACGAACGGATGGCCGCGCCGGCGCCGGACGACGAGCCACCGGCCGTCGAGCCGGAGCCGGCCAGGCCGCAGCGCACGGAGCCGTCGCTGTCGCTGGAACCTGTTGATCTGGACGACGAGCCGCCGATCCCGCAACTGCGGCTGCACGACCCGATCGACCCCGCCGCCCGCCAGGAGCGCCTGTCCGCGGACGACGAGCCCGAAGGCGAACTGCCGTCGGTCGAGCCCCTGCGCAAGAAACGCGAACGCGGCGAGCGCGCAGCCCCCGGCGTACGCGCCGAAGTGCTGCAGGACCTGACCGACGACCCGCTGCAGCTGGACTGGCAGAAACGCCGCTCCCCTTGGGGCCGGCGCTTTCTCTGGCTGCTGCTGATCATCCTCGCCGCCGCCGGTTTGGCCGGCCAGTACGTGGCCTACCATTTCGACGAACTGGCCCGCCAGGACCAGTACCGCCCGTGGTTCCAGCAACTGTGCCCGCAGATCGGCTGCACGGTGCCGTCGAAGGTCGACATCGCCAAGATCAAGAGCAGCAACCTGGTGGTGCGCAGCCATCCGGAGTTCAGCGGCGCGCTGGTGGTCGATGCGATCATCTACAACCGCGCTCCGTTCTCCCAACCGTTCCCGTTGCTGGAACTGCGCTTCGCCGACCTCAACGGGCACCTGATCGCCAGCCGTCGCTTCAAGCCCGGCGAGTACCTCAACGGCGACCTCGAAGGCATGGCGGAAATGCCGCCGCAGACGCCGATCCACATCGCGCTGGACATCCTCGACCCCGGGGCCAAAGCGGTGAACTACAGTCTGAGTTTCCACTCCCCCGAGTGAAACGCCCGGCCGCTGCGCGATTGGCGGCGGTTTTCTGACTTTGCCCGGCTCGACCAAACCGCTGGCGATAACAGAATAACTGTTCAGATTTTGTTCAATTCAGCCTTTATCCAGTCATCGAGAGCGGGTATCATGCCAACCCTTTTTCGAACTCTCATGATCCGGCCCCACTTCAGGGAAGTCCTATGTCGGCGGTACGCATCGGCCCATACACATTGCAGAACGGCTTGGTCCTCGCCCCGATGGCGGGGGTCACCGACCAGCCCTTCCGGCAGCTTTGCAAGCGTCTGGGCGCCGGGCTCGTGGTCTCGGAGATGGTCACCAGCGACATGAGCTTGTGGAACACCCGCAAGTCGCGCATGCGCATGATCCACGAAGGCGATCCCGAGCCGCGCTCGGTGCAGATCGCCGGCGGCGATGCGCAGATGCTGGCGGACGCGGCCCGGGCCAACGTCGGGCTGGGCGCGCAGATCATCGACATCAACATGGGTTGCCCGGCCAAGAAGGTCTGCAACAAGGCCGCCGGCTCCGCGTTGCTGAAGGATGAGGCGCTGGTCACCGAGATCCTGCACGCCGTGGTGGCGGCGGTCGATGTGCCGGTGACCCTGAAGATCCGCACCGGATGGGATCGCGAGAACAAGAACGGCCTGACCGTGGCGAAGATCGCCGAACAGGCCGGGATCACGGCGCTGGCGGTGCATGGCCGCACCCGCGCCGACCTGTACACCGGTGAGGCCGAGTACGACACGATCGCCGCGATCAAGCAGGCGGTGTCGATCCCGGTCTTCGCCAACGGCGACATCGATTCGCCGGAAAAGGCCCGGCACGTGCTCGACGCGACCGGCGCCGACGGCCTGCTGATCGGCCGGGCCGCCCAGGGGCGGCCGTGGATTTTCCGTGAGATCGAGCATTTCCTGCGCACCGGCGAAAAGCTGCCGGCGCCGGAGCTGATCGAGGTGGAACGCATTCTGCTTGAGCATCTGGCCGCCCTCCACGCGTTCTATGGGGACGTGATGGGCGTGCGCATCGCCCGCAAGCATGTGGGCTGGTATCTCGCAACCCTGCCGGGCGCCAGGGAGTTCCGCGCCCGCTTCAATCGTTTGGATGGTACGGAAACACAATGCGCCAACGTTCGGGAGTTCTTCGCCGAACGTTACAAGAGCCTGACAGGGGACGGAGAAGGGGTGGCCGCATGACGATGATGACCGAGACTTTAGTGAGTGGAACAACACCCGTGAGCGACAACGTGAATTTGAAACAGCACCTCAATACGCCGAGCGAAGAAGGCCAGACCCTTCGCGGGAGTGTCGAGAAGGCGCTGCACAATTATTTCGCCCACCTCGAGGGCGCAACCGTCACGGACGTGTACAACCTGGTGCTCTCCGAAGTCGAGGCTCCCCTGCTCGAAAGCGTGATGAACTACGTCAAGGGCAACCAGACCAAGGCCAGCGAGCTGCTCGGACTGAACCGCGGCACGCTGCGCAAGAAACTCAAGCAGTACGATTTGCTGTAAGCATTCAATACCAACCAGAAAGGCGCCCGCGTGAAACCGGTCGCCTTTTTTGCTGACTTCCCTTGCTTTTGATGGAAATTGAGATGACCGACCAGACTACCCGCCTGCCGATCCGCCGCGCCTTGATCAGCGTTTCCGACAAGACCGGGATCCTCGAATTCGCCAGGGAGCTGGAAGCCCTGGGCGTGGAAATCCTTTCCACCGGCGGGACCTTCAAGCTGCTGCAGGACAATGGCGTGTCCGCAGTGGAAGTCGCGGACTACACCGGTTTCGCCGAAATGATGGACGGCCGGGTCAAGACCCTGCACCCGAAAATCCACGGCGGCATCCTCGGCCGCCGCGGCACCGACGACGCCATCATGAACGAGCACGGCATCAAGCCGATCGATCTGGTCGCGGTCAACCTCTACCCGTTCGAAGCCACCATCAGCAAGCCCGGCTGCGACCTGCCGACCGCCATCGAGAACATCGACATCGGCGGGCCGACCATGGTGCGTTCGGCGGCGAAAAACCATAAAGACGTCGCCATCGTGGTGAACGCCAGCGACTACGCCAACGTGCTGCAGAACCTCAAGGCCGGCGGCCTGACCTACGCACAGCGCTTCGACCTGATGCTCAAGGCCTTCGAGCACACCGCCGCCTACGACGGCATGATCGCCAACTACATGGGCACCGTGAACCAGGCCACCGACGTGCTGAGCACCGAAGGCCGCAGCGAATTCCCGCGCACCTTCAACAGCCAGTTCATCAAGGCCCAGGAAATGCGCTACGGCGAGAACCCGCACCAGAGCGCGGCGTTCTACGTGGAAGCCAAACCGGCCGAAGCCGGCATCGCCACCGCCACCCAGCTGCAAGGCAAGGAACTGTCGTACAACAACGTGGCCGACACCGACGCCGCGCTGGAATGCGTGAAGAGCTTCGTCAAGCCGGCCTGCGTCATCGTCAAGCACGCCAACCCGTGCGGCGTTGCCGTGAGCCCGGACGCCGAAGGCGGCATCCGCCAGGCCTATGAGCTGGCCTACGCCACCGACACCGAGTCGGCGTTCGGCGGCATCATCGCCTTCAACCGCGAACTCGACGCCGAGACCGCCAAGGCCATCGTCGAGCGTCAGTTCGTCGAAGTGATCATCGCCCCGAGCGTCAGCGAAGAAGCCCGCGCCGTGGTGGCCGCCAAGGCCAACGTGCGCCTGCTGGCCTGCGGCGAGTGGTCGGCCGACCGCAGCCCGGCCTGGGACTACAAGCGCGTCAACGGCGGCCTGCTGGTGCAGAGCCGCGACATCGGCATGATCAGCGCCGACGACCTGAAGGTCGTGACCAAGCGCGCGCCGACCGAGCAGGAAATCAACGACCTGATCTTCGCCTGGAAAGTGGCCAAGTTCGTCAAGTCCAACGCCATCGTCTACGCCAAGAACCGTCAGACCATCGGTGTCGGCGCCGGCCAGATGAGCCGCGTGAACTCCGCCCGCATCGCCGCGATCAAGGCCGAGCACGCCGGTCTGCAGGTGGCCGGCTCGGTCATGGCGTCCGACGCGTTCTTCCCGTTCCGCGACGGCCTGGACAACGCGGCCAAGGTCGGCATCACCGCAGTGATCCAGCCGGGCGGCTCGATGCGTGACGCTGAAGTGATTGCCGCTGCCGATGAAGCCGGCATCGCCATGGTCTTCACCGGCATGCGCCACTTCCGTCACTAAGTACACGACCCACTGTAGGAGCGAGCCCGCTCGCGATAGCAATAGACCAGTCAACGCAGTATTGACTGATACACCGCCATCGCGAGCAGGCTCGCTCCTACAGAAAAGCATCCCAGCGGTGCTCCATAGAATTAGCGTCATCCGAGGTTTCTGAAATGAATGTTTTGATCATCGGCAGCGGTGGCCGTGAACACGCCCTGGCCTGGAAAGTGGCTCAGGATCCGCGCGTGCAGAAGGTTTTCGTGGCGCCGGGCAACGCCGGCACCGCCATTGAGGCCAAGTGCGAAAACGTCGCCATCGACGTGCTGGCCCTGGAGCAACTGGCCGACTTCGCCCAGAAGAACGTTTCCCTGACCATCGTCGGCCCGGAAGTGCCGCTGGTGGCCGGCGTCGTCGACCTGTTCCGCGCCCGTGGCCTGGACTGCTTCGGCCCGACCCAGGGTGCCGCGCAGCTCGAAGGTTCGAAGGCCTTCACCAAGGACTTCCTGGCCCGCCACAAGATCCCGACCGCCGACTATCAGAACTTCACCGAGATCGAGCCGGCCCTGGCCTACCTGCGTGAAAAAGGCGCGCCGATCGTGATCAAGGCCGACGGCCTGGCCGCCGGCAAAGGCGTGATCGTCGCCATGACCCTGGCCGAAGCCGAAGACGCCGTGCGCGACATGCTCGCCGGCAACGCCTTCGGCGACGCCGGTTCGCGCGTGGTCATCGAAGAATTCCTCGACGGCGAGGAAGCCAGCTTCATCGTCATGGTCGACGGCAAGAACGTCCTGCCGATGGCCACCAGCCAAGACCACAAGCGCGTCGGCGACGGCGACAGCGGCCCGAACACCGGCGGCATGGGCGCCTACTCCCCGGCCCCGGTGGTCACCGCCGACGTGCACCAGCGCGTGATGGATCAGGTGATCTGGCCGACCGTGCGCGGCATGGCCGCCGAAGGCAACGTCTACACCGGCTTCCTGTACGCGGGGCTGATGATCGACAAGGCCGGCAACCCCAAGGTCATCGAGTTCAACTGCCGCTTCGGCGACCCGGAGACCCAACCGGTGATGCTGCGCCTGCAGTCGAGCCTGGTGCTGCTGGTCGAGGCCGCCCTGGCCCAGGCGCTGGACAAGGTCGAAGCGCAGTGGGATCCGCGCCCGAGCGTCGGCATCGTGCTGGCCGCCGGCGGCTATCCGGGCGACTACGCCAAGGGCGCCGCGATCAACGGCCTGGACGCCGCCGCCGCGTTGGAAGGCAAGGTCTTCCACGCCGGCACCGCGCAAAAGGATGGCCAGATCGTGACCGCCGGCGGCCGGGTGCTCTGCGCCACCGCCATGGGCGACAGCGTCGGCGCAGCCCAGCAGCAGGCCTACCGCCTGGCGGCGGCGATCGACTGGGAAGGCTGCTTCTACCGCAAGGACATCGGCTACCGCGCCATCGCCCGTGAGCGTGGCGAATCCCGCTGATCGGTTGTCCGTGACGCCCGGCCGGGGGGCCATCCCCCGGTCGGGCTGTTCCGACGCTGCGCATCGTTATATTCTGGCATCAACCTACGAAGGGATTTCGCCGTGCGCTGGCTCAGGATCGCCATAGGCTTCACCGTCACGCTGTTGACCCTGCTCTGCATGCTGCCGGCCCAGGCCGGACAAGGCAGTGGCTGGGCGGTATTGCTCGACGAACAGGGCAACCTGCAACTGAGCGACATCCGCTCGCCCCGCTACACCAACCAATTCAGCCCCATCGACCTCGACCGCCTCACGGCGGCGGAGCCCGATGGTGCACTGTGGCTGCGCTTCAGGCTGGCCGCCGGCAAGCACGAGCAAGTGCTGCGGATCTTCGCCCCTGACCTGTCGCGCCTCAATCTCTACGTGCTGGACGGCGACACGCTGATCGACCAGCGCGAAAGCGGCACCGGCCAACCCCAGGTCGACCGGCCGCTGCCCAGCAGCGACTTCCTGGTGCCGCTGCCCCAGCGCGACAAACCCCTTGAGGTCTACCTGCGGCTGGTCTCCGACCACCAGTTGCGCCCGCACATCACCCTGCAGTCGGCGGTGATGTCGGCGGCCAACCAGAACCAGACCCTGCTCTACGGCCTGCTGTTCGGCTGCCTGGGCATGCTGATCCTGCACAACCTGATCCGCTACGGCTACACCCGCTCGCGCAGTTGCCTGTGGCTGGCGGTCTGCGAGGGCCTGCTGGGGCTCAGCCTGTTGCTGCTGCTCAACCTCGCCGGGCCCTGGCTGCCGGACTGGCACGCGATCCAGACCCCGGGCGCCTATCTGGCCCTGCTGCTGACCGCACCGGCCGGCCTGATGTTCGCCTTCCGGTTCTTCGCCCCGATCGGCCCGCACCCGCTCAACAAGCTGCTGCTGGCCGACATCCTGATCACCGTGATCTGCGGCCTGCTGCTGTTGTTCGTCAACACCCTGCCGCTGAACATCATCACCTACGCCCTGGTGGCCCTGGCCGGCCTGAGCATGCTGCTGGTCGGCGGCTACCACTGGCAGAAGGGCTACCGTCCGGCGCGGCTGTTCGTCGCCGCCATGGTGGTGTTCAACATCGGCACGCTGATCATCCTGCCGGCCCTGCTGGGCCTGACCCTGGTCGCGCCGCAGGGCCTGATCATGACCCTGATGGGGTTCATCTGCATCAGCGGCCTGCTGATGAGCATCGCCCTGGGCGAGCGTCAGCGCAGCATCACCGAAAGCCGGTTCAGCATCAGCCGCGACCTGGCGGCGAGCAACGCCGAGATCAACGCCAAGGCCGAGTTCCTGGCCAAGATCAGTCACGAGATCCGCACGCCGATGAACGGCGTGCTGGGCATGACCGAACTGCTGCTGGGCACGCCGCTGTCGGTCAAGCAGCGCGACTACGTGCAGACCATCCACAGCGCCGGCAACGAACTGCTGACCCTGATCAACGAGATCCTCGACATTTCCCGCCTCGAATCCGGGCAGATCGAGCTCGACGACGTGCAGTTCGACCTCAACGCCCTGATCGAAGACTGCCTGAGCATCTACCGCGCCAAGGCCGAACAGCAGAACGTCGAGCTGATCAGCTTCATCCAGCCCCAGGTGCCGCGGGTCATCAGCGGCGACCCGACCCGCCTGCGCCAGACCCTGCTGAGCCTTCTGGAAAACGCCCTGAAGAAAACCGACGAAGGCGAAGTGCTGATCGTCGTCGCCCTCGACGACCGCAGCGTCAAGCCGCGCCTGCGCATCGCCGTGCAGGACAGCGGCCAGCCGATGGAGCAGGAAGAGCGCGACGCGCTGCTGCACGCGGAACTGCACAGCAAGCACTTCCTGTCGGCCAACCGCCTGGGCGGCAACCTGGGGCTGGTGATCGCACGGCAACTGATCCGGCTCATGCAGGGCGAGTTCGGCATCAAGAGCGGCGCAAGCCAGGGCAGCACCCTGTGGCTGACCCTGCCGCTGGATCCTGACCGCCTCGAACACCCGACCTCCGACCTCGACAGCCCGCTGCAAGGCGCGCGGGTGCTGGTGGTGGACGACAACGACACCTGCCGCAAAGTGCTGGTGCAGCAGTGCAGCGCCTGGGGCCTGAACGTCAGCGCCGTGCCGTCGGGCAAGGAGGCGTTGGCCCTGCTGCGCACCAAGGCGCACCTGCGCGACTACTTCGACGTGGTGCTGCTGGACCAGAACATGCCGGGCATGACCGGCATGCAGCTGGCGGCCAAGATCAAGGAAGACCCGAGCCTGAACCACGACATCCTGCTGATCATGCTCACCGGCATCAGCAATGCGCCGAGCAAGATCATCGCGCGCAATTCCGGGGTCAAGCGCATCCTGGCCAAGCCGGTGGCCGGCTACACCCTCAAGACCACCCTGGCCGACGAGCTGAACCAGCGCAACAAGGGGCAGGCCGTGTTCCAGCCGCAGCCGGCCGTCCCCGGCGCGGCGGTCAAGGTGCCGAGCGACTTCCGCATCCTGGTGGCCGAAGACAACACGATCTCCACCAAGGTGATCCGCGGCATGCTCGGCAAGCTCAACCTGCAGCCGGACACCGCCAGCAACGGCGAGGAAGCCTTGCAGGCCATGAAGGCCCAGCGCTACGACCTGGTGCTGATGGACTGCGAAATGCCGATCCTCGACGGTTTCTCCGCCACCCAGCAACTGCGGGCGTGGGAAGTCGGCAACCAGCGCATCCGCACGCCGATCGTGGCCCTGACCGCGCACATCCTCGCCGAACACAAGGAACGCGCGCGCCAGGCCGGCATGGACGGCCACATGGCCAAGCCGGTGGAACTGTCGCAACTGCGCGAACTGATCGAACACTGGGTGGCCCAGCGCGATCAGCAGAACCGCAACACGGTGCGAACGCCCTGATCAACCGGCCGGTTCGCAGCGAACACTGTCCGGCGGGCTGAAGTCGATCTCCCTGATGAGATCGACATGCGGCTCCAACCGCTTGGCCAGCGTGTCACGGACGGGATCGAACAGCGGCGCGGCGAGGTCAGCCTGAAAGAAGCGTTGCTCCAGCGGCCCATGGAGCGTGTCCGCGGAGAAGACCCAGGCGTACGGATTGCCCTCGGCGGCGGCCGAAGACTTCAGCGTCACATAGGCGGCGTTCAGGCGAGGGCCGGGTTGCGCCACAACCACCATGAAGCGGTAGCGGTCACTTGCGGCTACCTGATCCTCCCCTTCGGCACCCACCGCTTGCCGGATCCTCCCTTGCAGAAACGCGACGGCAGGATCCGAGACCGGCAATGCCGCGATGGCCTGCAGGACCGGCACCCAGTCCCCTGCCTCGGCCAGCGACGGCTGCAGAACGTCGATCATCCCGCCCATCGCCTTGAACCCGACGCCCTGAGCCGGCGTGACCGTGCTCCACTCCACTTTCCTTTGCAGCCATTGGCCCTTCAGAACTTGCTGCCAGATGGAATACCAATCATCCGGATCGGCCGTGAGAGGAAACTTCTTGTTGGCCGCCAACTGCGCAAACAAGATTGAATGTTGAACATCTTGTATTTCTTGCTCAGCCATCCCGTACGGAAACAAAACGATGGCGCCTGAGTTGGCATAAACCGAGTATTGCTCTTTCATCTTTGCCTCCTGCACATGAAAAAGTGGCGACCACTGTGCGGTCGCCACTCAATGACGTCAAATCAGATTTCCCATTCGCTGATTTGCTTGACGGCACGGTCACCCAACTTGCCGGCAATGATGTCGCGGGTCTTTCCGATGATGGCCGGCACCATGGTCATGCTGGATTCGCCCTTGTACAGGTCCACCGAACTGCTGTCCCAATTCACGAAAAGAACCTTGGTCTGGTTGACCCGGTTGATGAAGCGCACCGCGCCCAGGGTCAGGATCACTTCCTGCCCCTCGGTCTCAAGGCAGGAACCTACCGCAAAACCGCCGGTGCCCTTGTTCTTGATGTTCTGGTCGAAGACCTGAAGCGGCTTGTCGCTGGCCTGCAGCGAAGCCATCGCATCGGTCGCCACCTTCAGCAGGAGCGCCGAGGTCGGCCCGGGGACCGCCGCAGCGGCCAGGGCGGAACCCAGGATGGTCAGCGCCAGTTGATCCATCTTGAAACTCTTGCCGGACGCCGAAGTGGAATCGTAGTACTTCTTCAGGATGATCCAGCCGGCGTCCTGCATGACGGTGAGAAAGGTCTGGTACCACTCCTTGCCCTGGCTTTCCAACGGGTACTTCTTGTTGGCGGCCAACGAGGCGAACAGATAGGTGTTCAGTACATCCGCACGGTTCTGCTCGGACATGCCCGACACGAACGCCAGAATGGCATCGCCCACGACAGAAGCGCGGTCAGGCACTTCGATATTGAAGGGCGTCAACCTGTTGAGGCTGCGCGGGGCCAGGGTGATGTCCTGCGGCGTCACATCATAGGCATTCAGTCGTTCCAGGCGGTCGGCTACGGTTACAACAGTGTTTACATTCATGTTTCGTCTTCCTTAGTTAATTAGTTCGACTCTTCCCGAGCCGACAGGACTAACTTACGAAACTCATCAAACCCCCACAAGCCAATGAGTATTTCCAATAAATAACAATAAAAACTTACAACCGCCGACAACTCCTAAATAACGCCAAAAACAACAAAGACAACTAACCAATAAACAAAACACCGAATGCGCCGACAGACCGTCCGGCGCCTGATAGACTCCGCTCAACTTTCGCCGACGCGGGTTTCCATCATGCTCCACGAGTTGTTCAGCGTTTACCTGAAGATGCTGGTGCTCTACAGCCCGTTCTTCGTGCTGTCCTGCTTCATCAGCCTGACCCGCGGCTACTCGCGCAAGGAGCAGCGGCGGCTGGCGTGGAAGGTGGCGATCGCCACGCTGGTCTCCAGCGTCCTGCTGTACCTGTTCGGGCGGGTGATCTTCGATGTGTTCGGCATCACCGTGGACGCGTTCCGCATCGGCGCCGGCAGCGTGCTGTTCATCTCGGCGCTGGGCATGGCCCAGGGCAAACCGGCGGTGCAGGCCGACAACGTGCAGCAGGACGTGACCATCGTGCCGCTGACCATTCCGCTGACCGTCGGTCCCGGCACCATCGGTGCGCTGCTGGTGATGGGCGTCAGCCAGCCGCACTGGGACGACAAGCTCGCGGCGATCATGAGCATCGCCATGGCCAGCTTCACGGTCGGCGTGGTGCTGTTCCTGTCGAACCGCATCGAGCGGATTCTCGGCGACCAGGGGTTGCAGATCGTCAGCCGGTTGATGGGGCTGTTCGTCTGCGCACTGGCGGCGCAGATCATCTTCACGGGGGTAAAGGGTTATCTGGTGCCTTGAGCCGGTCACGCAAAGAGCGCCGCAGGCAATCAGGCCTGCGGCGCTTTCCTTTCGGCGGACCGTCACTCGGGCCCAGCGCTTGCGAGGCGGCTGCGCGAAGGCGCCAGCAACGTCCCCAGCGCGGCACCGCCCGGCGCGCCCTGTGCAGTGCGCATCAGCTGGACAAGGCGCGAAGCCGACATGGTGGGATAGGCCCCGAACGCAAGAAACACTTCGCCGCGCAGCAGGGGATCGTCACTGCACACATCCCTGAGTATCAGGCAATGTTCGCTGTCGGGGTCGATCAGCACCAAATGGCCGTCAACGATCTGCAACTGCAGCCTCTGCGGATCGTCCAGCAGCCAGACCAGCTTCGCCGGAACCGTCACGGCGTCTGCCGGCACGGGCCGACAGTCGACGATGACTGAATCGCGCTCGAGCCAGAGCGCCGTCGGCAAAAAGTAGGTCACCGCGCCCTGCCCCGCCCGCAGAACCACGGTGCCGACGCCGTCAGGCACCAGCGCAGGCAGATCCGTCACCCGGTTCTGCCCTTCGACCACCATCACCTCGGCATCGCGCTGCACATGCGTGAACGGCCCGAGGCGTTTCGCGTCCGGGTAGACGAGCACACACCGGTCCTGCCGGTCATGCAGCAGCACTTGCTCGCGGCGTCGGGTGCCCAGCAGCTCGTCACCGTCGCGCAGGGCCGTGCCGACGACCCGGACCAGGCAAGCGTTCTCCACGTCGTACCATTGCCGCACACCGGGTTCCGCTTCGGTGGACACAAACCCGTCGTGCTCTACGGAGCGCAGCAGGGCTTGAAGGTTCGGGATCAGATGATCCCCTTGGGCAGTCACCCAGGCGTGGTTGACGCCGGTCACACGCTCAGTTTCCCCGAAGCGCAGAACCAGTTCCACACCGTCCACGGTGGTGCCTCTGAGCCCGGCGCCCTCGCGCCTGACGTCACTGAAACGCCAGTCATCCCACTCCTCCTGCGGTGCGGGCAGCAGGCCGCTGCGCAGCAACTGCGCACCGTTGGCGAACGCTTGTTCCAGAAGCCCGGGATCGACAAAGGCCTGAGAAAGAATCCTGCCGCCGGACGGATCGAACAGCCAGGCCTGGCGCCTGTCCGGCGCCAGACCGAGCAAGCGGACCCGATCACCGTTCGCCGACGCGCATAGCAGCAACCGCTGATCGATGTACCAGGCGCCCAGATGCCCATGCCCTCCATGTTCGAGCAAACCGATGAGGGCGAAGCGATCCACCGGATAACGTTGCGCGACCGCCTTGAGCGTCTCCCACCAGCGGGAGCGGCCCTGCAGCCAGTGCTCGGTCAGCCCGCCGAACTGCAGCCGGCCGTCGGTGTTCAGGTTGAAGAAGTGCCCGTCTTCGGTGATGGCGACATAGCCACCCGGCGTCGTGACCACCTGTTTGAGCCGATCAGGCTCGATCCACGCATGCGACCAGCGCCCCTCCCCCGGCATCCGCTGCAACCGGCAAAGGCGTTGGGCCGAGCGGTCGTAAACCACGTACACCTCTTCGTCATTCGCCGGAACCAGCAACGTCAACCGATCCAGGTTCCTGGTCGAGTCGTCCCAGCCCTGCGGTTGCCCCGGCGCCGGCAGAGGGTTGATCAGCAGACGGTCGCGACCGCGGATCCAGACCAGGTCCCGCCGCGCCTCATCCATCTGCCAACACACCGAAACGTAGGGTGCCGGCGCCCATCCGATCGTCGTGTCGCTTTCCTTCGCGGACGAGCCCGCTTGCGGCCAATGCTCCCCCAACACCGACGCCCAGCGCGCCAGCCTCTCCCCGGCAAAGGCCTGTGCCCGCAGCTTGGGGGTTGATCCGCAAGTCACCGAGCAAAGCAGCAATTGCCGGTCATGAATCAGGTAACCCAGTTCTTTGACACGCCCTCGGTCGACGGACATCTGCACCACGTGAATCATCCCTCGGGCATCGGCTTCGATGCGCTGGATCGAACTTTCGCCGGGCATCAGCAGCAATCGGTACTCCGCCTGGGGCAGGCCGCTGACGGCATCGACTTGCCAGACCAGAAAGGATGACGGCTCATAGAAATAGGCCGAGCCGCCGGACACCAGAGCCAACTGCGTCTTGTCGGAACCGCTGATTGCCAGGTCGCGCATGTACAGGAAACGGTCTTCGTGCGCGTCGTACCAAGCCTTGGTGTGACGCGGCGTCTGCGGTGGCTCGAACGGGATCAAGTAGTTGTCGACCGGCGTGTACGGCAGAACCAGGCGATGGTCGTGCGCAAGCGTTTTGTAGCGTTCAAGCAACGCCGTCTCATCGAGGCCGTCGGGTGCCGTGTCCTGCAGCAGATCCAGTTTCGCGGAAACCAGGTCGACGCTGAACACACGCCGGTCGGCCAGAGCCAGCGCGACGTCATGCCGGCCCTTGCCGATGAACTTGACGCGAATGCCGTCGATCAGCAGTCCCCCTTCCACTTTCTTGATCGCCTGCTCGCTGGCCCAATCGGCCCGCAGCACCCAACGGCAATGTGTGAAGCGGGTCGAATGCAATTCGACCGACACCCCCGGGTTGAGCAACAGCGTGCAGGTGCCGCCCGCGCCCTTGAGCGCGTAGGTCAGCAACCCGTGCCATGCCGGCGGCACAATCGGTACCGCCAGCTGCCGCTCGGCCGCATCCAGCCGCACCTCGACGGTCGTGGGGAGGTAGTTGGGGAACAGGCGATGCACGATGTAGTGACTGGGGAAGGAGTAGAAGGAGAACAGGAATTTCCATTGCCCGCTGCCATCCTTGCGCTCAAGACGGCGCGCCGCATCGAAACCGGCGTCATGACGCCATGACGCGAACGGCAAGGCCTGGTATTCATAGCTGTAGTTCGTGTTCGGCGTGCACGGCAGAACGACGCATTGCCCGGCGGGCAACGGTGCCTTGATCCGGCTGGAAATCCCCCACGTCTGACGGATACCGAAGGCTTCCTTGTCATCCGGGTTGATGCCCGGTACGCCGAAGTGGTCGCGCAGCCTGAACAGTTTCGGGCTGCCGAGCGTCAAGGTGCCGGTGCCCAGGTCGACGCACTCGATGATCAGGGAAGACGGATCCACCACCCACGCCTGCAACGCCTCGTCGAAGCGGTAGACGGCGCCGTTCCAGGCCTTTTCCAGATGGTCGAAAAACAGCCCGACGGTTTTCGCCTCTTCGGCGATGATGGCGAAGCCCTGGGCCAGCGCCGCCGCCCCGATCGCCAGGCCACCCAGGATGACGCCCGCCCCGCCGAGTACCGCAGCGGCCGTGCCGGCCCCCGTGGCGGCCGCCGCCAGCCCCCCCAACCCCGCGACGAGACCTGCCGAGTCGAACGCCAACTGCGTGCCGAAACGGGCCACCTCCACCTCGCGCTTCGCGGTCGCCAATTGGTAGATGTCAAAACCCACGTTGGCCAGCCCCAGCAGCGATCCCACCCCTTCATCGGCGACGTGGCCCAGCGCTTCGCCGACCAGCGGGGCACAGGTGCGGGCAATGACCGGCTCCTGGTTGATGGCAGTGGCATACAGTCTCATCAGTCCGGCCGCATCCACGGCCAGGCCATGGGCGAGCTGCGCATAATTCACGTAGCCGTGCAGGCGCACCGCCAAGGTCAGCGTGCGGTCATCCCCTTCACGCTCACGCAAGGCCATCATCAGCGACTGGAGCGCGAAGCCGGCGTTGAGCGTATGGACCGCCCCCGCCTCGACAGACCCCGACGGCAGCGCCGCCCCTTGGGGTTTGCGCACCAGCGTCGAGAATCGCTCGGTCAGCCACTGCCTGATGCGCAGCAACCGGTGATCCTTGCTGGCGACCTGCACCACATGGGTCGCGTCCAGAGGATCGACCAGGGTTATCCGGTAGGCGCTGTCAGGCGTGACTTCAAGCGTTTCGAACAACGGCACCCAAGGTCTGGGCGAGGCGTGCAACGCCTGCAGCCCCACCGTCGCATCGGCGATCTGCCGGGCCCACCAGCGGCTGTCCAGATCCAGCAGGCTACGTCCCAGATGGGCATTGTCGCTCAGTGACCGGCCACGGGCACTGGCCACCCGCCGGCGGATCGGAAGGGCCGAGGGCTGCCCCGGCAAAGTGTCGGACTCCAGCAGGTGCGCCAGCCGCAACCCGGCGGAGAGCGGCAAGGCGGACACCCGCTCGCCCTGAAGCTCGATCACATCGAACATCGGACGGCCGGGCTCACCGAATGCGGCGTAGTGGCCGGCCATGCCTGCGCCGACGAAGAAATCCTCCAGCGCCTGCTGGAACGCGGCGGGCTCCTTGAATCCGAACAGACCGAAGTTGGGATCGAAGAAATGCAGCGTGGCGCCGCCGGCATCCGCAGCCGTCTTCGCCACGAGCAGCACGTGATTGTCGGAGATGAGCATCAGGCCGAGGCGGTCGCCGGAGGCCTCCAGCCTGGTGCGGATCCCGCTCAGGTCCGTCCGCGCCGCAGGCCTGCCCACCTCGCTCAACGGTACATCGCGCAGCGTCTCCAGTCCGTTCAGAAAGGCGATGGAATCACTCTGCTCAGGCTCCAGGACCGCCAGGTAAAAACGCTCGCGCAGACGCCGGGAGGCCTGCTCACCCTGCGCCAAAGCGGCCCCCATCACCAAGGACAACGGATAGCAGCGCCCTGCGAGGTCGTCCCCCGAACCTTGCAGCAGCAGATCCTGCGGCACCAGCTTGACGCTGGCCGCGTCGAAGCGCTGCAGCACCTGTTCCACGCGCTCCTGCACCTGGATCCGGTGTTCCAGCGTGGCAAGCTGTCGGATCTGCGCCACATGACGCCCCCATTGGAACGGAGTGTGCGCATTGAGCATCACGCTCTTCATCAGGTCCAGCGCCCTGCCGGAGGAGAGCACCGGTTCATCAGCGACACTGGCCAGCCCCTCCAGGAAACCGGGTGGACGGCGCTTGAACAGATGCCGTTCGAGGGCGGCGTAACGATTGGAGCTTCCCCGTTCGCCGATGCTGTTGGCCAGGTTGTCCAGCTCGCTGTGCAACTGCACCAGACGCCGGTTGTCCAGCGAGTCCGCGCCCAGCAGAGCGCCCAACGCCAGACGCTGCACCGGGTCGGCCTGCACAACGTGCAGGGTGCCTTTGGCGAGCATGCCCAAGACTTCCTCCACCCCTGCGCCTGCGGTCCCGGTTTCACCCGCAAAGGCCGGCGGGAGGACATCCAGCGGCTGCGCCTTGATGGCCTGCCGATCCTCGAAGCGCAGCGGCAGCGGCTTGTCGAACCTGACCTCACCGTCCAGACCGCTGCGCATGGCCTGCACCAACGGTTCTCCCAAGGCGTCGACCAGCCGTTGCAGGACACCGCTCAGGAGCACAGCCCGTCCTTCGATCACGGGCCAGCCGGACTGGAACTCGACCGTCGAATGCTTGAGCAACTGGGCGATGTCGCCGCCGTAACGGATGGCATACCGACCGTCCCGCCAATGGGCCTGTTCGTCGCTGACCCACTTCAACGAATCGGTTCCGTTGTCCTTCCAGGAATGATCCTGTTCTTCTTCCGTCATGCGGTTGACCGTCGCCGAAGGGACGATGACCAGGTCGTTGCCCAGCGCCGCAGCGCCCTGCGGCGTGAAATGCCGCTTCTGGTAGTTGCGCATGCCGTCACGCATGGCGGCAGGCCCTGTCAGGTAGATGGTGCCCTCGCTTTGCGGGCGAATGCCGTCACGGAAGTAACCGGCAGCGGCGTCGGCCAGCAAACCGGCGAAGATTTCCTCTTCCATCGGCAGTTCGGGCAACGGCCCCAACGCCTGCTCAACGGTCTCGTGCGCAAGCGACACCATGCTCTCGTTGTCGCTGAACGCCACCCCTCGCTCCCGGGCCAGCTTCGCTGCGCCATCGACGACGGCATAGCTCAGGCGCATGCGTTCCAGCACCGCCTCGATCATCCCGGCACCGGGGTGAGCCATGAGGAAAGCATTGCTCAACGAATTGGACTCCGCGACAGCACGCAGTTCGAACGGTCTCGCCGACCGCTCTGCCGGTCGCCGGAAGATGTCTCCCAGCGACGGATGGCTGCTGGCGAACGCATCGAGGGCGGCCCTGGACTGTTCAGGGATACGTTCGAAGTAGGAGATGTAGCGGCCGCGAACGGCCTGCCGGCCCGGCATCCAGTCAGGGTTGCGGTCGAGCAACAGTTGCAAGGCCCCGAGCCGGGCATCGGCGCCCCAGCCGGTGATGTCGACCGCGCCAAGCCGCTCCGCCAGCGGCGGCAAGCCGTCCACATCCGCATAGCTGCCGCCCTCGCTGACCAGCGCATGCAGGCGCACGATGTCGGAGGCCGCCGCCAGGTTGCCGCGCAGGCGGATTTCCCGTTCGTAGAGGTGCTGCAGCGCCATCGGCGCCTCAAGGTCGCCAAGGTCGCGCAGCGTCAGGACGTCGTCCCCGAAGGCCGCGACGCTGAGCAGGTTTTGCGTGATCCGTTCCCGCAACGCATCGGCATCCTGGCCATAGGCACGCACCAGAAGATCGATCCTGGCGTCATCCGCCGACCGGCCGGCGGCGACGGCCGCCTCGATATGGGCCTGCATCTGCTGCTTGAGCACGATCGCCCGCGCTTCATACAGCGTCGCCAGTTCATCCGCTGTGACGCTTCGGCCGTCCACCTGCGCAAGGGCATCGGCCTTCGCGGCCTCGACGATCAGCTTGTTGGTGTGGTGGGCCAGCAGCGCATCGCTGTCGTACCAGAGATTGAGGACATGGCCGGTGCCGGCCATCACCCGTTTCCAGAGATTGAGGTAATCGCGCTGAATCTCGCCGACGCCCCCGCCGAGCCAGACGAAATGCATGATCTTCGGCACTTCGGTGGCTGGCGTTCGCAGTTGTTCTAGGCTGCGCTGCACGCGGGTTTCATAGTCGGCGATCTTTTCGCAGATCGGCGTCAATCCGTCCGCCGGCCCCTTTCCGGCACCGGTCTGACGCATCGGTTCCAGTGTTTGTCTCAGCAGCGCCAGCGGCTCCTGCAACCTGTGCAACTCAAGCTTTGCGATACAGGCGAAGTAGTAACGCAACACCGCGTCGTGTTCCTGACTGCCCTTGAATGGGCTCAATGCCTGTTCCAGCGCGCTCAACTTGAACAGTTCGATGAATTCACAGTACGCCTCATCCTTTTTGATTTTTGCATCCTGCATGGAATGTATGCCTCGACATCACTGATCATTTTTGAAGTACGCAGAATTGCGTCCAACAGGAAACTACTCAGCGCAGGCCCCCGGCTCCATTGACAACGAATGCAATTCTTTTCAAAAACAGAACAACGAAACATGCTCAAACCAAATGATGCCGACAATGTTTATCGGCACTTTTCGAGCCTGTTCCGAGCACTCCTGTTTGCACCACAAAAAAGGCCGTGAAACTTTCCGTTTCACGGCCTTAATTAATACAACGACACGTTTTTCACGTTGTCACGACGTTGGTTTTTCACCGTACCAACGCGGCGTGTAGACCCACTCCCCGCCTTCCGCACGGGGGAACGTGCACGTCGTTGAAGAGCCGATCAGCACCATGGTGCGCATGTCCACCTGATCCGGCGTCAGCGCACCCAGCGTGGTCGTGCGCAGGGTCTGGCCCGGACGGCCGATGTCGCGGCCCAGCACCACCGGCGTCTGCGGCGCGCGGTGCCGGGCGACGATCTCCAGCGCACGGCCCAGTTGCCAGGGACGTGCGCGGGAGATCGGGTTGTAGAACGCCAGGGCCAGGTCCGCTTCGGCGGCCAGATCCAGACGCTTCTCGATGATCGACCACGGTTTGAGGTTGTCCGACAGCGACATCACGCAGAAGTCATGCCCCAACGGCGCGCCGGCCTGGGCAGCCGTCGCGAGGGACGCAGACACCCCCGGCAGGATTTCCAGCTCGACGCTGTGCCACGCCGGATCGTCCGACTCGTGCAACGCCTCAAGCACCGCCGCCGCCATGGCGAACACGCCCGGGTCGCCGGACGACACCACGATCACCGAACGCCCCTCGGCCGCCAGCCGGAACGCATGGCGGGCGCGCTGCATCTCTTCGCGGTTGTCGGTGCAGTGCTGGATCTGATCGTCGCGGAACGGGCCGGCCATGCGCACGTAGGTTTCGTAGCCGAGCACGTCGGTGGCCCGGGCCAGTTCGGCCTTCACCGCCGGCACCATCAGTTCGGCGGCGCCGGGGCCGAGGCCGATCACGGCCAGGCGTCCGCGCGGGCGGCCGATCCTGTCGACCGAAAGCGGCTGATCGGCCACGGCGATGGCAATGCGCGAGGACACTTCGATGACCTTCGCGCCTGGGACGGCCGCGCGGGCCAGCCCGGCGATGTCATTCGCGGCGGCGGCAAAACGCAGCGGCACACCCAGCTCCAGCGCGGTTTCACGCAATGCCGGATCCGTCATTCGGGTGTCGGCGGCGACCAGGCAGGCCAGCGACGGCAACGCCACATCGGCCGCCTGCAGCGCGGCGCGAATGTGCTGCGCACCTTCGGCATTCACCGCCACCGCGACGTTGCGCGGGTAGATCCGCAACTCATCGGCGCTCACCGCCTGCGCATCGCTGCCGACATGGATCGAACGCTGCGCCTGGGGATCCTGCGGCAACTGCGCCTGGTCCAGCCACGGCGCAGCGCCTTCGATGCGCACACGGTGCCCGGCCAACAGATCGGCGACAAAACGTTTACCCGACTCCAGGTCGCTCAGCACGTAGCCTTCCGGCGGATTGAGCAGGCAGGTGCCGAAGCGCAGCTCGCCGCTGGTGGTGATCGCCGCCGTGACCTGCAGGCCGGCCGCGATCTCCCTGGCCATGACGTTGACGCCGCCCAGGCCGCCCAGCAGCGGCACCACGGCGCTGCCGTCCTCGGCGACGGCCAGCACCGCCGGCTCAGCGCCCTTTTCCAGAAGGAGCGGGGCCAGGGTGCGGATGACGATGCCCGCCGCGCACAGGGCGACGATCGGCGTCCCCTGCGCGTACAGCTCACGCAAGGCGGCGCCGAATTCGGCGTAGGTGCGGTCGGCGCCGTCGACCCGTCCGGCCAGGCCCAGGACCTGCGCCGTCGGGTAGACCTGCTGAATGCGGCGGGCCGTGGCCAGGCTGCCCTGGCCGAGGATGACGATGGCTGGAGGCATGGGAGTCATCAGCCTTGCCACCGTTCGCCGGGAACGATGATCAGCGAGAAGTACGGCGACGACATCGGCTCGACCTCATCCAGCGGCACGATCTTCTGGTTGGCCATGGTCGCGCGCTCGACGTAGAGCGCACGCCCGGCCAGGCCGAGCTCGTCCAGCACCTGGCGCACCTTGGGGAAATTGCGTCCCAGCTTCATGACCACCGCCGCGTCGGCATCCGCCAGGCGCCGCTTCAGCTCTTCGTGCGGCAATACGCCGGAGAGCACCGACAGGCTCTGGTTGCGGTACACCAGCGGCGCGCCCAGCACCGAGGCGCCGCCGAGCATCGAGCAGACGCCCGGCACCACTTCGGCTTCGTAGCGGGCGGCGAGGCGGTCGTGCAGGTACATGTAGGAGCCGTAGAAGAACGGATCGCCTTCGCAGATCACCGCCACGTCGCGGCCGGCGTCCAGATGCGCGGCCACCTCTTCGGCGGCGCCGTCGTAGAAGTCGCTGATCACCTGTTCATAGGACAGCGGCGCCGGCAGCGCTTCGGTGGTCACCGGGTAGACCAGCGGCAGCAGGTTCTGCGCGTCCTGCAGGTGCGCCTCGATGATGCCGAAGGCGTTGCCTTTCTTGCCCTTGGCCACGAAGTAGGCCACCACCGGCGACTCGCGCAGCAGGCGCAAGGCCTTCACGGTGATCAGCTCCGGGTCGCCGGGGCCCACGCCCAGGCCGATCAAGCGTCCTTTTGCCTGCATCATTCGATCTCCGTGGCGAGTGCGTTGACGGCGGCGGCGGCCATGGCGCTGCCGCCGAGGCGGCCCTGCATGATCACGAACGGCACGCCGCGGCTGTCGGCGGCCAGCGCGGCCTTGGATTCGGCAGCGCCGACGAAGCCCACCGGGAAGCCCAGGATCAACGCCGGTTTCGGGGCGCCGGCATCGATCATCTCCAGCAGGTAGAACAGGGCGGTCGGCGCGTTGCCGATCACCACCACGCTGCCTTCCAGGTGCTCGCGCCACAGCTCCAGCGCGACGGCGGAACGGGTGTTGCCCAGCTCGCGGGCCAGCGCCGGCACACGCTCGTCGCGCAGGGTGCAGATCACCGGGTTGTCCGCCGGCAGGCGTGCGCGGGTGATGCCCTCGGCCACCATGCGCGCATCGCACAGGATCGGCGCCCCGGCGGCCAGCGCATCGCGCCCGGCCTTGCCCGCGCCTTCGGAAAACTGCAGGCCGTCGACCGCCTCGACCATGCCGCAGGCGTGGATCACCCGCACCGCGAGTTTTTCGAGGTCGGCCGGAATGCGCGCCAGGTCGGCCTCGGCGCGGATGATCGCGAAGGAGTTGCGATAGATCTCCTGACCGTCGCGGATGTAATCAAGCATCAAGGGGGCTCCGTGAGCGGGCGGCGAGCAAGCTCGCGGCCGCGTCGATAGTGAGGTTTTGAGCGTGCAGCGCGCCGAAGCCGGGCAACGCCGCATCGCGCAGATAAAGGTCATAGTGGCCGGGGCCGACGGCCAGCAGCGTCGCCGGGGCACGGTGTGCGGCGGCGCAGGAACGCGGGCAGCCGGACAGGTGCACGGCCTGGGCCTGCGGCAGCAGCGCGGCCAGCCGGCGGGCGTCGGCCTTGGTGTCGGCCAGGCCTTTGCCGCAGCCGCTGGCGCCGGTGCAGGCGATCACGGCAGTGAGCGGATCGCGTGCCTGGGTGCGCAGACCCAATTGCTCAAGCCCGAGCAACACCTGCCCGGCGTCGGCCTCTTCGATGTTCGGCAGCAGCAGGCTTTGCCACGGGGTGAACCGCAGGCTGCCGTCGCCGAACCGTCGCGAAAGGTCCGCGACGCCACGCAGCATCGCCGGATCGAGACGCCCCAGCGGCGGCACCGCGCCGACGTAGACCCGTCCCGGCACGTGCTGCCGGTGAACGCCGATGTGCAGCGCACCGTCAGCCTGCGGGCGCTGCCAGCCGTCGAGGGCCATGAGCGGCACGCGCGCCCCGAGCCGTTCGAGGAAGGCCGGCAGCGGCAGTTCATCCAGCAGATGGCGCATCCGCGTCTGCTCCGGGCGCGCCGACTCGAGGAACAACTCCAGCACCGCGACAATCAACTCATGGCCGTCCTCCAGCGCCACCGCCGCCGACGCAGGTTCCGTCGGGCAACCGGCCAGGCCGAAGGCCAACAACGCCTGCCCGTCGCGATCCCAGGCCGACAGCCACAGGTCATGCGGATGTTCGAGCATCGCCAGGGCTTCGCCGCCGTCCAGCTGCACGGCGAACTTGGCGCTCAGTTCATGAAAGCGCGGATGGCATTGCAGGGTTTCGAGGATCTGCTGCGCCAGCGGACGGGTGTCGAAACGCATCTGCCGGTCGATCCCGGCAGACGGGCTGAGCATCAGGTTGCGCACATCGTCGCCGGCGGCGGTGCGCGGCCCGAGCCCTGCGGCCAGCAGCTGGTCGATCAGGGCTGCGGAGCGGTCGCCGATCCCGCGGATCTGCAGGTTGGCGCGGTTGGTCGCCTCGATGACGCCGCCGGCGAAACGCTCGGCAGCCTCGGCCACCGCCTCGGCCCGATCCGACGTGACCGCCCCCCCGTCGAGCTTGATCCGGCAGATGCCGCCGTCCAGCGCCTGGACAATGCGCAGCAATCCCGGACAGGCCGAGGGGCGAAGGGCGGTGGACATCGGACGTTCGTTCAAGGGTTGACCGGCTGGGTGGGCACGTGGGCGGGCGAAAGGCTGCCATTATGCCTGCTTTGCCCGAGGCCATGAAAAGCCTGACGGTCGGAAACCCTCCACAAGACTGCACGGCACGCCCGAGGAGCGGCTACAGCTCGTAATCCTTGAACCCGAACGACAGTTTTTCCATGGCCTTTGCCACGCTCGGCCGTCGGGCCTCCATGACCCTGCGCGAGATCACCACCCGCCGGGCCCGGATGTCCAGCTGGGTCATGGCCTGCGAGATGTCCCAGAACAGATAGCGGGTGTTCAGGCTGGATTTGATGAACCGCACATGGGTGACGACCAGTTCCATGTCGCCGGCCGCGTTGTAGCTGACCGGCACGATCTTCAGGTCGAAGGCCTTCCCGCTGAGCCCTTTGGTCGCCTCCAGCAGATCGGCCCTGCGCTCGAGCGAGGTCAGCCCGGCCTCCACGCCGGCCACCTGGGCACGGGACAGCAGCGCGGTGGCGACCCTGATCCACGCCTGCTTCACGCTGCCGGAAAACTGCGGCTGAACGTATTCCACGGACGGCTGGTCACGGTTCCAGCCATGGGACCACAAAAGATCGGCGCAATAGTCGATCCACCGACCCGGCTGGGTACTGCTGTTGTAGACGCGGTCGGCCTCTCTCTTGGCCAGATAGGTGCAATCGCGCGCAAAACCATAGTCCGCCATCGGCTGCCCCCGGACACCGGTGAGCAAGACATCGCCCACCAGCGTCGCTTCATGCCCGAACGACCCTGTTCCTTCATTCATTTCCCTATTCCTTGCTGCCAACCCTGGCATGCCTGTTTGTTTAGGCTGCACCCTAGCAAACGCCCCGGGCAGGACAACCGGCTTTCCACGACATGAAGTTTCAGCGGCAACCGGCCGGCGCCAGACGCCGTCAGCCGCGTTATCATGCCGCCTTGACCCATAACCCCGGATTGAGGAGCGGCATGGCGCCCTGGCTGACAGTGGTAGGTATCGGAGAGGACGGCTTCAAGGGACTGGGCAGGAATGCCCGGCGCGCCCTGATGGACGCCTCGCGGATCGTCGGCGGCCAGCGCCAGCTGGATCTGCTGCCGGTGTGCATCCGTGGCGAGCGCCAGCTGTGGCCGAGCCCGTTTTCGCTGGCGCCGGTGCTGGAGCGCCGGGGCGAGGCGGTGTGCGTGCTGGCCAGCGGCGATCCGATGTTCTACGGCGTCGGCGCCAGCCTGGCCCGTCAGGTGCCGGGCGACGAGATGAGCGTCCTGCCGGCGCCGTCCTCCTGCTCGCTGGCCGCCGCACGGCTCGGTTGGCCGTTGCAGGACGTGGTGACGCTGTCCCTGGTCGCCCGCCCCCTGGCGGCGCTCAACGCGCAGCTGTCCAATGGCGTGCGCCTGTTGCTGTTGAGCAACGACGCCCAGAGCCCGGCGGCGGTCGCGGCGCTGCTGCGCGAGCGCGGGTTCGGCCCGAGCCGCCTCACGGTGCTCGAACATCTGGGCGGCAACGCCGAGCGCCGCATCGACGGCACCGCCGACGACTGGAACGACCCGGTCGTCGCCGACCTCAACGTGATCGCCCTCCAATGCCTGGCCGACACCGGCACCCCGCGCCTGTCACGCCTGGCCGGGCTGCCGGACTCGGCGTTCCGCCACGACGGCCAGTTGACCAAGCGCGACGTGCGCGCCGTCACCCTCGCCCGCCTCGCGCCGTGCCCCGGCGAGCTGCTGTGGGACGTCGGCGCCGGCAGCGGCTCCATCGGCATCGAATGGATGCGCGCCCATCCCAGTTGCCGGGCGCTGGCCATCGAGGCCGACGAGGGCCGCCAGCAACTGATCGAACACAACCGCGACGCCTTGGGCGTGCCCGGCCTGCAACTGGTTCGCGGCCGCGCGCCCGAGGCGCTCGCTGGCCTTGAACGTCCGGACGCAGTGTTCATCGGCGGCGGCGTCACCCGCGAGAACGTCTTCGAAACCTGCTGGGCGCAGCTCAAGCCCGGCGGCCGGCTGGTGGCCAACGCGGTGACCCTGCAGAGCGAGACCGCGCTGATGCACTGGCGCGAACGCCACGGCGGCGAACTGACCCGCCTCCATGTCGCCCAGGCGCAGCCGCTGGGCGGTTTCGACACTTGGCGCCAGGCGCTGCCGATCACCCTGCTGGAACTGGTCAAACCCCTCGATGCGTGACGAAACCGCTGAACAACCCGCCCCCCTGCGCAGCGGCCTGACCACCGGCAGCTGCGCCACCGCCACCAGCCTCGCCGCCGCGCGGCTGCTGCTCGGCGGCGCCCCGGCGGACGCGGTGCAGATCACCCTGCCCAAGGGCAAGCAGGTGCAGATGCGCCTGGAGTTCTGCCGCTTGACCGGCGACGGCGCCGAGGCCGGCACGATCAAGGACGCCGGCGACGACCCCGACGTGACCCACGGCGCTCTGCTCTACTCGCAGGTGCGGCTGAGCGCTGAACCCGGGATCCGCTTCAACGCCGGCAAAGGGGTCGGCACCGTGACCCGGCCGGGGCTGGTGCTGGCCGTCGGCGAGCCGGCGATCAACCCGGTGCCGCGCAAGATGATCAGCGACCACCTGACCCTGCTCGCCGAAGAGACCGGCTATGGCGGCGGCTTCGACGTCACCGTCAACGTCGAGGGCGGCGAGGCCCTGGCGCTGAAGACCATGAACCCGCGCCTGGGCATCCTCGGCGGGCTGTCGATCCTCGGCACCAGCGGCATCGTCCGGCCGTTCTCCTGCGCGGCCTACATCGCCTCGATCCATCAGGGCATCGACGTCGCCAAGACCAACGGCTACCTGCACATCGCCGCCTGCACCGGCAACGCCAGCGAGGACACCATGCGCCGGGTCTACGGCCTGCCGGAAATCGCCCTGATCGAAATGGGCGACTTCGTCGGCGCGGTGCTCAAACACCTGCGCAAAGTGCCTGTGGACAAGCTCAGCCTGTGCGGCGGCTTCGGCAAGATCAGCAAACTGGCGGCCGGACACATGGACCTGCATTCGCGCCATTCGAGCATCGACCTGCCGCAACTGGCCGGTTGGGCGGCAGCGGTGGGCGCCGATGCGGCCTTGCAGCAACGCATCCGCGAAGCCAACACCAGCCAGCAGGCGCTGGCGATGGCCAGCGCGGCGGGCATCGCCCTCGGCGACGAGGTTTGCCGCCACGCGCTGGAGTTCGCCCGCAGCGTGGTGCCGGCGCAAGTGCAGGTCGAAGTATTCGCGATCGACCGCCAAGGCGGCATCGTCGGCCATGCGGGAGCGTTTCGATGAAGCGGATCCTGTTGCTCGGCGGCGTCACCGAAGCGCTGGCCATCGCCCGCACCCTGGGGCCGCAACATATCTACAGCCTGGCCGGCATCGGCCGGGTGCCAACCGACCTGACTTGCCGGGTGCGCACCGGCGGCTACGGCGGCGCCGAAGGCCTGGCGCAGTTCATCCGCGACGAGGGCATCGGCCTGCTGCTCGACGCCACCCACCCCTACGCCGCGCAGATCAGCCACAACGCGGCGAGCGCTGCGCAACGGACGGGCATCCCCTGCTGGGCCCTGCGTCGTCCCGCGTGGCAAGCCGAGCCCGGCGACGACTGGCGCGAAGTGGCCGACTGGGCCGAGCTGGTCAAGGCGCTCGAACCCTTCCGCCGCCCGCTGTTCACCCTGGGCCGCGAACCCTTGCAGCACCTGGACGAAATCCCAGCGCACCAGTTCTGGACCCTGCGCGCCCTCGACGTCTACCCCGGCAACGAACGCTGCGAAGTCATCGGCGCCCGTGGGCCGTTCCTGATCGAGGACGAACGGGCGCTGTTCGAGCGGCGGCGGATCGACGTGCTGATCAGCAAGAACAGCGGCAGCGCGGCGACCGAGCCGAAGCTGGCGGTGGCGCGGGAACGTGGGGTGCCGGTGATTGTGTTGGGGCGGCCGGTGTTGCCGGAGGTGGATCGGGTGTTTTTGACGCTTGAAGATACACTTGCCGCATTGGAGACAGGTCGCTGATGAGGCAAGATCCACGCCTTGCATGATAAGTAACCTATTTGTTACCTTCAGGGCCGTCTGTGATCTCACTCGAAGAATATCTACAAGAAAACGATTCAAGCCCTTTTGGCCGGTGGCTTGCCACTCTGAATGCGCAGGCCGCAGCCAAGGTCTCGACTGCCTTGGTTCGATTGGAGATGGGCAACACTTCCAATATCAAGTGGTTAGATGGTCTTGGCGAATACAGAATCAACTGGGGGCCGGGGTACAGGATCTATCTGACGCAAGAAGGAAAACGTCTGATCATTCTTTTCGGTGGAGGGGACAAGTCCACTCAGAAAAAGGACATCAAACAAGCGAAAGCGCTGATAGCGGAATTTCGAACCCGAAAGAAAGCTGAACAGAACCGGAGGTGATGTGATGGTTCTCACTCGAAGCTACAAACATTCAATTGCCGAACGCGCCCAGCGTGACCCGGAATTTGCTCAGGCACTGCTTGACGAGGCTGCGACGCTGTTCCTGAATGGCGAACCCGAAATGGCCAGAATCATACTGCGCGACCTCGTGAACGCGACCGTAGGTTTCGAAGAACTCGCAAGAGAGACTGAAAAGCCAAGTAAAAGCCTGCATCGCATGCTGTCCGCCAAAGGCAATCCGAGCATGGACAATCTGGCGAAAATCTTTTCAGTAATTCGCGCTACGCTTGGTGTAGATATGGAAGTTCATGCGGTACCGGCGAACTGAGCGAAAGACTGATGGATTTGCTGCGACACCAAACCGCACGACGCTTTTTTACTTATCGGCCCTGATCAGGCTAAATAGCCGCGCCTGATCGCCCACCCGACGGATCCGTCCCATGAACCGACACCGGCTTGCCATTGCCTGGATCGCCTGCTTCGCAGTGCTGTTCAACATGCTCGCCATGCCGTTGACGGGTTCGATGGCCCAGGCGGCGCAGTCGCCGGCCGAACAGTTGCTGTGGAGCAGTTTCTGCACCGGCAGCGGGACGAAGATGGTGGCGGTGTCCATCGGCACCGTCGACCAGAAGGCCCCCCAGGGCGGCGACGACCATTCCACCATGCAGCATTGCTGGTGCTGCTCAGGCGCAGCGCCGGTGCTGGCGTTGCCCGGGCATACGCCGCAGCTGTATTTCGCCCGTTACGAAAGCAACCGCAGCGTGGCGCCCGTCACCCTGCAGACGCCTTCACCGCGCCAGCAATGGCCCAACCTCAATCCCCGCGCCTCCCCTCTGGCTTGATTTGTTGCCGCATTTGACCTGCGTTTCAAATCGATCTGGAGAACCGTCATGCTGAACAAATTCATCGTCCTGGCCGCGCTGCTGTTGCCTGCGTGCTTCGCCCATGCCCACGACTACAAGGCCGGCGAGCTGGAAATCGCCCACCCATGGTCGCAGGAACTGCCGCCCAACGCCCCGACCGTCGCCGCCTATTTCGTGATCCACAATGCCGGCAAGACCGACGATCGCCTGCTCGGCGTCGATTCCCCGATCGCCCCCAAGGCCGAACTGCACGAGCATGTGATGCAGGGCGACCTGATGAAGATGCAGCAAGTGCCGAACGTGGCGATCCCGGCGGGCGGCAACGTGACCTTCGCGCCGATGGCGTACCACGTGATGCTGATGAACCCCAGCGACCGCAGCCTGCTCAGCGACGGCAAGCGCTTCCCGCTGACCCTGCACTTCGAGAAGGCCGGTGACGTGACCGTCGAAGTCGCCGTGCAGAAGGAAGCGCCGCAGGCCATGGCGGCCCACGCGCACGCCCAGTAACCGCAACGGCAGACGCCGGCCATGCGCCCGCTGAGCGCCAGGCCCTTCCAGCAACGCCGTCAGGCCAGAGACCTGACCCGCGGCAGCTGGATCGCCCTGTTCGCCATGTTGATGATCTTCATCGGCCCGCTGGTTTCCCAGTCGATGCCGATGGACTCGCACGCCTCCATGAACATGCCGATGAGCATAGACATGGACATGGACATGGACATGGACATGGACATGGACATGGGCATGCCGGGCATGGATCACGCCGCGCCGGACGCGCAACCGGCCGCCGAGCACTGCCCGCCGCAATCGTCCCGCCACGTGATGTGGGAGAAGTGCGGTTACTGCAGCCTGCTGTTCAACTGCCCGGCGCTGACCGGCGGCGGCAGCTTCGCCACGTTCAGCATCCCGCTGGTCAACACCTTCACGCCACCCTCCCCGCGCCTGGGCCATCCCCGGCAGACCTTCTTCCCCGGCGCCCGCACCCGCGCCCCGCCCGTCGCAGCGTAGACACCCACCTCTGATTGCACACGGTCAAGAAGACAGCCCCAGGCTGCCGCCCGTGTCGTTTACGACTGTTTGATGGAAATTGTCATGTCCAGGTTTTCCGCTGTCCCGCGTTTGAGCCCTGCCCGAACGTCCTTTGCCCTGACCGAATCCCGCGTTCGCTTCAGGCACGCCACCGCCGTCCTTTGCGGCGTCCTGCTGTCCCCGCTGGCATTGGCCGATGAACACGCCGGCCACAGCGCCGCCGGAAGTGAAGAACTGAGCCCGACGGTGATCACCGCCCTGGCCCCGAGCTCGCCGCTGACCGTCGTCACCAACCCCAAGGATCCGCGCCAGCCCGTACCCGCCAGCGACGGCGGCGACTACCTCAAGACCATCCCCGGCTTCGCCCTGGTGCGCAACGGCGGCACCAACGGCGACCCGGTGCTGCGCGGCATGTTCGGTTCGCGCCTGAACATCCTCACCAACGGCAGCGTGATGCTCGGCGCCTGCCCCGGCCGGATGGACGCACCGACCTCGTACATCTCCCCCGAGACCTACGACAAGCTCACCGTGATCAAGGGCCCGCAGACCGTGCTCTACGGCCCCGGCGCCTCGGCCGGCACGATCCTGTTCGACCGCGAGCCGGAGCGCTTCGGCGAGCTCGGCACCCGGGTCAACGCCAGTGTGCTGGCGGGCTCCAACGGGCGCTTCGACAAAGTGGTGGATGCCGCCGCCGGCGGCTCGCTGGGCTACGTGCGGGTGATCGGCAACACCGCCCACTCCGACGAATACCGCGACGGCAACAACGACACCGTCGCCTCGCGCTACGACAAGTGGAACGGCGATGTGGCGCTGGGCTGGACGCCGGACGCCGACACCCTGCTGGAACTGACCGCCGGCCGCGGCGACGGCGAAGCGCGCTACGCCGGGCGCGGCATGGACGGCTCGCAGTTCCTGCGCGAAAGCCTGGGCCTGCGTTTCGAGAAGTCCGACATCACCGACGTGCTGGAGAAACTGGAGGCGCAGGTCTACTACAACTACGCCGACCACGTGATGGACAACTACACCCTGCGCACGCCATCCGGCACCGGGATGATGGCCGGGCCGATGGCCTCCAACGTCGACCGGCGCACCCTCGGCGCACGGATCAAGGCGACCTGGCGCTGGGCCGACATCCAGTTGGTCACCGGCCTCGACGCGCAGACCGACGAGCACCGCCAGCGCGCCGCCATGGGCATCGACGCCTACAAGGACGTGCCGCGCAACAAGGACGCCGATTTCCACAACTACGGCGTGTTCAGCGAACTGACCTGGTACGCCGCCGACCGCGACCGACTGATCACCGGCGCCCGGGTGGACCGCGCCTCGGCCAAGGATTACCGCCAGCGCATCGGCTCGGGCATGATGTCCCGCCCCAACCCGACCGCCGACGACACCCGCGCCGACACCCTGCCCAGCGGCTTCGTGCGTTACGAGCATGACTTGGCCGACACCCCGGCCACGCTGTATGCGGGCCTGGGCCACGCCCAGCGCTTCCCGGACTACTGGGAGCTGTTTTCGCCCAAGTCCGGCCCGGCGGGTTCGCTGAACGCGTTCGATTCGATCAAGCCGGAAAAGACCACCCAGCTCGACTTCGGCGTGAACTACAAGAGCGCCGACCTCGACGCCTGGGCCTCGGGCTACATCGGCCAGGTGCGCGACTACATCCTGTTCGACTACACGGGCATGGCCTCCCGCGCCGAGAACATCGACGCCCGGATCATGGGCGGCGAGCTCGGGGCCGCCTACCGGCTCACCGAAAACTGGAAAGCCGACGCGACCCTGGCCTACGCCTGGGGCAAGAACAGCAGCGACGGCACGGCATTGCCGCAGATGCCGCCGCTGGACGCGCGGTTCGGCCTGACCTACAGCGAAGACGACTGGAGCGCCGGCGCCCTGTGGCGGGTGGTGGCCGCGCAGAACCGCATCGACCAGAACAAAGGCAACGTGGTCGGCAAGGACTACGACAAGAGTTCGGGCTTCGGCGTGTTCTCGCTCAACGGTGCCTATCGGATCAACCGGCACTGGAAGGTCAGCACCGGCGTCGACAACCTGTTCGGCAAGGCTTACGCCGAACACCTGAACCTGGCGGGCAACGCCGGGTTCGGCTACCCGGCCAACGACCCGCAAGCGATCAAGGAGCCGGGGCGCACGCTCTGGACCAAGGTGGACATGAGTTTCTAAAGCATCGCGGGTACGTCCGCCCTCCCTGTGGGAGCGGGCTTGCCCGCGAAAGCGGTGCATCAGCCGGCCACGATGCCGACTGTGCCGCCGTCTTCGCGGGCAAGCCCGCTCCCACAAGGGATGCGGCGGTCAAGCCTGAATGAACAACTAAAAGATCCAAGCCAAGCGGAGCACACGTGATGAAACAGCCCAAACCGAATTTCTACAACCTGGCCTGGCGCTGGCATTTCTATGCCGGTCTGTTCGTCGCGCCATTCATGGTGATGCTGGCCCTGACCGGCATCATCTATCTCTTCAAGCCGCAGCTCGACTCGCTGATGTACGGCAGCCTGCTCAACGTCCCGGCCGGGCACCACACCGTGCCGGCCGATGACCTGCTGCAAAGGGTCAAGGGCGCTTACCCGCAAGGCCAGGTCACCCAGTACCTGCCGCCGGCGGCCGCCGGACGCAGCGCGCAGTTCGTGGTCAAGGACGCCGGCCACGAACTGAACGTGTTCGTCGATCCGTACCACGGCGACATCCTCGGCGAGCAGGACGCCAAGCAGAACCTGCAGGCCGTCGCCCGGGCGATCCACGGCGAGCTGATGATCGGCACCGTCGGCGACCGGCTCATCGAGCTCGCCGCCGGCTGGGGCGTGGTGCTGGTGGTGTCCGGGGTGTTCCTGTGGTGGCCGCGGGGCCAGGCCGCCGGGATCCTGTGGCCGCGCCTGAGCAGCCGCGGCCGCGTGCTGTGGCGTGACCTGCACGCGGTCACCGGGTTCTGGGGCGCCGCGCTGCTGCTGGTGATGCTGCTCAGCGGCATGACCTGGACCGGTTTCTGGGGCAAGCAGTACGCCCAGGTGTGGAACGTGTTCCCGGCGGCGATGTGGGACAACGTGCCGACCTCCGACGTCGAGGCCCGCAGCCTCAACACGGCCGCCCGCCAGACCGTGCCGTGGGCCATGGAGAACACGCCGATGCCGATGTCCGGCGACCACGCCGAACACATGGCCCACGGCGGCATGCAGCACGGCCCGGCGGCCCCGGCCGTCAGCCTGCAAGCGGTGCAGGACATCGCCACGCAGCGCAACGTCGAGCCGGGCTACAGCATCACCCTGCCGACCACCGCCACCGGCGTGTTCACCGTCTCCGTGTTCGCCGACGACCCGCGCAACGACGCCACCCTGCACATCGACCAGTACACCGGCAAGGTGCTCGCCGACGTGCGCTTCGAGCACTACGGCGCCGTCGCCCGGGCCACGGAGATCGGCGTGATGCTGCACGAAGGCAAGATGTTCGGCACCTTCAACCAGATCGTCGTGCTGCTGATCTGCCTGATGATCCTGCTCAGCGCGGTCAGCGGCGTGGTGATCTGGTGGAAGCGCCGCCCGCAGGGCAAGTTCGGCGTCCCGCCGCTGCGCCACGACCTGCCGAAATGGAAGACCGGGGTGGCGATCATGCTGGCGCTGGGCGTGGCATTCCCGCTGGTGGGGGCTTCGCTGGTGGTGGTGGGGCTGCTGGACTGGCTGGTGCTGTCGCGGTTGGGGCGGCAAACTGAATCGGCTTCAACTTCATCATGAATCAGGCGAGATGCGTGATTTAGACGCTTCTATACACTTTCGGGGCTTAGCCCCCCGGACATTTTAGTGTTACTGTATAACGCTAAATGACCGCTTTGCCCGCCGTCGAAGGACGGCGGGCTTTCTTTTGAAGAAGCGATTTGAAGCTCAGATGAACAAGTACCTCCTGTCCGGCCTTTGCCTGTTCGCGGCGAACGGCGCCCATGCCGACGCCCCGCCGCTGACGCTGCCCACCGGCACCATCACCGCACCGGCGGTGGATGACGAGGCCGTCAGCCTCGCCACCCCGACCGGCGCCGGCTCGCGCCTGAACCTCAGCGCCCTGGAGACCCCGGCCAGCACCGAAAGCCTCACCGGCGAGCGGATCCGCACCCGGGGCGACCGCAGCGTGCAGGACGCCGTGTCGCGCAGCACCGGCATCAGCCGCACCGGCACCCCCGGCGACGGCGGCACCTCGTTGCAGGCCCGCGGCTTCACCGGGCAGAGCTCGGTGATGCAGTTGTATGACGGCAACCGTATGTACACCGGCATGGGCACCGTGACCTTCCCGGTCGACACCTGGTCGGTGGAGCGCGTCGACGTACTGCGCGGCCCGGCCTCGGTGCTGTACGGCGAAGGCGCCACGGGTGCGGTGGTCAACACGATCCCGAAAAAGCCCTTCGAAGGCGAGATCGAAAACCGCCTGCGCGTCGGCTACGGCTCCTTCGACACCCAGCAGCAGGCGCTCGACAGCGGCGGCTCGCTGAGCGACACCCTGAGCTACCGCCTGAACCTCAACCGCCTGCGCAGCAACGGCTGGATCGACCGCGGCGACTCGTCCGCCGACTTCGTCAGCGCCGCCCTGCGCTGGCAGGCCCGGGACGACCTGACCTTCACCCTGGCCCACGACTACGGCGACCAGCGTCCGCAGAACTATTTCGGCACCCCGCTGATCGGCGGCCGCCTGAAGGACAGCCTGCGCAACAAGAACTACAACGTGCGCGACGACAAGCAGCACTACAACGACCAGTGGACGCGCTTGACCAGCGACTGGCAGATCAACGACACGGTCAGCGCCAGCAACGAACTCTATTACCTCAAGGCCCGACGCCGCTGGCAGAACGCCGAGAACTACAACTTCGACCGCGACAGCCAGCAGTTGAGCCGCAGCGGCTACTTCGGCATCGGCCACAAGCAGGAGCAGGTCGGCGACCGCCAGACCTTCACCTTCAAGCACTCGCTGTTCGGCCTCGACAGCCAGACCGTCACCGGCGTCGACTACAACCGCATCCGCTTCCGCCTCGACAGCAACTCGCCGTTCAACGACGTGTTGCCGGACGGCCAGCCGCTGGACGTGTACCGTCCGCAGCCGGGCCATTTCGAGAGCGCCGATCCTTACCGCGGCCAGTTCCAGAGCACCACGAAGCAAATGTCGGCGTTCGCCGAAAACCGCACGCAACTGAGCGAGCGCTGGTCGCTGGTGACCGGCGTGCGCCGCGACTACGTGCACGTGGACCGCGACAACCTGGTCAACGACAGCCGCAGCGACAAGACCCTGACCGGCAACAACTGGAAGGCCGGACTGGTGTTCGCCCTGACGCCGCAGACGTCGTTCTACGGTCAGGTGGCCACCAGCACCGACGGCGTCGGCGGCCTGATTTCCCTGAGCCCGAGCCAGCAGCAGTACGACCTGGCCACCGCCCGGCAGACCGAGATCGGCATGAAGCAGCTGTTCTGGGACGACCGCGGCGAATTCACCCTGGCGGCCTACCGCATCGTGAAAAAGAAACTGCTGACCGACGATCCGGGCAATCCGACGCTCAAGCAGCAGGTCGGCCAGCAGTCGTCCAACGGCCTGGAAGCCAGCCTCGACCTGCAACTGCCGCACGCCTGGCGGATGCAGGCCAACGCGGCCATCGTCAAGGCCAAGTACGACGACTTCGAAGAGGTGGTCGCAGGCGTCCCGGTCTCGCGCAACGGCAACCGTCCGGTGGACGTTCCGCGGCGCACCGCCAACCTGTGGCTGGACAAGGCCCTCACCGACGATCTGAAGGCCGGCGCCGGCGTGCGTTATGTCGATGCGCGCTACGCCGACATGGCCAACCGCAACGAGCTGCCGAGCTACACCGTGGTCGATGCGACGCTGTCGTGGAAAGCGCTGCGCAACACCACGCTGGGTCTGCAGGTGAACAATCTGTTTGACCGGCAGTACGCGCAAAGCCAATACAATGAGGGCCAGCAGTGGATTCTGGGTGAGCCTCGTTCGTTCTTTGTCACGGCTGACTACACCTTCTAGAACAGGAACGAAATGACCTCACTGTCCCTCACCGATCTTGCCTGGACACCTCTGGGCCACGGCCACTGCCATCACCAGTTCCAGCTGCGTGACGCCTCGTTGCAAGTGGCCGCCGGTGAGTTCGTCGGTCTGATCGGGCCCAATGGCAGCGGCAAGACCAGCCTGTTGCGTTGCGCCTACCGTTTCAGTCAGCCGGAGCACGGTGAGGTCAAGCTCGATCACCACAACGTCTGGAAGCAATCCTCGCGCTGGTGCGCCCAACGCATCGCCGTGGTCTTGCAGGAATTCCCCGATGCCTTCGGCCTGACCGTCGAAGAAGTGGTCGCCATGGGCCGCACGCCGCACAAAGGCCTGTTCGACGGCGACACGCTGGAAGACCGTCACCTCGCCACTCGGGCGCTGCAATCGGTGGGGCTGCACGGCTTCGAAGATCACGCGTTCGCCACCCTTTCCGGCGGCGAAAAGCAACGGGTGATCCTGGCCCGCGCCCTGACCCAGCAACCGCAATTGCTGATCCTCGACGAGCCGACCAACCACCTCGACCCGCGTTATCAGTTGGAGCTGCTGCAACTGGTCAAGCGTTTGCGGATCGGCACCCTGGCGAGCATCCACGACCTGAACCTGGCCGCCGCGTTCTGCGACCGGTTGTATGTGATCAACCACGGCCGCATCGTCGCCAGCGGCACGCCGCAAGCAGTGCTCACCGTTGAATTGCTGCGCGACGTGTTCGGCGTCGAAGCATTGATCGATCCACACCCCCTCCACGGCTACCCGCGAATCACCTGGATTACCCGACCATGACTGTGCGCTCCCTGCTTTGCCTCGCCCTGTTGCTGGGCACCACCCAAGCCTTCGCCGAGGCCACGAAGTACCCGCTGATGATCCACAGCTGCAACCGCGAAGTCACCTTCAAGGAAGCGCCGAAACACGCGGTCAGCCACGACATCAACATGACCCAGATGATGCTCGCCCTCGGCCTCAAGTCGAAGATGGCCGGCTACAGCGGCATCAGTGGCTGGAAATCGGTAACGCCGCAGATGCGGTCGCTTTTGGATGGTTTGCCGGAACTGGCAGCCAAATACCCGTCGGTGGAAACGTTGCTCGACGCCAACGTCGATTTCTTCTTCGCCGGCTGGGATTACGGCATGCGCGTCGGTAGTGATCTCACGCCACAGACCCTGCAACCGCTGGGCATCAACGTCTATGAGCTGACCGAGTCCTGCGCCTTCGTGATGAAGCGCCCGGCCGCCTCGCTGGACGACACTTACAACGACCTGCGCAACCTCGGAAAGATCTTCGACGTGCAGGATCGCGCCAATGCGCTGATCACCGGCATGCAAAGCCAGGTCGCGGAAATCCGCAAAGACCTGCCCGCCGAAAAACCGCGCGTGTTCCTGTACGACAGCGGCGAAGACCGCGCCATGACCTCCGGCCGCCTCGGCATGCCGCAGGCGCTGATCGACGCCGCGGGAGGGCGCAACGTTCTCGACGACGTCGAAGCGAGCTGGACCCGGATCAACTGGGAAACCGTGGTCGAGCGCAATCCGCAGGTAATCGTCATCGTCGACTACAGCGAAATCACCGCCGAGCAGAAGATTGAATTCCTGCTGAAGAACAAGGCCCTGCAATCGGTGGACGCGATCAAGAACCAGCGCTTCATCGTCATCCCCTACGTGCAGGCCACGCCGGGGATCGACAACGTGCTCGCGGTTGAAACCCTGGCCAAAGGGTTCCACGGCGAATGATCAGTCGTCGTTACGGCTGGCTGCTGATCGCCCTCGGCGCGGCGCTGCTGGTGTCATGCGTGGTGTCACTGGGCTTCGGCCCTGCGCGGGTGCCGGTGGACGTGGTGTGGCGGATCCTGCTGCACAAGCTGTTCGCCGTCGGCGTGCCCGACTGGAGCGCCGGCCAGGAGCACATCGTCTGGCTGATCCGCGTGCCGCGCATGTTGCTCGGTGCGCTGGTCGGGGCCGGACTGGCATTGATCGGTGCGGTGCTGCAGGCGGTCACGCGCAATCCGCTGGCCGATCCGCACCTGCTCGGCGTCACTTCCGGTGCAACCCTCGGCGCAGTGATCGTGGTGCTGCACGTCGGTGAAATCGTCGGTCTGCTGACCTTGCCGATCGCCGCGTTCATCGGCGCGTTGTCGAGCATGTTTCTGGTACTGGGCATCGCCAACCGTCAGGGTCGGCTGGACAGTGATCGCCTGCTGCTGTGTGGCGTGGCGGTGTCGTTCGTGATGATGGCGATCGCCAATCTGCTGCTGTTCATGGGCGATCATCGAGCCAGTTCGGCAGTCATGTTCTGGATGCTCGGCGGCCTCGGTCTGGCGCGTTGGGATTTGTTGGCGGTGCCGGCGCTCAGCGCCCTGCTCGGGTTGATCCTGCTGCTGGGCATGGCCCGACCGCTGAACGCCTTGATGGCCGGCGAACAGACGGCCGTCACCCTCGGCCTGAACGCTCGGTCGGTGCGTCTTCGGGTGTTCGTGATTGCTTCGCTGATGACCGGGGTGCTGGTGTCGATCAGCGGCTCCATCGGCTTTGTCGGACTGATGGTGCCGCACATCGCCCGGCGTCTGATCGGTGCAGAACATCGGCGCCTGCTGCCGGTGTGCGTGTTGCTCGGCAGTGTGTTTCTGGTGTGGGTCGACGTCGCCGCACGCACGCTGATCGCCCCCGAAGACCTGCCCATCGGCATCGCCACCGCGGCCCTCGGCGGACTGTTCTTCATCGGCCTGATGCGCCGCCGCTGAGCCTGCCTTAGACTGCGCACCCGATTTTTCTCAGGATGAGCGTCATGTTGAAAACAGCTGTTGTCGCGTTGCTGTTTGTGGGATCCAGCGCGGTGCTGGCCGATACGACCGTCGATGTCTCGAAGGTCTACGGCAAGATCAAATTCGTCGACAGCTTCCCCGATTACAAGGTGAAGGTCGTGGACTCGTTTCCCGATCTCAAAGTGAAGAGAGTCGACTCGTTCCCGGACTCGGCCGGCAAATGGAAAACCGTCGACAGCTTTCCCGACTACAAAATCCAGATCGTTGATTCCTTCCCTGATTTCACCATCAAGTACGTCGATTCGTTCCCCGGCGTGAACTGAGTTGCAACCGACACCGCTGCCGCCTGGCGGCAGCACCACGATGAAGCACTTCCTTGCACCACACCCTGCCGCCTGTCCCCTCCTGGTGCGCCGCCTCTGCGCGCAACCGCTCTAGACCGACATTTTCCTGCCCGATCCAGACCGGGCACAGCCCTTGCAAAACACCCTTCAGTCGTCCGCATCTGCCAACCATAAAAAACTTTAACGTTCATGGAGATCGCACAATGAAGCGTCGCAGTTTGATCAAGGCTTTCACACTCTCGGCAAGCATTGCCGCGATGGGCATGACCTGGACGGCCCAGGCCGCCGAGACCATCAAGGTCGGGATTCTGCATTCGTTGTCCGGCACCATGGCGATCTCCGAGACGTCCCTCAAGGACATGGCGCTGATGACCATCGACGAGATCAACGCCAAGGGCGGCGTCAACGGCAAGCTGCTGGAGCCGGTGGTGGTGGACCCGGCGTCGAACTGGCCGCTGTTCGCCGAGAAGGGCCGGCAGTTGCTGACCCAGGACAAGGTGGCAGTGGTGTTCGGCTGCTGGACCTCGGTGTCGCGCAAATCGGTGCTGCCGGTGTTCGAGGAGCTCAACGGGCTGCTGTTCTACCCGGTGCAGTACGAAGGCGAGGAAATGTCGCCGAACGTGTTCTACACCGGCGCCGCGCCCAACCAACAGGCGATCCCGGCGGTCGAGTACCTGATGAGCGAGGACGGCGGCGGCGCCAAGCGCTTCTTCCTGCTCGGCACCGACTACGTCTACCCGCGCACCACCAACAAGATCCTGCGCGCGTTCCTGCATTCCAAGGGCGTGGCCGACAAGGACATCGAAGAGGTCTACACCCCGTTCGGCCACAGCGACTACCAGACCATCGTGGCCAACATCAAAAAGTTCTCGGCCGGCGGCAAGACCGCGGTCGTCTCCACGGTCAACGGCGACTCCAACGTGCCGTTCTACAAGGAACTGGCCAACCAGGGCCTGAAGGCCACCGACGTACCGGTGGTGGCGTTCTCGGTGGGCGAGGAAGAACTGCGCGGCATCGACACCAAGCCGCTGGTGGGCAACCTTGCGGCGTGGAACTACTTCGAGTCCGTCGAGAACCCGGTGAACAAGAAATTCGTCGATGACTGGAAAGCCTACGCGAAGAAACACAACCTGCCGGGCGCCGACAAGGCCGTGACCAACGACCCGATGGAAGCCACCTACGTCGGCATCCACCTGTGGGCCCAAGCGGTGGAGAAAGCCAAGTCCACCGACGTCGACAAGGTGCGCGAAGCCCTCGCCGGCCAGACCTTCGCCGCGCCGTCGGGCTACACCCTGACCATGGACAAGACCAACCATCACCTGCACAAGCCGGTGATGATCGGCGAGATCCAGCCGGACGGTCAGTTCAACGTGGTCTGGCAGACCGAAGGCCCGGTCCGCGCCCAGCCGTGGAGCCCGTTCATCCCGGGCAACGACAAGAAGCCGGAGTATGCGGTGAAGAGCAACTGACCCCTTGAACGTCAGGCTTGGGCACGACGCCTGAGCCTGACACCGATCCTGTGGGAGCTGGCTTGCCAGCGATGGCATCACCTCGGTTCGCCAGGTGCACCGAGTCGCCTGCATCGCCGGCAAGCCAGCTCCCACACAATCCAAGCAAGGCGCCTCTCTATGCCCACTGCCCTTATCCGCTTGATCCTGGCCGTCGCACTGTTGCTGCCGATGGCCACCCACGCCGGGGATGCCGAAGACTTCGTCGCCGCCAACCCCGCGCAACAGGCCAAACTGCTGGAAGCCTGGGCCGCGCAGCCCGATCCGGCGCGCATCGAACTGCTCGGCGCCCTGCAGCAAGGCGAACTGACCGTCGCCGGCCAGACCAAGACCCTGCGCCTGAACAACCGCCTGCGGGGCCTGACCGACACCGCCCTGGCCAGTCACCAGTTGCTCGCCGCCGACGCGAAGATCCGCCTGGGCGCTGCGCAGCAATTGCAGAAGAGCGCCAAGCCCGCCCAACTGAACTTCCTCGACCGGCAACTGGCCGGCGAAACCGATGAGCATGTCCACGCCGCCCTGAGCCTGGCGTTGGCCAACCTGCAACTGGCGGACGCCGACCCGGCGGTGCGCCTGGCCGCCGTGCGCCTGCTCGGCGAGACCGGCGACCCGCTGGCCCGCACCCGCCTCGAAGGCGTGCTCGAACCCGGCGCCGAAACCGACGCCGGCGTGCGCACGGCGGCCGAAACCAGCCTGGGCCAGGTCAAGCGCAAGCTGCTGGTGGGCGACCTGCTCGGCCAGGCGTTCAGCGGACTGTCCCTGGGCTCGATCCTGCTGCTGGCGGCGCTGGGCCTGGCGATCACCTTCGGCCTGCTCGGCGTGATCAACATGGCCCACGGCGAAATGCTGATGCTCGGCGCCTACTCGACCTACGTGGTGCAACTGCTGATCCAGCGCCACGCGCCGCAGGCCCTGGAGTTCTATCCGCTGATCGCGCTGCCGGTGGCGTTCTTCGTCACCGCCGCCATCGGCATGGCCCTGGAGCGCACGGTGATCCGCCACCTCTACGGCCGGCCGCTGGAAACCCTGCTCGCCACCTGGGGCATCAGCCTGATGCTGATCCAACTGGTGCGCCTGGCGTTCGGCGCGCAGAACGTCGAGGTGGCCAACCCGGCGTGGCTGTCCGGCGGGATCCAGGTGCTGCCGAACCTGGTGCTGCCCTACAGCCGCATCGTGATCATCGCCTTCGCGCTGTTCGTGGTGGCGCTGACCTGGCTGCTGCTGAACAAGACGCGCCTGGGCCTGAACGTGCGCGCCGTCACCCAGAACCGCAGCATGGCCGCCTGCTGCGGCGTGCCCACCGGACGGGTCGACATGCTCGCCTTCGGCCTCGGCTCGGGCATCGCCGGCCTCGGCGGCGTGGCGCTGAGCCAGATCGGCAACGTCGGGCCGGACCTGGGCCAGAGCTACATCATCGACTCGTTCCTGGTAGTGGTGCTCGGCGGCGTCGGCCAACTGGCCGGCAGCGTGTGCGCCGCCTTCGGCCTCGGTGTGGCCAACAAACTGCTCGAACCGCAGATCGGTGCGGTGCTCGGCAAGATCCTGATCCTCGCGCTGATCATTCTGTTCATTCAGAAGCGTCCGCAAGGCCTCTTCGCTCTCAAGGGACGGGTGATCGACTGATGAACCAGCCACTGTTGCTCACGGCCACGCAAAAGGCCGGCCCTACCATCACCCTCGCCGTCGGCGCCGCGGCGTTCGCCCTGCTGATCGCCCTGGCACTGCTGTCGCTGCTGCCGGCGGACAGCGCGCTGCACGTCTCGGCCTACACCCTGACGCTGGTCGGCAAGATCCTCTGCTACGCCATCGTCGCCCTGGCGCTGGACCTGGTCTGGGGCTACGCCGGCCTGCTGTCGTTGGGGCACGGCCTGTTCTTCGCCCTCGGCGGCTACGCCATGGGCATGTACCTGATGCGCCAGGCCGCCGGGGACGGCTTGCCGGCGTTCATGACGTTCCTGTCGTGGAACGAGTTGCCCTGGTACTGGAGCGGCACCGACCACTTCCTCTGGGCCCTGTGCCTGGTGGTGCTGGCGCCGGGGCTGCTGGCGCTGGCGTTCGGCTTCTTCGCCTTCCGTTCGCGGATCAAGGGCGTGTACTTCTCGATCATGACCCAGGCCCTGACCTTCGCCGGCATGCTCCTGTTCTTTCGCAACGAGACCGGGTTCGGCGGCAACAACGGCTTCACCAACTTCCGCACGATCCTGGGCTTCGGCATCACGGAACCCGGCACCCGCGCGGCGCTGTTCCTGGCTACGGTGCTGTTGCTGGCGGCGAGCCTGTTCATCGGCTGGAAGCTGGCCCGGAGCAAGTTCGGCCGGGTGCTGACCGCCCTGCGCGATGCGGAGAACCGCCTGATGTTCTGCGGCTACGACCCGCGCGGCTTCAAGCTGTTCGTCTGGGTGTTGAGCGCAGTGCTGTGCGGATTGGCCGGCGCCCTGTACGTGCCGCAGGTGGGGATCATCAACCCGAGCGAGATGTCGCCGACCAACTCCATCGAAGCCGCGGTGTGGGTCGCCCTCGGCGGGCGCGGCACCCTGATCGGCCCGCTGTTCGGCGCCGGCCTGGTCAACGGCATGAAGAGCTGGTTCACCGTGGCCTTCCCCGAATACTGGCTGTTCTTCCTCGGCGCGCTGTTCATCGGCGTGACCCTGTACCTGCCCAAAGGCGTGATCGGCCTGCTGAAAAAACGAGGTGAGCCATGAGAGTGACCGCCAGCGCCGAGTTCATGCTCGAACCGGCCTTCTTCCCGCCGCTGGATCCGAACCGCGACGCCGGCACCGGCCGCGATGCCCTGGGCCTCGGCCAGCGTGTCGGCCCGGGGCTCGACACCCGCCACGGCACGATCCTGACCCTGGAAGACATCAGCGTCAGCTTCGACGGCTTCAAGGCGCTGAACGACCTGAACCTGTACATCGGCGTCGGCGAGCTGCGCTGCATCATCGGCCCCAACGGCGCGGGCAAGACGACGCTGATGGACGTCATCACCGGCAAGACCCGCCCCACCCGCGGCAAGGCCTGGTTCGGCGAAACCCTGGACCTTGCGCAGATGAGCGAGGTGCGGATCGCCCAGGCCGGCATCGGCCGCAAGTTCCAGAAGCCCACGGTGTTCGAAGCCCTGAGCGTGTTCGAGAACCTGGAGCTGGCGCAGAAGACCGATAAGTCGGTGTGGGCCAGCCTGCGGGCGCGCCTGAGCGGCGAGCAGAAAGACCGCATCGCCGAGGTGCTGGAGACCATCCGCCTGAGCGCCTCGGTCAACCGGCCGGCGGGCCTGCTGTCCCACGGCCAGAAGCAGTTCCTGGAGATCGGCATGCTGCTGATGCAAGACCCGCAGTTGCTGTTGCTCGACGAACCGGTGGCAGGGATGACCGACGCCGAGACCGAGTTCACCGCCGAACTGTTCAAGTCGCTGGCGGGCAAGCATTCGCTGATGGTGGTGGAGCACGACATGGGCTTCGTCGGCGCCATCGCCGACCGCGTCACCGTGCTGCACCAGGGCAGCGTGCTGGCCGAAGGGTCGCTGGAGCAGGTGCAGGACAACGAGCGGGTGATCGAGGTGTACCTCGGTCGCTGAACCTTGCGAATACAAATCCTGTGGGAGCTGGCTTGCCGGCGATAGCGGTGGGTCAGGCACCCGCCATGTCGAATGTGCCGGCCCTATCGCTGGCAAGCCAGCTCCCACAGGGGCAGAGTGATACTCAAGGAACTTGAAGATGCTGCAAGTCGACAAGCTGCACCAGTACTACGGCGGTAGCCACATCCTGCGAGGCCTGAGCTTCGAGACGAAGGTCGGTGAAGTCACCTGCCTGCTCGGGCGCAACGGCGTGGGCAAGACCACGCTGCTCAAGTGCCTGATGGGCCTGTTGCCGGCCAAGGAAGGCACGGTGAGCTGGGAAGGCCGGGCGATCACCGCGCACAAGCCGCACCAGCGGGTGCACGCCGGCATCGCCTACGTGCCCCAGGGCCGGGAGATCTTCGCGCGGCTGACCGTGGAGGAGAACCTGCTGATGGGCCTGTCGCGCTTTCCCGGCCGCGAGGCCAAAGAGGTGCCGGCGTTCATCTACGAGCTGTTCCCGGTGCTGCAGCAGATGAAGCAGCGGCGCGGCGGCGACCTGTCCGGCGGCCAGCAGCAACAGCTGGCCATCGGCCGCGCCCTGGCCAGCCGCCCGCGCCTGCTGATCCTCGATGAGCCCACCGAAGGCATCCAGCCGTCGGTGATCAAGGAAATCGGCGCCGTCATCAAGCGGCTCGCCGCCCGCGGCGACATGGCGATCCTGCTGGTGGAGCAGTTCTACGACTTCGCCGCCGAACTGGCCGACCAGTACCTGGTGATGTCCCGCGGCGAGATCGTGCAGCAGGGCCGCGGAGAAAATATGGAGGCCGAGGGTGTGCGCGGGCTGGTAACGATCTAGTCTGTAGCGTCCCGGCGATCATCGAAGAACATGAACTCACCCGTCCCCACCGCCCTGTTCACCCCGAGCTGGCACGCCGAGCTGGAGCTGGCCTACGCCCGCTTCGGCGACTGCACCCGCCCCACACGGCGCCGCCACCTCGGCCCGCTGCGCGTGCAGAAGCACCTGTACGCCGAAGGGCCCGAGGTCTGCCAGCACATCATCGTGCACCCGCCGGGCGGCATCGCCGGCGGTGACCGGCTGAACATCGGCGCCCATGTCGAACGGGACGCCTGGGCCCAGATCACCAGCCCCGGCGCGGCCAAGTGGTACCGCGCGGCCGGGCCGGCCTTCCAGCGGCTCGACCTGCGCGTCGGCCCCGGGGCGACCCTGGAATGGCTGCCCCAGGAGACCATCGTCTACAGCGCCGCCCAGGCCGAACTCACCACCTCGATCGACCTTGAGGACGACGCCCGCCTGTTCTACTGGGACGTGGTGGCGCTGGGCCGCCCGGCCGCCGGGGAGCGCTTCGACCGCGGCCACTTCCAGGCGCACCTGGACATCCGCCGCGACGGTCGGCCGCTCTGGCACGAACGCCAGCGCATCGCCGGCGGCGACGGCCTGCTGGACTCGCCGATCGGGCTGGACGGCCATCCGGTGTTCGCCACATTGCTGGTCACCGGCGAGATCGACGCCGGGCTGCTGGAGCGCTGCCGCGCCCTGGACCCTGGCGTGCGCGGCGACCTGACCCAACTGCCGGGGTTGCTGGTGGCCCGCTGCCTGGCCGCCGAGGCGCTGCAGGCCCGCGCCTGGCTGATCGGCCTGTGGCGCCTGCTGCGCCCGGTGCTGCTGGGCCGCGAGGCCGTGCCGCCACGGATCTGGAACACCTGAATGAAGCTTTTGTGCGGGAACGGGCTCGCTCCCGCAAGGATCGGCATCCGCCGCTCCGACACCTTTTCGAACTGCCCTGACGGATGTCTACGATGGACCTGACCCCACGCGAAAAAGACAAGCTGCTGATCTTCACCGCCGGCCTCGTCGCCGAGCGGCGCCTGGCCCGCGGCGTGAAGCTCAACTACCCCGAAGCCATGGCCTACATCTCCGCCGCGCTGCTCGAAGGCGCCCGCGACGGCCAGACCGTGGCCGACCTGATGCACTACGGCACCACCCTGCTGACCCGCGAGCAGGTGATGGAAGGCATCCCGGAAATGATTCCGGAGATCCAGATCGAAGCGACATTCCCCGACGGCACCAAACTGGTCACCGTCCACCAACCGATCGCCTGAGGCCGCGCCATGACCTACACCCTGCGCGATGCGCTGCACGCCGACCTGCCGGCGATCCGCGACATCTACAACGACGCCGTGCTCAACACCACGGCGATCTGGAACGAACAGGCGGTGGACCTGGGCAACCGCCAGGCGTGGTTCAGCGCCCGCCAGGCCCAGGCCTACCCGATCCTGGTGATCACCGACGCCGACAACACCGTGCTCGGCTACGCTTCCTTCGGCGACTGGCGGCCGTTCGACGGTTTCCGCCACACCGTCGAGCATTCGGTCTATGTGCGCAGCGACCAGCGCGGCAACGGCCTGGGGCCGAAGTTGATGACGGCGCTGATCGAACGGGCGAAGGCCTGCGGCAAGCACGTGATGGTCGCCGCCATCGAAAGCGGCAACGCGGCGTCGATCCGCCTGCACGAGCGCGCCGGCTTCATCGTCACCGGGCAGATGCCGCAGGTGGGCACCAAGTTCGGCCGCTGGCTCGACCTGACGTTCATGCAACTGACCCTCAATCCCGGCGCGCAGCCACCGGCCGCCCACAAGGAGTGACACCGATGAACCCCGCCCAACTGCGACGCGTCAATGCCGAAAGTTTTGCGCACTACCGCCAGGGCCTGATCGACCTGCTGCTCGACGCGGTGGGTTACGGCGCCAGCGTCGGCTTCATGGCCGGCCTCGACGCCGCCCAGGCCCGTGCCTATTTCGACGATGTGCAGGACAGCGTGAACAAGGGCAGCGTCCTGCTGTGGGTGGTGGTCAAGGACGAGCAGGTGCAGGCCAGCGTGCAACTGAGCCTGTGCCAGAAGGCCAACGGCCTGAACCGCGCCGAGGTGCAGAAGCTGCTGGTGCGCGAAAACGCCCGCCGCCGCGGCCTCGGCCAGCAACTGATGGACGCGCTGGAGCAGACCGCGCGCCAGCACAGGCGCGGCATGCTGTACCTCGACACCGAGGCCGGCTCGCCGGCCGAAGACTTCTACCGGGCGCAGGGCTACACCAAGGCCGGGGAGATTCCCGACTACGCCTGCGGCCCGGACGGCACCTACCGCCCGACGGCCCTCTACTACAAGATCCTGCAAGGAGCGAACGGATGATTCCCGGCGAATACCAGATCCGGCCCGGCGACATCGAACTCAACGCCGGCCGCCGCACCCTCAGCCTGACGGTGGCCAACCGCGGCGACCGGCCGATCCAGGTCGGCTCGCACTACCACTTCTTCGAGACCAACGACGCCCTGGCCTTCGACCGCGCCGCCAGCCGCGGCATGCGCCTGAACATCCCGGCCGGCACCGCCGTGCGCTTCGAGCCTGGGCAGAGCCGCGAGGTGGAGCTCGTCGAGCTCGCCGGGCTGCGCCGGGTGTTCGGGTTCGCCGGCAAAGTCATGGGCGACCTCGACTGAGGCCCTGTGGCGAGGGAGCTTGCTCCCGCCCGGGTGCGCAGCGCCCGCAATCCGGGCAACGCGCAATGGGTGAAGACAATCATCGGCAGGTTTTGGGGCTGCTGCGCAGCCCGACGGGAGCGCGCTCCCTCGCCACAACACATTCGTGCAAGGAACTGGAATGAAGATCTCGCGTCAAGCCTACGCCGACATGTTCGGCCCCACCGTCGGCGACAAGGTGCGCCTGGCCGACACCGAGCTGTGGATCGAAGTCGAGCAGGACTTCACCACCTACGGCGAAGAAGTGAAGTTCGGCGGCGGCAAGGTGATCCGCGACGGCCAGGGCCAGAGCCAGCGGCTGGCCGCCGAGGTGGTCGACACCGTCATCACCAACGCGCTGATCGTCGACCACTGGGGCATCGTCAAGGCCGACGTCGGCCTCAAGGACGGGCGCGTCAACGCCATCGGCAAGGCCGGCAACCCGGACATCCAGCCCGGTGTCACCTTCGCCATCGGCGCCGGCACCGAAGTCATCGCCGGCGAAGGCATGATCCTCACGGCCGGCGGCATCGACACCCACATCCACTTCATCTGCCCGCAGCAGATCGAAGAGGCGCTGATGAGCGGCGTCACCACCATGATCGGCGGCGGCACGGGACCGGCCACCGGCACCAACGCCACCACCTGCACCTCGGGGCCGTGGCACCTGGCGCGGATGCTCCAGGCCGCCGACGCGTTCCCGATGAACATCGGCCTCACCGGCAAGGGCAACGCCAGCCTGCCGGAGCCGCTGATCGAGCAGGTCAGGGCCGGCGCCATCGGCCTCAAGCTGCACGAGGACTGGGGCACGACCCCGGCGAACATCGACAACTGCCTGAGCGTCGCCGACCGGTTCGATGTGCAGGTGGCGATCCACACCGACACCCTCAACGAGTCCGGCTTCGTCGAGACCACCCTCGGCGCGTTCAAGGGCCGCACCATCCACACCTACCACACCGAGGGCGCCGGCGGCGGCCATGCGCCGGACATCATCAAGGCCTGCGGCTTCCCCAACGTGCTGCCGAGCTCGACCAACCCGACCCGGCCGTTCACCCGCAACACCATCGACGAACACCTGGACATGCTGATGGTCTGCCATCACCTGGACCCGAGCATCGCCGAAGACGTGGCGTTCGCCGAAAGCCGCATCCGCCGCGAAACCATCGCCGCCGAAGACATCCTCCACGACCTCGGCGCGTTCTCCATGATCAGTTCCGACAGCCAGGCCATGGGCCGGGTCGGCGAGGTCATCACCCGCACCTGGCAGACCGCCGACAAGATGAAGCGCCAGCGCGGCCCGCTGCCCCAGGACGGCGAAGGCAACGACAACTTCCGCGCCAAGCGCTACATCGCCAAGTACACGATCAACCCGGCGATCACCCACGGCATCAGCCATGAGGTGGGTTCGGTGGAAGTGGGCAAATGGGCCGACCTGGTGCTGTGGCGTCCGGCGTTCTTCGGGGTCAAGCCGACGCTGATCCTCAAGGGCGGCGCCATCGCCGCCAGCCTGATGGGCGACGCCAACGCGTCGATCCCCACGCCGCAGCCGGTGCATTACCGGCCGATGTTCGCCAGCTATGGCGGCTCGCTGCACGCCACCAGCCTGACCTTCATCAGCCAGGCCGCCCACGAGGCCGGATTGCCCGAGGCCCTGGGCCTGAAAAAGGCCATCGGCGTGGTCAAGGGCTGCCGCGACGTGCAAAAGACCGACCTGATCCACAACGACTACCTGCCGGCCATCGACGTGGATCCGCAGACCTACCAGGTCAAGGCCGACGGCGTGCTGCTGTGGTGCGAACCGGCGGACACCCTGCCGATGGCGCAGCGGTATTTCCTGTTCTGATCCGGTGCTCCGCAGGGGCTGTGGCGAGGATCCCGGGGGACGGCTTTGCCGTCCAGCGGGAGCAAGCGCCCTCGCCACAGCAATTCATCCCGTTTTTCGCCAGACGGACTACGCTTCGAGACGCTCCCCTGTGAATCGCATCAGGTAACCGTTCATGCGTCTTTCCGAATTCATCGTGGCCAACGTCGATCCCATCGTCGAAGAGTGGGAGACCTTCGCCCGCACCATCACCCCGGCGGCCGACTACCTGGACAGCCCGGCCCTGCGCGACCACGCCCGCTCGCTCCTGCTGGCCGCCGCCCGGGACATGGACAAACCGCAGACCGCCGACGAACAGGCCGACAAGTCCAAGGGCGAAGGGCCGCCCAAGACCCCGAGCCTGGACCAGGCCGGCGCCAGCCATGGCGAAATGCGCCACTCGGTGGGCTTCGACCTGGTGCAGATGACCTCCGAGTTCCGCCACTTGCGCGCCTGCGTGATCCGCCTGTGGGTCGACAGCCTGCAGACGCCGGACCGCACCGGCCTGCGCGACATGATCCGTTTCAACGAAGCCATCGACGAAGCCCTGGCCGAGTCCACGGCGGCCTACGCCGAACAGGTCAACCGCTCGCGGGACATCTTCCTGGCCATTCTCGGCCACGACCTGCGCGCGCCGCTGCAGGCCGTGACCATCTCCACCGAAATGCTGCTGCGCAAGGCCGCGCTGCAGGACGACGCCCTGCCCTTCGTGCAGAACATCAAGGACGGTTCGCGGCACATGGCGGCCATGGTCAGCGACCTGCTGGAACTGGTGCGCAGCCGCCTGGGCAAGAGCCTGCCGATCGAACCGGCGCCGATGGACCTGGCGGACACCGCGCGGGCGGCCATCGCCGAGGCCTTCGCCGGCAATCCGGACAGCGACACGATCCTGAAGGTCGAGGGCGACACCCACGGGGTGTGGGACGCCGGACGGCTGGCCCAACTGCTGCAGAACCTGATCGGCAACGCCTTGCAGCACGGCACCGGCCCGCAGGGCGTGGTGGTGAGCCTGCACGGGGAAGCCGACAGCGTGCGCCTGACCGTGCACAACCACGGCGAGCCGATCTCAGAGGACGCCATCGGCACGATTTTCGACCCGCTGGTGCGCAGCGCCGACGAAGTGCTCGGCCAGACGTCCACCAGCCTCGGGTTGGGGCTGTTCATCGTCAAGGAAGTGGTGACCGCCCATGGCGGGACGATCGAGGTCAGTTCGAGCGGGGAGGAAGGGACGCTGTTCAGCGTGGTGTTGCCGAGGAAGGCTTAACCTGAGAGTCCGCGTGACCGTTCATCGCGGGCAAGCCCGCTCCCTCAGGGGAATGCGGTCAACAGTGGCATCGGGCTCGCTCAGGGCTGCGAGCCGACGAAGAGGCCGATTAAGTCCGCGCAAGGATCACTCGGCCACCAACCGCGCCAGGCGCTGGCGCAGCATCCGGTTCTCCGCCCGCAGCGCCTTCACCTCCTCCAGCAGCTCCATCGCCAGCGCCACCCCTTCCCACTCAAGCTCCAGGTCGCGCCGCAGCTTGGCCGCGCGCCGGGCCAGGGTCAGTTCGACATCGGTGAAGCGCCACTCCCGGGGCTGCGCGCCCTGAGGTTCGAGGATGCCGTGCTCGACGATCTCGATCACGTAGGCGTCCGTCAGGTCGGTCGCCTCACAGAATTCTGCCATGTCCAGTTGAACGATCAGGGGGCTGCTCATGCCGGGCTACTCCGTCGCTGGGTTCAGAAGTTCTCTCGCGGATTGAAGGCGGCTTTCTTGGCCAGTTCCTGCCACAGGGCCTTGACGTCGTCGCCCGTCGCCTTCGGCATCACGGCCTTGAGCTGGACGAACAGGTAACCGCGCTCGCCGGCCTTGTTCTTCAGGCCGTGGCCCTTGGCGCGCATGCGCTGGCCGTTCTGGCTGCCGGCCGGCACCTTGAGGTTGATCTTGCCGGTCAGGGTCGGCACCGCCACCTCGGCGCCCAGCGCCAGTTCCCACGGCGCCAGCGGCAGGGTGATGATCAGGTTGTCGCCTTCGACGTCGAACTTGGGGTGCGGCGCGAAGCGGATGGTCAGGTACAGGTCGCCGTTGGCCCCGCCGCCGACGCCCGGTGCGCCCTGGCCCTTGAGGCGGATGCGCTCGCCGTCGGTCACCCCCGCCGGGATCTTCACGTTCAGGCTCTTGCTGGTGTTGCTGACGTGCTGGCCCGCCGCGTTGTGCTGCGGCACCTGGAAGGTGACTTTCTTCGACTCGTTCGACAGGGTCTCCTCAAGGAAGATCGGCAGTTCCATTTCCACGTCCTGCCCCCGGCGCCCGGCGCTGCGCGATTGCCGGCCGCCACCGCCGAAGCCGGGGCCGCGGTTGCCGAAGATCGAGCTGAAGAAATCGGAAAAGTCGCCGCCGTCGGATCCGCCGCCGAAGCCGCCGCGGCTCTGCCAGCCCGGAGGGCCCTGGAACGGCTGGCCGTGCTGGCCGTAGCGGCGCAGGTCGTCGTACTCGGCGCGCTTGTCGGCGCTCTTGAGCGCCTCATAGGCTTCCGAGGCGTCCTTGAACTTGGCCTCGGCGTCCTTTTCCTTGCTGACATCGGGGTGGTACTTGCGCGCCAGCTTGCGATAGGCGGCCTTGATCGCCTTGTCGTCCGCCGTCGGCTCCACGCCGAGTATCTTGTAATAGTCTTTGAAGTCCATCTAAGGAGTCACCATCGTCATCGGTTTCGCGCCAGTGTCAGCTTGCGCCGATTCGCGCAGGCCGGTTTGACCGATCTCAACTTTGTGACCGATCGGCGCAGCAGAAGTTTATCGGCAGTGGACGGCGGTTCTTGCGACCGCCGGTGATCTGCCGGCCCATGCCAGCAAGTTTGGGGCGATGCGCAGGCTTTCAAGGCATCCGGGCGGCAAATTGCGGATGACCGGCCTTCGAATCTGCCGCGCACTGGCATACACTGCGCGGCCGTTTTTTTGACCGGAACCGAAAGACATGAAAGACGCCTCTCCAGCCCGTGCCTGCGGCATCGACTTCGGCACGTCCAACTCCACCGTCGGCTGGCTGCGCCCCGGCATGGAAACGATGATCGCGCTGGAAGACGACAAGATCACCCTGCCGTCGGTGGTCTTCTTCAATATCGAAGAACGCCGTCCGGTGTACGGGCGCCTGGCGCTGCACGAGTACCTGGAAGGCTACGAAGGCCGCCTGATGCGCTCGCTCAAGAGCCTGCTCGGTTCCAAGCTGATCAAGCACGACACCAGCGTGCTGGGCACGGCCATGCCGTTCAAGGACTTGCTCGGGCTGTTCATCGGCCAGCTCAAGGGCCGCGCCGAGGCCTCCGCCGGCCGCGAGTTCGAGCAGGTGGTGCTGGGCCGCCCGGTGTTTTTCGTCGACGACGATCCGCTGGCCGACCAGGAAGCCGAAGACACCCTGGCGGAGGTGGCGAAGAAGATCGGCTTCAAGGACGTGTCCTTCCAGTACGAGCCGATCGCGGCGGCGTTCGACTACGAGTCGACCCTGGAACGGGAAGAACTGGTGCTGATCGTCGACATCGGCGGCGGTACGTCGGACTTCTCCTTGGTGCGCCTGTCGCCCGAGCGCCGGGGTGTGGACAACCGTCACGACGACATCCTCGCCACCGGCGGCGTGCACATCGGCGGAACCGACTTCGACAAGCAGTTGAGCCTGCAGGGCCTGATGCCGCTGTTCGGCTACGGCAGCCGGATGAAGAGCGGCGCGTTCATGCCCACCAGCCACCACATGAACCTGGCGACCTGGCACACCATCAACTCGGTGTACTCGCAGAAATCGACCCTGGCCCTGGGCAGCATGCGCTACGACATCGAGGACACCGGCGGCATCGACCGCCTGTTCAAGCTGATCGAGCAGCGCGCCGGCCACTGGCTGGCGATGGAAGTGGAAGAGACCAAGATCCAGCTGACCCACAGCGACAGCCGCCAGGTGGCGCTGGACCGGATCGAGGCCGGGCTCAACGTGGAACTGACCCGGACGCTGTTCGAGTCGGCCATCGACCCCCAGCTTGAGCGCGTGCGCGCCAGCGTCACCCAACTGCTGGCCGACGCCGGCGTGGCGGTGGGCCAGGTCGACACGGTGTTCTTCACCGGCGGCTCCAGCGGCATCCCCGCGCTGCGCAACAGCGTCGCGGCGATGCTGCCCAACGCGCGGCATGTGGAAGGCAACATCTTCGGCAGCATCGGCAGCGGGCTGGCGATCGAGGCGATGAAGCGCTACGGCGCGATGAACTGACCCCACTGCCCTCGCCACAACTGACCGGGCAAGCCAGCCAGGCTCGCCCGGTCAGACCATCCCCGCGAGCTTCAGCTCGCTCTTCAGGTACGCATAGTAGATCGGCCCCGCCACCACCCCCGGCAAGCCGAACGCCGCCTCGAACACCAGCATCGCCAGCAGCAGTTCCCAGGACTTGGCGCTGATCTGCCCGCCGACGATGCGCGCGTTGAGGAAGTATTCCAGCTTGTGGATGAAGATCAGGTAGCCCAGCGCCGCGATCGCCACCCAGATCGACAGCGACAGGCCGACGATAGTGATCAGGGTGTTCGACATCAGGTTGCCGATCACCGGCAGCAGGCCGAGCAGGAAGGTCAGCACGATCAGGGTCTTGGTCAGCGGCAACTTGATGCCGAACAGCGGCAGGATCACCGCCAGGAAGATCCCGGTGAAGAAGGTGTTGAGCAGGGAAATCTTGATCTGCGCGAAGACGATGTTGCGAAACGCCTGGACCAGCAGGTGCAGGCGGTCGAACAGCGCGGCTGCCAGCGGCTTGCGCTTGGTGACGTCCGGCACCCGCTGCAGGGCGATGATCGCGCCGAGCACCATGCCGATCAGCAAGGTCACGAACATGTGCGCCGCGTCCTTGCCCACCAGTTGCAGATCGGCCAGGTGCTTGCTCATCCACTCGCCGATGGCCACCCGGAACTCAGCGGCGCTGGCCGGCAGGTAGGCGTCGACGAAGGGCGGCAACTGGCCCCGCGCGCGGTCGACCACGCCCATGAACTTGTCGAGGGAAGCGCCGGGGTTCTCCGCCTCATGCAGCAGGAAACTGATGGCGCCGGCGAAGATCAGCGCCAGCACGCTCACCACCAGCGTGCCGAGCAGCGCCACCGCCAGCCAGCGGGCGCGCCGGCCTTCGATCAGCCGCTGCAGTTGCGGGGTAAGCATGTTGACCAGTTCGAACACCAGCAGCCCGGCCAGCAGGCTGGGCAGCAGACGCAACGGCAACACCAGCAGCAACCCGCCGAAAATGATGATCCAACTGGCCCACAACACGACATGACGCTCAGAAAACGTTGGCATACAGCCTCAAAACGAACGGCGTAAAAGGATTGGCAGTCTGCCAGCGATCCGGGGTGAGCACTAGGGATATGCACATCGCCAGCAGGCTGGTTCCCACAGGGGGCGGTTGGATGCCAGCCTCTGCGTTCTCCTTGCCACGGGCGGCGATCCGATTAAGTCCGCACGCCCGCCGCAAGCCTCAGCCGATCATTTTTTCTTCAGGCAATCGCTCATGAAGGTCTTGCGCGCATCGCCGGTCAGGGCCTTGGTCGCCGCATCGGCGTTGCAGGTCTTCATCTTCTGCTGCTGCGGGGTCAGGGCCTTGGCGTCGTTGGCCGCCGGCGCCGCTTTCAGGCAGGTGCTCATGAAGGCCTTGCGCTCGTCGCCCTTGAGGCTCTTGGCCGTGGCGTCGGCGTTGCAAGTGGTCATCTTGTTCTGTTGCGCCGTGGCGGCGAACCCTTGGGAGCACAGCAGCAGGCCGATCATCAGCAAAGGGACACGCAACATCTTCATGGAGTTTTCTCCTGGTCGCCGCACCGACGGGTGCGGCCTCTCCGGCAGTGTAGTCAAAGCTTGTTACACCTTCCTGCCGTCCAGGTGGCTACGCCGGTACTGCTCCGGCGTGCACCCGGCCTGGCGGGCGAACATGGCGATGAACGCCGAGCCGCTGCTGTAGCCGAGGTCGAAGGCGATTTCCTGCACGCTGCGCGGGCTCTCCAGCGCTTCGATGGCCGCCAGGTAACGCAGGCGCTGGCGCCATTCGCCGAAACTCATCCCCAATTCGCGCACGAACTGCCGCGCCAGGGTGCGCTCGCTCACATGCACCTGCTGCGCCCAGTGCGCCAGGGTCTGGTTGTTGCCGGGCTCGGCCTGCAGCGCGTCGAGGATCGCCAGCAAGCCCGGGCTGCTGGCGTAGGGCAGGTAGCACTCGTGCACCGGCGCCTGGCGCAACTGGTCCACCAGCACCTGGGCCAGGCGCCGGTCGGCGTCGAGGTCGGGGATCTTCACGTCGCGGGCGGCGAAGTCCTTGAGGATCGCCTTGAGGATGTCGCTGATCGCCAGGGTGCAGGCCCGCGCCGGCAGGTCGGCGCACACCGAAGGGGCCAGGCACACCGCCCGGTAGTTGACCGGCTGATGGCTGTAGAAACTGTGCTCGACCTGCGGCGGCACCCACACCGCGTACTGCGGCGGAGACATGAAGCGGCTGCCGTCGACGTCCATGTGCAGCACGCCATGGGCCGCGTACTCCAGCGTGCCCCAAGGGTGGCGGTGCGGCGCGGCGTATTCGTGGGCGTTGAAGTCGGCGTAACGGAAGTACACCGCCGACGGCAGTTCGCTGAAATCCAGCAGGTCGATGTGTTTGCTGCTCATGCTGTCCGTCATCAGGGGCAGGTTGTCCGGTTCGCAGTATAGGGCTGGATCCGGACAGAGGATAATTGGCCATCCTTCAACGTTTCGGTTTTTCCCCATGCAATACGCGTTTCCCCTGCTGGCGATCTTCATCTGGGCCGGCAACACCGTGGTCAACAAGCTCGCGGTCGGTGCGATCTTCCCCGCCGAGATCGGCTTCTACCGCTGGCTGCTGGCCGGGCTGTTCTTCACGCCTTTCATGCTCAAGGGCGTGATCGCCCACTGGCCGCAGATCCGCCCGAACCTGGGCAAGATCTTCGTGCTCGGCGTGCTGGGCATGGCGGTCTACCAGAGCCTGGCCTACTTCGCCGCGACGATGACCAGCGCCACCAACATGGGCATCATCCTGTCGCTGATGCCGCTGATGTCGCTGGCCATGGCCATCGCCAGCCTCGGCCAGCGCCTGACCGCCGGGGCGCTGGTGGGTGCGGTGCTGTCGTTCGCCGGCGTGCTGGTGGTGGTGTCGTCGGGCAGCCTCGGCGCCCTGCTGCAGCACGGCGTGAACCTGGGCGACGCGATGATGCTGGTCGCCACCCTCGCCTACGCGGTCTACAGCACCTTGCTGAAGAAGTGGCAGCTGCGCCTGCCGCCGCTGGTGCTGCTGTACCTGCAAGTGCTGGTGGCGGTGGTGGTGCTGTTTCCGCTGTACGCCGCCTCGCCGAAGACCGGCCTGACCCTGCACAACCTGCCGCTGGTGCTGTACGCGTGCCTGCTGGCCTCGATGCTCGCGCCGCTTGCTTGGATGCAGGCCGTGCAGCGCCTGGGCCCGAGCCGCACGACCCTGTTCTTCAACCTGCTGCCGTTGATCACGGCCCTGATCGCCGCAGTGGTGCTCAAGGAGCAACTGGCGATGTACCACCTGGTGGGCGGGCTGCTGACGCTGGGCGGGGTGATTCTCTCCGAGCGCTGGACCACCGTGATCGGCAGCAGGGCGAGCCTGGCCTGATCCCTCACCACACATCAGAGCCCGGCGGCCTTCAGGCGCGCCGCATGCTCGACGAACAGCCGCACCGGATCCGCGCCCTTGCCCACCAGCCCCAGCGACTGGTTGACGATGTCGAAGTGATCCATCGGGTAGTCGTCGCCGATCACCGTGCCCAGGTGCGAGCTGCAACGCCCGACCATGCCGTCGCACTGCCCGGCCTCGCGCACGAAGGTTTTGGCGAACAGCCGGCAGCTGCGGTGGGTGCCGTCGAACAGGTTGCCGCCCCGGTCGGTCTTGCCCGGCTGCAAGGTGCCGGACCAGGAATAGTAGCGCACGCCGTCGACGACCTCCGGCCCCTGCCCGCCCCAGGTTTCGGGCAGCCCCTGTGGATAACTCCGGTTGAACAGCGCCACGCCCTCGGTCGTGAGCGACTGGTGCGACGCGTGGATGTCCACCGGCAGCTTCGGCCCGCGGTAGCCGGTCTCCAGCACACCCATCAACCAGCCGACGAACCGCAGCAGCACCTCCAGCAGTCGGCCCCGGGCGCTGTCCGCCGGGTAGTGGCGTTCGAGGTAGTCCGCCAGCTCCGAACCATGGTTGGGCCCGGCCACGGACGTCACCGACGCCACCCGGTCCGGCCGTTTGGCCGCCGCGTAGCGGGCGGTCAGCGAACCCTGGCTGTGGCCGATCAGATTGACCTTCTCGGCGCCGGTGTCGCGCAGGATCTCGTCGATCCGCGCCAGCAACTGCTCGCCGCGCACTTCGGTGGAGTTGAGCGGCGACACCTGCACGGCGATCACCGTGGCGCCGCCCCGGCGCAGCGCAGACACGATCCCGTACCAGTACGGGTACAGCACCAGGCGAATGAACCCGAGCATGCCCGGCACCAGCACCAGGGGATATCGGGTGGCCGAGGCTTGCGACATGGGCGGACTTCCTTGTGAAGGTTGAGGGGATGCGGGGCCAGCAAAACGCCCGCCCAGCATCCGCGCCGAAGATGACAACTCAACCGGCAGCCTACTTCAGCCCCGCCACCCCCGCCACAATCAGCCCCACCGACAGCAGCTTGACCAGGGTCAGGCTCTCGCCCAGCAGCACGACCCCGAGCAGCACCGTGCCCAGCGACCCGATGGCCGTCCAGACCGGGTAGGCGACGCTCACCGGCAGCTCGCGCATCGCCAGCGTCAGGAAATACACCCCGCCCACCGCCGCAGCCACCGTGATCAGCGACGGCCACAAACGGGTGAAGCCGTCGGCGTACTTCATGCCCATGGCGAACGTGACCTCGAACGCCGCCGCGACCGACAACAATAGCCAGGCCACCTAGAACGCCCGGGCCAGGCCGAGCAGGCGCTGCTCGGCCTCGGCCACCGACACCGCGAAGGTGCGTTCGGCGGATTCCTCGCCCTCGGCCGCCACCACCGTGACGTCGTTGATGCCGATGAAGCCCAGCGCTGTGCGCAGCCACGGATCGGCGTGGTTCAGGGCCTCCAGCTCGCCGCCCGGGCCGAAGCCGAAGCCGCCGCGGGTGGTGACGATCAGCGCTTTCTTGCCTTGCAGCAGCGGCGTGTACTGGGCGATGCCGTTGTCCAGCGTGTGGTCGAAGGTCAGGCCCAGCCGCACGATCTGGTCGACCCAGGCCTTGAGGCCGCTGGGCACGTTGAAGTTGTACATGGGCGTGGAGATCAGCAGCAGGTCATGGTCGAACAGCTCGCCGACCAGTTGGTCGCTGAGCGCAAGGTCCGCCTGCATCGTCAACGGCCGCGCCTCGGGCTCCGGATAGAACGCCGCCGCGACGAACGCCTCGTTGACCGCCGGGATCAGCGCCCGGCCGACTTCGCGGCGGGTCACCTGGGCCTGCGGGTGGCGCGCCTGCCAGGCACTGAGAAACCCCTCTGCCAAGCGCCGCGAATGGGAACGCTCGCCCCGTGGGCTGGCATGGATCGCAAGAATTTTGCTCATCTGTATATCCTCCGGACTAGAATCGAACTGCTTGTGGCTTGCAGCTTGAGGTTCGCAGCCGCCTCTCTTCAAATGAGCAAAAATCAGTCTGGATGAATCCATTTCATCCATGGAGTGTTCCCATGTTCGCCTCGTTGCCGTTGACCGCCCTGCGCGCGTTCGAATCCGCCTCGCGCCTGCTGAGCTTCAAGGCCGCCGCCGAAGAGCTGGCGGTGACGCCCACGGCGATCTCGCACCAGATCCGTTCCCTGGAGGACTGGCTGGGCGTCGCCCTGTTCGAGCGCCTGCCGCGCCAGGTGCGCCTGACCGAAGGCGGCGAGCGACTGTTCCGCAGCCTCCACGGCGCCCTGCTGGAGGTGGCGCAGAGCGTCGACACCCTGCGCCCGCAGCGCAGCGGCAGCAGCCTGACGCTGTCCACCACCGCCGCGTTCGCCGCGCTGTGGCTGGTGCCGCGCCTGGGCCGCTTCTATGCCCGCCACCCGAACATCAACGTGCGCCTGGACACTCACTGCGAAGTGATCGACCTGCACCAGGACGCCAGCGTCGACCTGGTGCTGCGCTACAGCCTGGACGACTACCCGAACCTGTACGGCCTGTGCCTGTTCGACGAGTCGTTCGGGGTGTACGGTTCGCCCGAGCAGGTGGCGCTGGCCGCCCGGCGCACCCCCGCGCTGATCAGCGTGCGCTGGCACAACTCGAAGCTGTACGCCCATGGCTGGGAGGCCTGGTGCGCGATGTCCGGCGAAAACTGGCTGAAGCAGCAGCCGGCGATCCGCGAATACGACGAAGAGCATTACGCCCTGCAAGCCGCCATCGCCGGGCAGGGGCTGGTGCTGGCGAGCAACATCCTGGTGTCGGAGAGCGTCGCCGGCGGCCTGCTGGTGCCGTACAAGGGCACCGTGCAGGTCGACGGCGCCGGCTACAGCGCCCTGTGCGTGCCGGGGCGCGAGCGGCATCCGCCGGTGAAGGCATTCTTCGCCTGGCTGCAGGAGGAGGCCCGATTGTCGGGACACCTGCCGCGCTGAAATCCGATAAAACTTTTTGCCTCGCCCGACACTCACAACCTGGGAAGCGACCGCGTCGGCAGAACGCGGCGCACAAACGGATTAGCCTCCAGGAGACCGACATGAGCGACCTGCATTTATCGGATGTGCAAACCCTGCGCGAACGCGCACGGCAACATGTGGAAAACGGCGCCGTCACCGAAACCTACAGCGCCGACCGCCAGGAAGTGCTGCGCCTGCTCAACGAATCGCTGGCCACCGAACTGGTCTGCGTGTTGCGCTACAAGCGCCATTACTTCATGGCCAACGGCCTGAAGGCCAATGTGGCCGCCGACGAATTCCTCGAACACGCCACCCAGGAAGCCGCCCACGCCGACCGCTTGGCCGAACGCATCGTGCAGTTGGGCGGCGAGCCGGAATTCAACCCCGACCTGCTGTCGAAGCTGTCCCACGCCCAGTACGTGGCCGGCAAGACCCTCAAGGAAATGGTCTACGAGGACCTTGTGGCCGAGCGGATCGCCATCGACAGCTACCGCGAAATCATCCAGTACCTGGGCGAGAAAGACCCCACCACCCGGCGCCTCTTCGAAGACATCCTGGCCCAGGAAGAAGAACATGCCGATGACATGGCCGACATCCTGAAAGACCTGTAGCGCCAGCACCGCACCCGAAGACCTGTAGGAGCCAGCCTGCTGGCGACGGCGTCACTCGCAGCACCGCAAGCCACTGTTTTGCCTGGCTATGCGCCGCGCTTGCTGACGTCATCGCCAGCAGGCTGGCTCCTACAGTTTTGAGCTGCAGGCCCTACGGCTTGGTGGGCTTGACGGTGACAGGCGCCTTGCCCGCCTTCATCTGCTCCAGCAACGGCGCGCACTGGTTCGGCTCCCCGCCGCTGGGCGCCACCAGCGCCAGCAGGCCCGCCGCCGGCGCCGCGATCACGCCCAGCGCCACCATCCCCGCCCCGCGCAGCATCAACGGCACGGCCTTGACCCCGGCGTCCGGCTTGATGAACTTGCCTCGCACGTACAGCGGCGAACGCAGCGAGATCAAGCGCCAACCCTTCGACTCCGGCGTGACGGTCAGGTCCAATTGCTCGGTGGCCATGTTCGCCGTGCCGTCGATGTAGACGATGGCGTTCTCGGTGTCGAACACAAACAGCCGCGTGGTGGCCAGGCCGGTCTTGATGTCGAAGTCCGCCGCCGCGCAGTTGATCTTCACTTCCTTGTCGCCGAACACCTTGCCGACCACATAGTTGCCGACGTTGAGTCCCGCCAGCTCCATCAGTTCGCGGCTGATGGCGCCGTCGTTGATCAGCATCTTCAGGTTGCCGTTGGCGCCGCCCAAGAGCTTGGCCACCGAGTTGCCGCGGCCGCTGAGGTCAGCGTCGCCGTTGAGTTCGCCGAAGCTGGTCTTCATCGGCTCGAAGGTCGGGAACAGCTGCTTGAGCTTGAACTTGCGCGCCGTCAGCTTGGCCCGGCCCTCCAGCGGCTCGCTGCGCCCGTTGAGGCGGATCTGCGCGTCCAGGTTGCCGCCGGCCACGCCGAAGCGCAGCGGTTCCAGGCTCAGTTCGCCGTCGTTGAGCTTGAGGTGGGTGTAGAGGTCGCTGAACGGCAGTTTCTCGCTGTGGACGATGCGCTTGCCGGTGAATTCGACGTCCGCGTCCATGTCGCGCCAGCGTTCGGTCTTGAATTCCTCGACCGGCAGCACCTTGTCCGCCGGCTGCTTGCTCTCGCCGCCCCGGGCCTTTTGCTTGGCGTTGGAGTCGGCGCCGATCAGCGGCGCCAGGTCGCTGAACAGCAGTTGATTGGACAGCAGCGCGCCGCTGAGCTTGGGACGCGGCTGGCTGGCGACGTAGGCCAGGTCGCCGTGGATGTCGCTGCTGCCGATCTTGCCGTTGAACTGCTCATAGCGGAACTGCGCGCCGCCGGGCTCGTGCAGCTTGGCGATGAGGTGGCCGTCGGTGGCATAGGGCGGGGTGTCCGGCAGGGTCACGCCGGTCAGCGGGTAAAGGTTGCCGAGGCTGGTGCCGGCCAGTTTCAGCCGCAGGTCCAGGGCGCCGAGGTTGAGCGGGTCGGTGAGGGTGCCCGCCAGCTCGACGCTGGTTTCGCCGATCTTCGCCTGGGCCTGCAGCGGGAACGGCTTGGCGGCGTCCTGCAGGGCCAGCAGTCCGCCGATCTTGCCTTGCCCGGCGAGCGCCTGGCCGTGGTACTGGCCGGTGACTTTCAGGCCGAACGCGTAGTCCTGCGGCGCGGCGCCCTTGTCCTGGGCGGTCTTCGCCGCTTTTTCGCCGACGATGTCGCTGAACGGGATCGGCTTGCCCAGCGGATCGATCAGCACATCCAGCCGGGTCTTCAAGTATTGGTCGTCGAGGGTGACGTGGCCCTTGTCGAAACCGATGGCGCCGATGTCCACCACCCAGTTCGACGGTTCGGCGTCCGGATCCTTCGGATCGAACGTGAATGTCCAGTTGGCGCGGCCGTCGGCCAGCCGCTGCAATTGGGCTTCGGGCTGGGTCAGGTCGATGCGCGGGATCACCACCCGCTGCGCCAGCAACGCCAACGGCGATAGGCGCAGCTCGACGCGCTTGAGGGTGACCATCTGCGGCTGCTTCGACCAGTCCGGGTTGCCCAGGCTCAGGTCCTCGGCCACCACGTGCGGCCACGGCACCCAGGCGCGCCAGCCGCCCTCGTCCGGCTCGCGCCGCCAGACCACCGACAGATCGCCGTTGATGGCGAACGTACGGTGCAGTTCCTCCGAGACCTTGGCGTTGAGCGGCGGCTTGATCCGGTTCCAGTCGAAAAACACGATGATCAGAACCAACACCGCCAGCAGCAAGGCAAGGGTGGCGAAGGTCCAAGTAACGATCTTTTGGGTGCGCGTCATTGCACAAAGCTCCTGAAGACGGCGGCGGGCCACAAGAGGCCCTACATGGAATCTACGACTGGCAAACCGGACGCAGGTTTAATCGAAAGGCTGTCGGCGGCGGAAAAAACGCGCCGATCCTGACCGATCGGTCGAGGAAGCGTTACCGCCCCCGCACTTTTGCGAGGCAAGAGTGGGTGGAAAATACCCACCGCGGTGCAAAACCGATCGGCTGAAAGGCCCGGGCTAGAGCCTCCCGGCCGAACAATCAATTCTGTTGATTATTACCATTGTGTTTATGAACTTTTATATCGACTTATCGAGAGTAGCATTGCCCTCGTACCCACTTTATCGCCCTCCCAAGGAGCAACCCATCATGAAACGCCAATTACTCTTCAGCCTTACCCTGTCCATGCTGGCCAGCACCGCTTTCGCCCTGCCGGCCGCCGACCAAGCCACTCCGCAAGCCAAGGCCAGCCATTCGGTGTTCAGCCAGACCGTGGCCGCCGACGGCTCCGACCGCACCCCGCAAGGCCAGACCCTGGCAGAAAACGGCCGTAACCGCCTGGAAGAGAAAGGCCTGGTGCAAGACGGCTACGACAAGACCCCTCAAGGCCAGTTCGTCGCAGAAGGCGGCCGCGACCGTCTGGAAGAGAAAGGCCTGGTTCAGGACGGCTCCGACCGTACCCCACAAGGTCAAACCCTGGCAGCCGACGGTTCCGACCGCACTCCACAAGGCCAGACCCTGGCAGCTGACGGTTCCGACCGCACCCCACAAGGCCAGACCCTCGCAGCTGACGGCTCCGACCGCACTCCACAAGGCCAGACCCTGGCGGCTGACGGTTCCGACCGCACCCCACAAGGCCAGACCCTCGCCGAAGGCGGTGGTGACCGTGTGATCGAACGCAACGCCGCGCTGAGCTGAGCCCATGACGGCCCGGAAAAAAAGCCCGATCAACCGATCGGGCTTTTGACTTTTCGGCCCCAGGCACCCAAGTCCCTGCCCCTTCCTGCGCAACATCCCCGCCATCGTTCGACGCCGGCAAAGCCGATTTGCTAGAGTGCGGCGCTTGTCCTGCCCAGAACCCACCTTTGATGCTGCCCCGCGCCGAACAGAAACAACAGACCCGCAACGCCCTGATGGACGCTGCCCGCCACCTGATGGAAAGCGGCCGAGGATTCGGCAGCCTGAGCCTGCGCGAAGTCACGAAAACCGCCGGGATCGTGCCCACCGGTTTCTACCGGCATTTCGCCGACATGGACGAACTGGGCCTGGAACTGGTGCGCGAAGTCGGCCAGACCTTCCGTGAGACCATCCGCCTGGTGCGCCACAACGAATTCGTCATGGGCGGCATCATCGATGCGTCGGTGCGCATCTTCCTCGACGTGGTCAGCGCCAACCGTTCGCAGTTCCTGTTCCTGGCCCGCGAGCAGTACGGCGGATCGCTGCCGGTGCGTCAGGCCATCGGCCGCCTGCGCGAAGGCATCAGCTCGGACCTGGCGGCGGACCTTTCGCTGATGCCCAAGCTCCAGCACCTCAACGCCGCGGCGCTGAGCGTGATGGCCGACCTGATCGTCAAATCGGTGTTCGCCACCCTCCCGGACATCATCGACCCGCCGGCCGACGCCTTGCCGGAACACCTGACGCCGCAGGCGAAGATCACCCAGCAGCTGCGCTTCATCTTCATCGGCCTCAAGCACTGGCAAGGCCTGGGCAGCACCGAATAATCCCCGCCGCTCCGCCCTTCTGCTCTGGGAGCCAACCTGCTGGCAATGGCGCCCGCCATGACGCCGTAGCCCGGATCAATACAGTTGCCTCCAAAAACGCGGCATCACGGCCTTCATTTGGTGCATGTAAAAAACTTCACGCACCAAAACGCCTCACATTTCTGCAACATCTTGAAACATCCACTACGCTCCGACAGGGTTTTCCTACGCCTCGGCCGATTGGCAAGCCCCTTGCTCTAGCCTGAGCATTGTCCACTGCCGGAAGCGCTCCAATGCTGGTGATCCATCGCCGAATCGCCCCTCAGCCCGCCTGGGCCGCCGAGCTGCACCTGACCTTCGAGGCCCGCAGCAAGAGCCGCCTGCGCTGTTTCAGTGCCGACGGCGAGGACGTCGGGCTGTTCCTGGAGCGCGGCCAGCCGCCGCTGCACGACGGCGAATGCCTGGAGGCCCAGGACGGCAGGATCGTGCGGGTCTGCGCCCGCCCCGAACAACTGCTGCACGTCACCTGCGCCAGCGCCTTCGAACTGACCCGCGCGGCCTATCACCTGGGCAACCGTCATGTCGCCCTGCAAGTAGGCGACGGCTGGCTGCGCCTGCTCGACGACTACGTGCTCAAGGCCATGCTCGAACAGCTCGGCGCACAGGTCCAGGCCATCGAAGCGCCGTTCCAGCCGGAGCACGGCGCCTACGGCGGCGGCCATCACCATTCGCACCACGGTGACGCGGACTTCAACTACGCGCCGAAACTCCACCAGTTCGGCGTGCGCCTGTGAACCCGGCCTGGGCGCTGCTGCGCCTGGCCAGCCCGCAGTTGCCGATCGGCGGCTACAGCTATTCCCAGGGGCTGGAAATGGCGGTGGACAACGGCCGTGTCGGCAGCCCCGACAGCGCCCGGCGCTGGATCGGCGACCAACTGCTGCTGAACCTCGCCCGGTTCGAGGCGCCGCTGCTGCTCGCCCACTGCGAGGCCGCCGCCGACGAACGCTGGGACGACCTGCTGCACCTTGGCGACGCCCACCGCGCCAGCCGCGAGACTCGCGAGCTGCACCTGGAGAGCCGGCAGATGGGCTATTCGCTGCAGCAATTGCTCAGCGGCCTGCCGGAGCTGGATGCCCCGGCCCGGATCGTGCTCGAGCGCTGCGCCGAACCGCACCTGGCCCTGGGCTGGGCCTTGGCCGCCCGCGCCTGGCGGATCAGCCCCCAGGACGCACTCGCCGCGTGGCTGTGGGCCTGGCTGGAAAACCAGCTGGCGGTATTGATGAAAACCCTGCCGCTGGGCCAGCAAGCCGCCCAGCGCCTGACCAGCGAACTGCTGCCGCTGCTGCAACAGGCCCAGCAGGACGCCACCCGCATCGACCCCGAACGCCTCGGCAGCGCCGCGTTCGGCCTGTCCTTGGCGTGCATGGCCCATGAGCGCCAGTACAGCCGTCTGTTCCGTTCCTAGGGCCTTTCAATTTGGAGAACCGCATGAACACACAACCTTTGCGCGTCGGCATCGGCGGCCCGGTCGGCTCCGGCAAGACCGCCCTGACCCTGGCCCTGTGCCTGGCCCTGCGCGAGCGCTACAACCTGGCCGTGGTCACCAACGACATCTATACCCGCGAAGACGCCGATTTCCTGGTGCGCAACCAGGCGCTGGCACCGGAACGCATCATCGGCGTGGAGACCGGCGGCTGCCCGCACACGGCGATCCGCGAGGACGCCTCGATCAACCTCGAAGCGGTGGATCAGCTGAACCGGCGCTTTCCGGGGCTGGACCTGATCCTGGTGGAATCCGGCGGCGACAACCTGTCCGCCACGTTCAGCCCGGAGCTGTCGGACCTGACTATTTACGTGATCGACGTCTCGGCCGGCGACAAGCTGCCGCGCAAGGGCGGCCCCGGGATCTGCAAGTCCGACCTGCTGGTGATCAACAAGATCGACCTGGCGCCGCTGGTCGGCGCTTCGCTGGAGATGATGAACAGCGACACCCAGCGGATGCGCAACGGCAAGCCGTTCGTGTTCAGCAACCAGAAGACCGGCCAGGGCCTTGAGGAGATCATCGCCTTCATCGAACGCCAAGGGCTGCTGACGGCGGCCTGATTCATTCAACGACAAGGAAGCTTATCCATGACGCTCAAACGCATTTTCGCTGCCGCAGCCCTGCTGCTCGCCCCGGCCCTGGCCTTCGCCCATCCGGGCCACGGCGACAGCGGCCTGGTGGCCGGCATCAGTCACCCGATCGGGGGCCTCGACCATTTGCTCGCGATGCTGGCCGTCGGCCTGTGGGCCGCCCAGCAACGGGGCGCGGCCCGCTGGGCACTGCCGTGCACCTTCGTCGGCACCATGCTGATCGGCGGTCTGCTCGGCTTCGAAGGCCTGGAACTGCCGGCGCTGGAAAGCGGCATCGCCGCCTCGGTGCTGGCGCTCGGCCTGGCCGTGGCGCTGGCGGTGCGTCCGCCGCTGGTGATGGCGGTGGCGGCGACGGCGCTGTTCGCCCTGTTCCATGGCGTGGCCCATGGGCTGGAACTGCCGGACATGTCGAGCCCATGGGCGTATGCCGCCGGCTTCGTCGTGGCGACGGCGGCGCTGCATGCGGCGGGCTATGGCGTGGTGCGCGCGCTGCCTCAGGCCGCGGCGCCGCTGGTGCGGCTGGCGGGTGCGGCGTCGGCGGCGACCGGGGCGTGGCTGTTGGCGGGTTGATCCTAGCGGCCGGATCGGGCCTCATCGCCAGCAGGGCTGGCTCCCACAGGTTTCGGGCTTGCGCTGAACCCATGCGGGAGCCAGCCCTGCTGGCGAAGGCGGCCTGACAGACACCGCGCAACTCAGGCCGAGCTCTCTGCTACCATGTCGCGCAATCGCCCCAGCCGTGACGACGTCCGCCCATGCCGCAAGCTTCCCGTTCCGCCTCCCTGCCTGAATTGACCGCCCTGTTCGGTCAGGTGCAACAGCACTTTCTCGACGTGATCGTGCCGCTCTGGCAAGGCCCTGGCTGGAACGCCGACCTGGCGCTGCCCTTCGAGGCGCTGGACGCCGCGCACAACCCAATGCCGCCGCAGCGCTACCGGGCGATGGCCTGCGCACGGCAGCTGTACCTGTTCGCCGGCCTGATCGGCCAGGTCGAGGGCGCCGAAGCCCGTGCAGCGGCGCTGTTCCGCTCGCTGCAGCGGCACTTCCACGACGCCGAGCACGGCGGCTGGTTCTACAGCATCGACCCGCAGGGCAAACCGCTGGATCGGCGCAAGGACCTCTACACCCACGCGTTCATCCTGTTCGCCTGCGCCCATTACTGGGACAAGGTGCGCGAACCGCTGGTGGAATCGACCCTCGACGCCGCCCTGGAAATCATCGCCCGGCGCTTCGCCACCGGTGACGGCCTCTACGAAGCCTGCCTCGAACCGGACTGGATCACCCTGGAGACCGGCCCGCTGCAGAACCCGCTGATGCACCTGGCCGAAGCGTTCCTCGCCACCTTGGCCGTGCGTGAAGACGCCGCCGTGCGGCAGGCGCTGACCGAGTTGTGCACAGCCATGCACGCGCGCTTCATCGACCCGCAGCAGAGTGTGCTGCTGGAGAAGCCGCTGGGCGCTGTGGATAACTGGTATGAGCCGGGGCATCAGTTCGAGTGGTATTTCCTGCTCGCCTCTTCGCCGCTGCTGCGTGGCTCGAAGCTGCATGGCGCGCTGGAACAGTCGTTCGCGTTCACCGAACGGCACGGCGTGGAACCCGCCACCGGCGCTGTGCTGGCGATGCTGGATCCGCTGCCGGAACGTCCCGCGAAGGACTCGACCCAGCGCATCTGGGCCCAGGCCGAATACCTGCGGGCGCTGACCTTGCGGGCGGACGGCGAAGCGGCGGTGCTGCGCCAGTTGCAGGCATTGCAGCAACGCTTCCTGCATGAGGGCGGCTGGCACGAGTGCCGCGACGCCGACAGCGACGTCAGCCGCAAGGACATGCCGTCCACCACGCCGTATCACCTGGCGACCTGCTACCGCGGGCTGGCCGACTATCTGCGCTGACGTTCAGTCCTCTATCGCAAGCAGGCTCGCTCCCACACCGGATCTTCGCGACACCGAAGACCTCATGTGGGAGCGAGCCTGCTCGCGAAGAACGATGGCGCGGTCTTAAGCCTTGTTGCGCTCGATGGCGAACCCGGCCCAGCTCTGGCTCACCGGCATCAGCTCCAGACGGTTGATGTTGATGTGCGCCGGCGCGTTGAGCACCCAGAAGATGGTCTCGGCGATGTCCTGCGGCTGGATCGGCTCGGCGCCGGCGTAGGTGGCGTCGTAGCGCGCCTGGTCACCGGCGAAGCGCACCAGCGAGAACTCGCTTTCGCACAGGCCCGGCTCGATGTTGCTCACGCGCACGCCGGTGCCTTGCAGGTCGCAGCGCAGGTTCAGGGAAAACTGCTTCACGAACGCCTTGGTCGCGCCGTACACATGGCTGCCCGGGTACGGGTAGTTGCCGGCGATGGAGCCGAGGTTGACGATGCCCGCGCCGCGGCCGTGGGCGATCAGGCGCGGCAGCAGCAGCCGGGTGCTGTACATCAGGCCTTTGACGTTGGTGTCGACCATGGTGTCCCAGTCGTCGAGGTCGCACTTGGGTGCCGGATCCACGCCCAGCGCCAGCCCGGCGTTGTTGATCAGGCCGCGCAGAGTGGCGAAGGACGGCGGCAGGTTGGCGATCGCCTCTTCCATGGCCTTGCGGTCGCGCACGTCCAGCACCAGGCCGTGCACTTCGGTCTGTTTCGACAACTCTGCGCACAGGGCCTTGAGGCGTTCTTCACGACGGCCGGTCAGCACCAGTTTCCAGCCGGCCTCGGCAAAACGTCGGGCGCAGGCTTCGCCGAAACCGGAGGTCGCGCCGGTGATAAACAGGGTGTTGGACATCGTGTTCTCCTTGCTTCGGCCGCCGTGGGCGGCCCTTGGAATGGACAATCAGCGGGCAGCATGCCCGGCCTTTACCCTGTGGGCAACCTCCACTCCCTGTACAAAAAACGCTCAATAGCCTGAACACCCCAGCCGTCGTGGCCTGTAGCCGGATGCCCGCACGTTATCCACAATCCCTTCCACAGTTTCCGGGGGCAACTGATCCGGCGCAAAGCCACGCCGCACAAGGCTTTGCGGGCCAAATGCAAAGTTTTTCCCTTGACCCTGGACAAGCACTTGTGCCGCATCGGGCATCCTGCACGACCGCCCGGTCACCACCATGATTGCGCGAGGCCAGTAACCACGGCCCTCTGCGGCGTCTTTCCAGAGATTGCCCACAGAGTTATCCACAGGCTTGCGCACACCCCGACGGGCCCTTTGCCGGGCTGACAAAAAGGTTGACAAACGGGTCATCGCCCCAGCAAAAAATCGCTGATCAAAAAACACCCATCGAGCTGCAAGCCACGGTTTAAAAGGCTTTCAGCCAGCTACTCCCACGTTATGCACAGCCGGTTCCACAGCCGGTGGGGACAAGTCAAAACTGTGCAAAAACAGCCGTTTGCAGCGTCTTTATGTCGCGCTTCGGGAGGTTGGGATTTTGGTTTTCCACAATTGAGGCGTCATCGAAAGTCAACTGCGGGAGCGAACCTGCTCGCGTCAGCGACCTGCGAGGTTGAATGTGCCGCCGCCATCGCGAGCAGGCTCGCTCCCACAGGGTTCAAGGCACCGTCCGGGCATGAAAAAGCCCCGGGGCTTGCGACCCGGGGCTCTGTCTTGCTGTGGAAAACTCAGTGCCCGCCCAGGTAGGCGTTGCGCACCTCCTCGTTCACCAGCAGTTCCTGGCCGGTGCCGCTGAGGCGGATCTCGCCGTTGACCATCACGTACGCCCGGTCGGACAGCTTCAACGCGTGGTTGGCGTTCTGCTCGACCAGGAAGATGGTCATGCCGGTCTTCGCCAGTTCGCGCAGGGTGGCGAAGATCTGCTTCACCACGATCGGCGCCAGGCCCAGGCTCGGCTCGTCGAGCAGCAACAGCTTGGGCCGGCTCATCAGCGCGCGGGCGATGGCGAGCATCTGCTGCTCGCCGCCGGACATGGTCATGGCCCGCTGGCTGCGCCGCTCCTCGAGCCGCGGGAACAGCTCGAACATGCGCTGCATGTCTTCCTTGGCATGCTTGTCGCCGATCGGGATGGTGCCCATCAGCAGGTTTTCCTCGACGGTCATGTCGGGGAACACCCGCCGCCCTTCCGGCGACTGCGCGATGCCGTTGGAGGCGATGTAGTGGGACGACTTGTGGGTGATGTCCACGCCCTGGTAGAGGATCTGCCCGGACTCCGCCCGGGGCTGGCCGAAGATCGACATCAGCAGGGTGGACTTGCCGGCACCGTTGGAGCCGATCAGGCTGACCGTCTCCCCTTCGTTGATGTGCAGCGAAACGCCCTTGAGGGCCTGGATCGGCCCGTAGTACACGTTCAGGTCCTTGAGTTCGAGGATCGGTCGGCTCATACCACTTCCTCTTCGTCGGCGCCCAGGTAGGCGGCAATCACTTTCGGATCGTGACGGATGTCTTCAGGGCCGCCCTCGGCGATCACCACGCCGTGGTCCAGCACCACAATGTGGTCGGAAATGCTCATCACCATGCCCATGTCGTGTTCGATCAGCACCACGGTCAGATCGTGCTCGTCGCGCAGCAGCCGGATCATCGCGCTCAGCGCTTCGGTTTCCTGAGGGTTGAGGCCGGCGGCCGGTTCGTCGAGGCAGATGATCTGCGGCCGCGTGCACATGGCCCGGGCGATCTCCAGGCGGCGCTGCTGGCCGTAGGACAGCTCGCCGGCCAGGCGGTTGGCGCAGTCCACCAGATCCACCACTTCGAGCCAGTAGAACGCGCAGTCCAGCGCGTCGCTCTCGGCCTTGCGGTAGCCCTTGGTGTTGAGGATGCCGGACAGCATGTTGCGGTTGACCCACATGTGCTGGGCCACCAGCAGGTTCTCCAGCACCGACATCTCCTTGAACAGGCGGATGTTCTGGAAGGTGCGGGCCAGGCCTGCGCGGTTCACCAGGTGGGTGCCGCCGAACATCTTGTAGTACAGGCGGCTGGCGAAGGTCTTCGGCGAGACGAAGTCGGTCGGCTTGAACGACTCGCCCAGCAATTGGATGACGTTGGTCTGCCGCCCGCGCACGTTGAGTTCGATCTTGCCGCCGGAGGCCTTGTAGAACCCGGTCAGGCAGTTGAACACGGTGGTCTTGCCGGCGCCGTTGGGGCCGATCAGGGCGAAGATCGAATTGCGCTTGACCTTCAGGCTGACGTCGTTCAGCGCCTTGATGCCGCCGAAATGCATCATCAGTTTCTCGACAGAGAGCACGACTTCACTCATGGCGCAGCCCTCTCATAGTGAATGGCACCTTTGCGTGGGGTGACGCCGGTGCGGCTGATGCGGATCAGCCCCCGAGGTCGCCAGATCATCATCAACACCATCAGGATGCCGAACAGCAGCACGCGGTATTCGGCGAAGCTGCGCAGCAGTTCCGGGGCGACGGTGAGCACGAACGCGGCGATCACCACGCCGATGGTCGAACCCATGCCGCCCAGCACCACGATGGCGAGGATCAGCGCCGACTCGAAGAAAGTGAACGAGGTCGGGTTGACGAAGCCCTGGTACGTGGCGAAGAACACCCCGGCCAGGCCGGCGGTGGAGGCGCCGATGGTGAACGCCGAGAGCTTGACCAGCACGTGGTTCAGGCCCATCGAGCGGCAGGCGATCTCGTCCTCGCGCAGAGCTTCCCAGGCGCGGCCCACCGGCATCTTGACCAGCCGGTGCTTGATGTACAGCACGGCCAGCACCACCAGGAACAGCACGGCGTAGATGAAGTAGTACTTGATGTCCGGGTTGTAGGCGATGCCGAAGAACTCGTGGAACGGCACCCCGCCGTCCTTCGCCCGCTTGCCGAACTCCAGGCCGAAGAAGGTCGGCAGCGGCGCCGGCATGCCGTTCGGGCCGCCGGTCAGGGACAGCCAGTTGTTGAGGATCAGCCGGATGATCTCACCGAAGCCCAGGGTCACGATCGCCAGGTAGTCGCCGTGCAGGCGCAGCACCGGGAAACCGAGGATGCACCCGGCGAGGCCGGCGGTGATCGCCGCCAGCGGCAGCACGGTCCAGAAGCCCAGCCCCAGGTACTGGTAGCCGAGCGCCAGGCCGTAGGCGCCGATGGCGTAGAACGCCACGTAACCCAGGTCGAGCAAGCCGGCCAGGCCCACCACGATGTTCAGCCCCAGCCCCAGCAGCACGTAGATCAGGCCGAGGATGACCACGCCCAGCAGGTAGGAGTTGGAGAAGAACGGCAGTGCCACGGCGACGACGATCATCAGCGGGATGATCCAGCGCAGCCGCGACTTGTAGTCCGGCGGCAGCACGTGCACGCCGGAGCCGGTGCTCTCGAAGCCGTCGAGGATGCGCAGGCCCCTGGGCGTCTGCAGGAACAGGCTCAGGGCGAAGCGCCCGGCCATGACGATGGCGATGATCCACGCCACGCGGGTGGGTTCCAGGTTGAAGCTGTAGCCGTCGAGCACGACGCCGACGATCGGGCCGAACACGATCAGGGCGATCAGGCCGGCCAGGATGGCCTCGACCACACTCTTTTTCACATCAATGGATTTGGCAGTGGTTGAAGACATCGCTTACACCTTCGACACAAGAGGACGGCCCAGCAGGCCCTGAGGCCGGAAGACCAGGACAAGCACGAGCAGCGAGAAGCTGAACACGTCCTTGTAGTCGGAGTTGACCAGGCCCGAGAACAGCGACTCGGAAATGCCCAGGATGATCCCGCCGAGCATCGCGCCAGGCAGCGAACCGATCCCGCCGAGCACGGCGGCGGTGAACGCCTTGATGCCGATGACGAAGCCTGCGTAGAAGTCGAAGGTGCCGTAGTTCATGGTGATCAGCACGCCGGCCAGGGCCGCCATCGCCGCACCGATGATGAACACGTAGGAAATCACCCGGTCGGTGTTGATCCCCAGGATCGAGGCCATCTTGCGGTCTTGCTGGGTGGCGCGGCACATGCGGCCGAGCTTGGTGTACTTGATCACGTAGGTCAGCAGGCCCATGCCGATGAACGCCGCCACCAGGATGAAGACCTTGGTGTAGGTGAGCTGGACGAAGCCGGTGCCGACGTCGATCCGCCAAGCGCCGGTGAGCAGCGTGGGCACGCCTTGCTGGCGGGCGCCCTGGCTGATCTGGGCGTAGTTCTGCAGGATCAGGGAAATGCCGATGGCGCTGATCAGGGGCGCCAGCCGTGTGGAGTTGCGCAGGGGCTTGTAGGCGATGCGTTCGATGACCCAGCCGTACACCCCGGTGACCACGATGGTGAAGACCAGGGTGCCGAGCATCAGCAGCGGGAAGGATTCGATACCGAAGTAAGCCAGCAGTGCCAGACTGATCGCCGCGAGGTAAGCGGAGATCATGTAAACCTCGCCGTGGGCGAAGTTGATCATGCCGATGATGCCGTAGACCATTGTGTAGCCGATGGCGATCAGGCCGTAGACCGACCCGAGGGTCAGGCCGTTGACCAGTTGCTGCAGGAAAATACCATCCATAACGCAATCTCACGCAGTGAGAACCTGCACGCCCGAGGGCGCGCGGCTCTTCTAGGAAAAATACAGATTTACGTCGGAGCAGGGTCAGCCGCGACCGGTCAGCCCCCGCGCCCCCTGTGGGATCTGGCCTGCCAGCGATGACGGCCTCACATTCGGCACCGTTGGCGCCTGTCGGTCCGTCATCGCGAGCAGGCTCGCTCCCACACGGGATCTGCGCGGATCAGCCGGTCGGGCCGACGCTTATTTCTGTTTTTCCAGCTGGTGGTATTTGCCGGTCGCGTCCCACTGGTAGACCACGTAGTCGGACACTTTCAGGTCGCCCTTCTTGTCCCAGGCCTTCTCGCCCATGACGGTCTTCACCGGGTTGGCCTTCAGCCACTCGGCGGCCTTCTCGCCGCTGTTGGACTTGGCGCCGTTGAACGCGGCGGCCAGGGTCTGGACCGAGGCGTAGGCGTACAGGGTGTAGCCCTCAGGCTCGGTGCCGGCCTTGCGGAAGGCGTCCACGACGGTCTTGCTGTCCGGCAGCAGGCGCGGGTCGGCGCCGAAGGTCATCAGCACGCCGTCGACGTACTGCGGGCCGCCGGCGGTGGTCACCAGTTCGTCGGTCACGATCCCGTCGTCGGACATGAACTTCACGTCCTTCAGGCCTTCGGTGCGCAGTTGCTTGACCAGAGGGCCGGCTTCCGGATGCAGGCCGCCGAAGTAGACCACGTCGGCACCGGCCGCGCGGATCTTGGTGACCACGGCGCTGAAGTCTTTTTCGCCGCGGGTCAGGCCTTCGTACAGCACCGGCTTCACGCCGCGCTTCTCCAGCTGGGCCTTGGTGGCGTCGGCGAGGCCTTGGCCGTAGGTGTCCTTGTCGTGCAGCACGACGACCTTCTTGCCCTTGAGCACGTCGACGATGTAGTCGCCGGCCACGATGCCTTGCTGGTCGTCACGGCCGCACATGCGGAACATGGCGCTCAGGCCGCGCTCGGTGACCTGCGGGTTGGTGGAGCCTGGAGTGATCGCGATGATGCCGGCTTCGTCGTAGATCTCCGAAGCGGGGATGGTGGAGGAGGAGCAGAAGTGACCGACCACGCCGGCGACCTTCTGGTTGGTGAGGTCCTTGGCGACCGTCACGGCCTGCTTCGGCTCGCACGCGTCATCGCCCTTGACCAGCACGATCTTCTCCCCGTTGACGCCGCCCGCCGCGTTGATCGCGTCCGCCGCCGCCTGTGCCCCCTTCATGTACTGCTCGCCGAATGCCGCGTTGGCGCCGGTCATCGGGCCCGCCACACCGATCTTCACATCAGCTTGTGCAAACGCAGAGACACCCAGCGCAGCAGCCACTGCGAGGGCCAGGAAGCCTTTCTTGTAAAACGTCTGGGACATGAGGTGGTGCTCCAAGGTTTTTTTTAGTTGGCACTGCGACTTCACTTCACGAAATGCTCAGAGCAAGGGCCGTGCCATCGGTTTTTTATTCTTCAAAAAGTCGCTGCTTTCTTGTTATTTCGACTGTTTCGTTCCCATTTTCATTGGGCGTGCAACCGTCTAAACCGCGGAAGGTGAAACCAAGGTTTTTTTGAGGCGCAACCTTCGCGCGCCATCATTGCAACCGCGGCGCCAAACGACGTGCAACCCACCTGTAACAGCCCGCGTCACCGAACTGCACACTGCTGGTGCGGGACTGCTACGGCCCGCACCATTACAGGCTAGTCGCTGCGCCGGAAAGCGCCGCGTGGAGCAACAAATTTCAACACTCAGATGACGATGCGCAGGCACTGGCCCGCGTGATACAGCGAGAACCCGGCCTCGTACAGGCAACTGCGCAGGCCCACGCCCGCCAGAGGCTGCATCGGTGCGAAGGGGATCGGCAGGGCCTGAGGATTTCCGTTACACAGATAGTCGGCGAAGGCCTTGCCGACCACGGTGCCGGTGGTGACGCCGCGGCCGTTGTAGCCGGTGACGGCCACGATGCCGGGCGCCGGCTCGAACAGGCGCATCAGGTGATCGGGGGTGAAGGCGATGCGCCCGGTCCAGGTGCATTCCCATTCCACCGGTTTGAGGTTGGGGAAGTAGTGGCGCTGCACCCGGTCGGCCCAGGCCTTGAGGAACCACGCCGGCTTCTGGTTGCCGTTGCCCAGGCTGCCGAGCAGCAGCCGGCCGTCCTTGTCGCGGCGGATGCTGCTCAGCACCTGGCGGGTGTCCCACGAGCCCTGCCCGCCCGGCAGGATTTCCTGGGCGGCGTCCTCGGTCAGCGGCACCGAAGCGACCTGATAGTAGTAGCCGGGGAAGAAATTGCGCTTGAGCTCAGTCCAGTCGCCTTCGGTGTAGGCGTTGGAGGCGATCACCACCTGCTCGGCCAGCACCGAGCCTTGCTCGGTCTGCACCGACCATTTCGGCCCTTGCCGTTCCAGCCGGACGACCGGCGAATGGTCGAACACCTGCCCTCCGAGGCCCGCAACCGCCTTGGCCAGCCCCGTGACATAGCCCATCGGATTGAGCGTGCCGGCGCGGCGGTCGAGCAACGCGGCGGCGATCTTGCGGGTGCCGGTGGCCCGTTCGCAGGCCTGGCCGGTGAGCAGTTCCACCGGCGCGCCCCGGCGCTTCCATTGTTCCTCGCGGCTGCGCAGGTCCGCCTCGCCCCGGGCGTTGTGCGCCATGTGCAGGGTGCCTTCGCGGCGCAGCTGGCAATCGATGGCGTATTTGTCCACCAGGCTGAACACCAGCGCCGGCGCCGCCCCCAACATGCGGTTGAGCTGGCTGCCCACCGCTTCGCCGAAGCCGGCCTCGATCTCGTCCGGCGGGATCCACATGCCGGCGTTGACCAGCCCGACGTTGCGCCCCGAGCCGCCATGGCCGGCGCGGTGGGCTTCGAGCACGCAGACGCGCTTGCCCTTCTCCAGCAGGTGCAGGGCCGCCGACAACCCGGTGAACCCGGCGCCGACCACGCACACATCGACCTTGACCTCACCCTTGAGCGCCGCGTTGTCGGGCCTTTGCGGCGTGAGGGTTTCCCACAGACATTCTTCGCGTAACGGCATTGCCAGACTCCAACAGAAACCCAACAAACACACTGTCCAGAATGTGGGAGCCAGCCTGCCGGCGAAAGCGGCACATCAGCCAACATTGATGTCGACTGACCCGCCGCCGTCGCCGGCAGGCCGGCTCCCACAGGGGATCGTCATCTCACCGACGGTTCAGTCGAAGGTGATGCCCTGGGCCAGCGGCAGCTCCAGCGAATAGTTCACGGTGTTGGTCTGGCGGCGCATGTAGGCGCGCCAGGCGTCGGAACCCGACTCGCGGCCGCCGCCGGTCTCCTTCTCGCCGCCGAACGCGCCGCCGATCTCCGCGCCGCTCGGGCCGATGTTGACGTTGGCGATGCCGCAGTCGCTGCCCACCGCCGACATGAACTTCTCGGCCTCACGCACATCGGTGGTGAAGATGCACGACGACAGGCCTTGCGGCACGGCGTTGTTCAGGCGCAGGGCCTCTTCGAAATCCGTGTAGCCGACCACGTACAGGATCGGCGCGAAGGTCTCGCTGCACACCACGTCGCTCTGCTCCGGCATTTCGACGATGGCCGGCGACACGTAGTAGGCGTTGGGGAACTGCTCCTGCAACTGGCGCTGACCGCCGAACACCCGGCCGCCCTCGCTCAAGGCCTGCTCCAGCGCATCCTGCATGTTGTCGAAGCTGTGCTTGTCGATCAGCGGGCCGATCAGGTTGCCTTCCAGCGGATGGCCGATGCGCACCTTCGAATACGCGGCCTTCAGGCGGGTGACGATTTCCTCTTTCACCGATTCGTGGGCGATCAGCCGGCGCAGGGTGGTGCAGCGCTGGCCGGCGGTGCCGACGGCGCTGAACAGGATGGCGCGCACGGCCATGTCCAGGTCGGCGCTCGGGCCGAGGATCATCGCGTTGTTGCCGCCCAGTTCGAGGATGCTGCGGGCGAACCGCGCCGCGACCTTCGGCGCCACTTCACGGCCCATGCGGGTGCTGCCGGTGGCGCTGATCAGCGCCACGCGCGGGTCGTCCACCAGCGCTTCGCCGGCGTCGCGGCCGCCGATCACCACCTGGCTCAGGTGCGCCGGGGCGTCGCTGAAGTTCTTCGCCACCCGCTCGAACAGTGCCTGGCAGGCCAGCGCGGTGAGCGGGGTCTTCTCCGACGGTTTCCACACCACCGGGTTGCCGCAGACCAGCGCCAGCGTGGTGTTCCACGCCCACACCGCGACCGGGAAGTTGAAGGCGCTGATCACCCCGACCACGCCCAGCGGATGCCAGGTCTCGCGCATGTGGTGGCCCGGACGCTCGGACGCGATGGTCAGGCCGTACAGCTGGCGCGACAGGCCGACGGCGAAGTCGCAGATGTCGATCATCTCCTGCACTTCGCCCAGGCCTTCCTGGGTGATCTTGCCGGCTTCCCACGACACCAGCTCGCCGAGGTCGGCCTTGTGCGCGCGCAGCACTTCGCCGAACTGGCGCACCAGCTCGCCGCGGCGCGGGGCCGGCACCTGGCGCCACAGCGCGAACGCATGATCGGCGCGACTGATGTGCTGCTCGACTTCGGCCGGGCCTTCCCAGTTCACGGCGGCGATGCGGCTGCCGTCGATGGGCGAATGCACCGGCACTTTGCCGTTCTGGTACAGGGCCGGGTTCACACCAAGACGATCAAGCAATGCGGCAACCATGGGTCACTCCTCAAGCGGAAACTGAATGTGGGCGGCTGCGCTGAAGCGGCCGTGCAGGCCTTTAGTTGTAGCCTCAGGGCGGCTGTGCAACAAACGACCTTTACGCGAGATATCATTCCGTTTATTCATGCTGCGTCATGCCAGCCAGAGAATGCCGGCCAGAACACAAGAAAAAGGATTGCCCATGCTCAACAAACGCCACCTGCCGTCGATCACCGCGCTGCAGTGCTTCGAGGCCGTGACCCGGCACCTGAGCTTCACCCGGGCCGCCGAGGAACTGAACCTGACCCAGAGCGCCGTCAGCAAGCAGGTGGCGCAACTGGAGGAATTGCTGCAGCACCTGCTGTTCCGCCGGGTGCGCCGGCGCCTGCAGATGACCCCGGCCGGCGACCTGTACCTGGTGGAGGTGCGCAAGATCCTCACCCAGGTGGAGATGTCCACCCACTACCTGCGTTCCTACGGCGGCGAGACCGAAGTCCTGCGGGTGTCCACCCCCTCGACCTTCGGCGCCCGCTGGCTGGTGCCGCGCCTCAAGGGCTGGCGGCTGCGCCATCCGTCGATCCACCTGGACCTGTGCAACGAACACGAGGCCGACGACCTGCTGCAAGGGCGCAGCGACCTGGCGTTCTACTTCGGCCAGGGCTCGCGGCCCGGCACCGAGTGCCTGAAGTTGTTCGGCGAAGAGCTGGTGCCGGTGTGCGCGCCGGGCAGCCTGTCGGCCACGCCGTTCACCGACCCCACGCAACTGACGGACCTGGTGCTGCTGCAGAACGCCTCGCGCCCCCAGGCCTGGCACGACTGGTTCGACAGCCAGGGCCGCCAGACCGAACACAGCTACCACGGCCCGCGCTTCGAAACCTTCTATATGTGCATCCGCGCCGCCCAGGTCGGCTGCGGCGTGGCGCTGCTGCCGAGGTTCCTGGTGGAGGAAGAGCTGGCCGACGGCAAGCTGGTCATCCCGTGGCCCCACGCGATGCCCAGCACCGACGCCTACTACCTGGCCTACCCGGAGCACGCGGCGGAAGTGCCCAAGGTGCGGGATTTCGTGAAATGGATGCTGGAACAGGTCGACAGCCCGGATCCGCTTGCGCCTTGACCCGCCGCGGCAACGTGCCTCGCCCGGCAAATTTTGCTGGCGTTTCCTGCCGCCGATGTGCGCCACTAGCGCCATCGATTGATGCCGTGCCACCGCACGGCCCGCCCGGAGACCGTTTATGAGCGAGAGTGTGTTTGCCGATCGCATCGTGCAGAACCTGCTCGACACCGACTTCTACAAGCTGACGATGATGCAGGCGGTGCTGCACAACTACCCCAACGTCGAAGTCGAATGGGAGTTCCGCTGCCGCAACGCCGAGGACCTGCGCCCGTACCTGGCGGAGATCCGCTTCCAGATCGAGCGCCTGGCCGAGCTGAGCCTGAGCGCCGACCAGTTGAGCTTCCTGGAGCGCATTTCCTTTCTCAAGCCGGACTTCCTGCGCTTTCTCGGCCTGTTCCGCTTCAACCTGCGCTACCTGCACACCGGCATCGAAAACGGCGAGCTGTTCATCCGCCTGCGCGGGCCGTGGCTGCACGTGATCCTGTTCGAGGTGCCGCTGCTGGCGATCGTCAGCGAAGTGCGCAACCGCTACCGTTACCGCGACATCACCCTGGAGCTGGCACGCGAGCAGCTGTACCGCAAGTTCGACTGGCTCAACGCCAATGCCTCGACCGAGGAGCTTTCGCAGTTGCAGGTGGCCGACTTCGGCACACGCCGCCGGTTCTCGTACCGCGTGCAGGAAGAAGTGGTGAACGTGCTCAAGCACGACTTCCCCGGCCGCTTCGTCGGCACCAGCAACGTGAACCTGTCCCGGGAACTGGACATGAAGCCGCTGGGCACCATGGCCCACGAATGGATCATGGCCCACCAGCAACTCGGCCCGCGGCTGATCGACAGCCAGAGCGCCGCCCTCGACTGCTGGGTGCGCGAATACCGGGGCCTGCTGGGGATCGCCCTGACCGACTGCATCACCACCGACGCGTTCCTCGGCGATTTCGACCTGTACTTCGCCAAGCTCTTCGACGGCCTGCGCCATGACTCCGGGGATCCGGTGCTGTGGGGCGAAAAATGCATCGCCCACTACCACCGGCTCGGCATCGACCCGATGAGCAAGACCCTGGTCTTCTCCGACAGCCTGACCTTGCCCAAGTCGCTGGAGATCTTCCGGGCGCTGCACGGGCGGATCAACGTGAGCTTCGGCATCGGCACCAACCTGACCTGCGACATTCCAGGTGTCGAACCGATGAGCATCGTGCTTAAAATGACCGCCTGCAACGGCCAACCGGTGGCGAAGATCTCCGACGAGCCGGGCAAGACCCACTGCAAAGACCCGAATTTCGTCGCCTACCTGCGACACGTTTTCCAGGTTCCTGCCGTTTCCAGCCTATCTAGCAAGGAGTGAATTCATGCAAGCCGTACAGCGTGAGATTGCTGAACAGCTCAAGGTCCAGCCGCCGTTCGCGGACCACAAGGCCCTCGAGGCGGAAGTCGCGCGCCGCGTCGCCTTCATCCAGGACTGCCTGGTCAACGCCGGCCTCAAGACCCTGGTGCTGGGCATCAGCGGCGGCGTCGATTCCCTGACCGCCGGCCTGCTGGCCCAGCGCGCCATGCGTGAGCTGCGCGAGCGCAGCGGCGACGACGGCTACAGGTTCATCGCCGTGCGCCTACCCTACGACGTGCAGTTTGACGAGCACGACGCCCAGGCCTCGGTGGACTTCATCGACCCCGACGAGCGCCACACGGTCAACATCGGTCCTGCGGTGAAATCCCTGGCCGGTGAAGTGGCGGCGTTCGAAGGCAAGCAAGCGGTGCAGAAAGACTTCGTGCTCGGCAACACCAAGGCGCGCATGCGCATGGTGGCCCAGTACACCATCGCCGGCGCCGCCCATGGCCTGGTGATCGGCACCGACCACGCGGCAGAGGCGGTGATGGGTTTCTTCACCAAGTTCGGCGACGGCGCCTGCGACCTGGCGCCGCTCAGCGGGCTGGTGAAGAACCAGGTGCGGGCGATCGCCCGCAGCTTCGGCGCGCCGGAACCGCTGGTGGAGAAGATCCCGACCGCCGACCTGGAAGACCTGGCGCCGGGCAAGCCGGACGAGGCGTCCCACGGCGTGACCTACGTCGAGATCGACGCCTTCCTGCACGGCGAGCCGGTGCGCCAGGAAGCGTTCGACATCATCGTCAACACGTACAACAAGACCCACCATAAGCGGGTAATGCCGTTTGCCCCGTGAGTGACGAACGATCCGGCTGACTTCATCGCGAGCAGGCTCGCGCCCCCAAGGACAACGCCAAGCCTGTGGGAGCGAGCCTGCTCGCGATGAACGATGACGCGGTCAACGGTCGGACACATTAAAAAGCCCGCCAGGGAGTCGATCCCCGGCGGGCTTTCTTTTGGCCTGAACGTCGGTCGCTGCCGACGGCCCCTGCGCCGTCACTTGACGGTGACGGTGCCCTTCATCATCGAGATGTGGCCCGGGAACGAGCAGAAGAAGCCATAGGCTTCACCGGCGGTCAGCTTGGACACGTCGATGGTCAGCGAATCCTTCTCGCCGGCGCCGATGATCTTGGTGTGGGCGATGACGCGGGCGTCGCCCTCTTTCAGGTAGTTCTTGTCGATGCCGGCGGCCAGGCCGTCGGTGGCGATCGGCTGCATGTCGGCTTCTTTGCTGATCACCAGGTTATGGCCCATCACGTTCTTCGGCAGGCTGCCGGAGTGGGTCAGTTCGACGGTGAAGGTCTTGCAGCTCTTGTCGATTTCAATGGCCTTGGTGTTGAAGGACATCTGGTCGGTGGAATCTACGGTGGTTTTGCACTCTGCAGCCATCAGTTGGCCGCTGGCCAGGGCCAGCAGGGATACCGCAACAACTTTGGAAAACATGGTGAATCTCCAAGGCAGGGTTAACAGAAACAAGAGTGGTTGGAAGACTGCCTGAAATCTTCGCAAGTTCCTATGACCTGAGTCAAAGATTGTATACAACTTTCAGGCTATGACACTCATCGAAACAATCTACCGGCCAGAACCACGGCCCGGGCCTATGATCGGCCCATCCCACTGAAACGGAGTGCCGATCATGTTCTTTAACGGTTTGCTGCGCAGCCTGCTTGCCGCCTACGCCTGCGGTGCCAGCGGTACCTGTGAAACGCCGGAACGCGAAGTCTAGTCCTTGGACTGCGGCCCCGCTGCCGCTACCCTGTGCGACTGATCGACACAGGAGCAAGGCATGTCTCTCACTTCCGTTTGTGTATTTTGCGGCGCCAACGCCGGCACCGACCCGGCGTACACCGAAGCCGCCGTCGCCCTCGGCCGGGCATTGGCCGAGCGCAAGTTGACCCTGGTCTACGGCGGCGGCGCCGTCGGGCTGATGGGCATCGTCGCCGATGCCGCACTGGCGGCCGGCGGTGAAGTGGTCGGGATCATCCCGCAGGCCCTGATGGACAAGGAAATCGGCCACAAGGGGCTCACCCGCCTGGAAGTGGTCGACGGCATGCACGCCCGCAAGGCGCGGATGGCCGAGCTCAGCGACGCGTTCATCGCCCTGCCCGGCGGCCTCGGCACCCTGGAAGAACTGTTCGAGGTCTGGACCTGGGGCCAGCTCGGCTACCACGGCAAGCCGCTGGGCCTGATGGAAGTGAACGGTTTCTACAGCAAGCTCACCGCGTTCCTCGATCACCTCGTCGGCGAAGGCTTCGTCCGCGCGCCGCACCGGGACATGCTGCAGGTCAGCGATTCGCCGCAGGCACTGCTCGACGCCCTCGACCGCTGGCAGCCGACCGTCGCCCCCAAGTGGGTGGACCAGAAGCCGAAGTGAGGCTTCACGCCAGGAGTCGCTCTCCCATGGCCATGCAAGGCGCCGACCCTGTGGGAGCCAGCCTGCTGGCGATAGCGCCAGTGAGGGCGCCGCAAACTGCGGCTCCCGCGCTGGACAGGTGAACCCCACCGCATCGCGGTCAATCCAGCGGCATCACCGTGACCCGCACCTCCGGGTCATGGCTGCCCCCGCCCAGAATCACCCCGCGCAACGGCGACACATCGGAGAAGTCCCGGCCCCAGGCCAGGGTGATGTGCTCCAGCGCCGGCTGCACATTGTTCGTCGGGTCGAAGTCCACCCAGCCCAGCACCGGGCAAAACACCGACACCCAGGCGTGAGACGCGTCGGCGCCGATCAGCCGGGGCTGCCCCGGCGGCGGCCGGGTCAGCAGGTAGCCGCTGACGTAACGCGCCGCCAACCCCCGGGAGCGCAGGCAGGCCAGCATCAGGTGGGCGAAGTCCTGACAGACCCCGCGCCGCCGCTCCAGCACTTCCACCAGCGGCGTCGCGACCTGGGTCGCTTCGGCATCGAAGGTGAACTCGCTGAAGATTTTCTGCATCAAGGCCTGCACCGCCCAGAGCATGGCCCGCCCCGGCGTGAAGCAGCTGTCGGAGAACTCGACGAAGCGGCGCTTGAGGTGCACATAGGGCGATTCGAACCGATAGCGGCAGGCTTCCAGCACGTGGGGCAAGAGCGGCCGGCCGCTGTAGGCCAGCGCGGCGCACGCCGCCTCCCAGGCCGGGGACAGGGCAAAATCCGCCGCCGGCCGCGCCAGCACCTCGACCGTCAGCCGCGCACTGACCTGCAACTCGTCATGGGGCCGCTCGAACGCCAGGCGCGTCAGCGGGTTGCCGAACACGTCCAGCTCGTCCCGGCGGGCGGTCGGCTCCGGACTGATCAGCAGACGCTGTTCGGTGCAGCGCTGCCAGGCACACTCGCGGGGCCACAGATGGGCCAACTGCTGCGCCAGCGAAACCGGGCTGTCGTAGCGGTAGCAGGTGTCGTGGAGGACTTGGTAGCGGGCATTCATCAGACGGACACCGTGCGCTGGCTGACATCGTCGACATGGGCGAAATGGCGCAGGGCCAGGCGATCGGACACCTGCGCGCTGACATCGGCGATCTCTTGCAGCAGGTCGGCCAGCCCGTCGAGCGCGGCGCGCACGCTGGCCTCGCCGAACAGCGGGTTCTCCAGGCAGCCGAGGTCGATGCGCGCCAGACGCTCGGCCAATGGCGCCAACCCGGCTTCCCTCGGTGCACCGAAATCATCGTTCAGCCGCTTGACGGTGCGGGCCACCAGCTTCAGCTGGAACAGCACCGCGTGGGGGTTCTGTTCGTCGAGCAGCAACAGGTCGAGCACCGGGATCAACTGCGCCACCGCCAGGTAGCGTGAACGGTAGGTGATGCTGCTGTTGCCCAGCTCCAGCAACCACTCAAGCCCCGCCTGGTCGAACGCGCCGACGCCCCGCAGGAACGCCGCCAGGCTGGCGCTGAGGAACTGCAGACGCTCGATCCGCCGCCCGATCATCAGGAAGCGCCAACCCTCGTCGCGGGTCATGTCGTCCAGGGCGAATCCGGACAGCGCCGCCAGCGAGGTCACCAGCCGGTTGAGGAAATCCAGCAGCTCGCCGAAGTCCGGCTCGTCGCCGTCCAGTTCGGCGGCCTCGCGCTGCAGCTCCACCAGCGCCTGCCAGTTTTCCCGCGACAGCTTGCCGCGCACCTGGGACGCCGCCCATTGCAGGCGCTGCAGGTTGGCGCGCAGGCTGAACGACCAGTCTTCGCCGAGCAGCGCCGCCAGCAGGCGCTGCGGCAGTTCGCCTTCGTCCGGCAGCAGCATCAGCCGTTCGCCGAGGTCCACGGCGGCCTGCAAGGCCTGCGGATCGTCGCCGTCGATGTAGCGCGCCAGCACGATCCGCAGCAGCCGCGCACTGTCGTCGCAGCGCTCGCAATAGCGGCCGAACCAGAACAGGTTCTCCACCACCCGCGACGGCAGGTAGGGGTCGCGCCGCACCAGGTCGTGCACGCCGATGTTGCGTTGGGCCTTCCACTGTTCGCCGCTCGGCGGCCGGTCGCCCAGCACCCAGGTGTCCTTGCTGGCGCCGCCGCGCTGCATCGACACCACTTCGGCGTCGGCCTCGGCGGCCACCCGGGTCAGCCCGCCCGGCAACACCCGGTAGCCCTCGCGGCTGGCCACCGCGTACAGGCGCATGCCGATGGCCCGCGCCTGCAACTGGCCGTCCTCGGCCTGCCAGACCGGCGCCTGGGACAGCTGCGCCAACTCTTGCGCGACATAGGCATAAGGCCGCGCCTGCATGCGCTCGGCGAGGGCCTGGCGCTGTTTTTCACTCAAATCGCGGCCGAACACGGGCGTGAAGCTCTGTGAAGGAAAGGCCGGCTTGATCAGCAGCTCCGGCAGTTTTTCCAGGGCCTGGGCCAGCACCGGCGCCTCACCGCACCACCAGGTGGCGATGGACGGCAGGATCAGTTCTTCGCCGAACAGGTGCTGGCTGATCTTCGGCAGGAACCCCAGCAACCCCGGCGACTCCAGCACGCCGCTGCCCAGCGCGTTGGCCACCAGCACCCGCCCGCGGCGCACCGCCTCCAGCAGGCCGGGCACGCCGAGGGCAGAGTCGGTGCGCAGCTCCAGCGGGTCGCAGAAATCATCGTCGAGCCGGCGCATGATCGCGTGCACCCGACGCAGGCCGCTGAGGGTCTTGAGGTACACCGTGGTGTCGCGCACGGTGAGGTCGCCGCCCTCCACCAGCGGATAGCCGAGCTGCCGCGCCAGGTACAGGTGTTCGAAATAACTTTCGTTGAAGCGCCCCGGCGTCAGCAGCACCACCAGCGGCGTCTCGCTGTCGCCCGGCGCCTGGCGCACGAGGGTTTCCTGGAGCGTGCGGAAGAAGCCCGCCAGGTGCTGCACCCGCAGGTCCCGGTACAGCTCGGGGAAGGCACGGGACACGATGGTGCGGTTCTCCAGCGCATACCCGGCCCCGGACGGCGCCTGGGTGCGGTCCGCCGTGACCCACCAGCGGCCGTCCGGCGTGCGCGCCAGATCCGCCGCGTACAGATGCAGGAACGCCCCGTCCGGCGGCGAAATGCCCTGACAGGGCCAGAGGAAGTTGTTGTGGCCGAACACCAGCTCCGCCGGCAGCAGCCCTTCGCGGATCAGCCGCTGCGGGCCGTACAGGTCCGCCAGCACCGCATTGAGCAGTCGCGCCCGCTGGGCGATCCCGGCCGACAGCCGCTGCCACTCGTCGGCGGCGATCACATGGGGCAGCAGGTCCAGCTCCCACGGGCGGTCGGCGCCCTTGGGGTCGGCATAGACGTTGTACGTGACGCCGTTCTCCTGGATTTGCCGCGCCAGCAGCGCCTGACGCTGTGCCAGCTGCTGCGGCGTGCTGCGCTGCAGCTGGTCGAACAGCCGGCGCCAGTGCGGACGCACCGCGCCGCTGCCGTCGAGCAGTTCGTGGTAGGTGCCCGCCGTCAGCGGGTAGCGGTCAAGCAGGTCTGGCATGGAGAGCTCGGCAACCGGCAAGGAACGGTCAGACTAACGCAGGCACGTGACACCCGGATATACGAAAAGTCCGAGCGTCGCGTACGGTTCAGAAACGTCGCAAATCGAGAGTCAGCGGAAACTCGTCATCCGTTTCCACCTCCGCTATCGGAATGTTCCCCGGCGTGTGCCCGATGCGGAAGAAACGCGCCAGGCGCCGGCTCTCTGCCTCGTTGGCATTGACCGGCAACGTCTCGAAATTGCGCCCGCCCGGATGGGCGACATGGTACTGGCAGCCGCCGAGGGAACGCTGCGCCCAGGTGTCGACCAGGTCGAACACCAACGGTGCGTGCACGCCGATGGTCGGTTGCAGGCAGTTGGCCGGCTGCCAGGCGCGGAACCGCACCCCGGCCACGTATTCGCCGACCCGCCCGGTGGGGTGCAGCGGCACCGCAACGCCGTTGCAGGTCAACCGATGCCGCTGCGGCATCCATCCGCAGACCTTGACCTGCACGCGCTCCAGCGAAGAGTCGACGTAACGCACCGTACCGCCCGCCCCGCCCTCTTCGCCCAGCACATGCCAGGGTTCGAGGGCCTGTTGCAGCTCCAGTTCGACGCCGTTGACGGCATAGTCGCCGAGCTTGGGGAAGCGGAACGCCTGATGCGCCGCAAACCATTCGGCCCGCAACGGATAGCCGGCCCGGTCGAGGTCGTCGATGACCTCGGCGAAATCCTGCGCGATGAAGTGCGGCAGCATGAAGCGGTCGTGCAGCTCGGTGCCCCAGCGCGCCAGTTTCGGCGGCGCATAGGGCTCGCGCCAGAACCGCGCCACCAGCGCCCGCAGCAGCAGTTGCTGGATCAGGCTCATGCGCGCATGGGGCGGCATCTCGAAGGCGCGCAGCTCCAGCAGGCCCAGGCGTCCGCTGGCGCCGTCCGGCGAATAGAGCTTGTCGATGCAGAACTCGGCGCGGTGGGTGTTGCCCGTGACGTCGATCAGCAGGTTGCGCAGCAACCGGTCCACCCGCCACGGCGGGCATTGCTCACCCGGCGCCGGCATCTGCTTAAAGGCGATCTCCAGTTCGTACAGGGCGTCGTTGCGCGCCTCGTCGACCCGGGGCGCCTGGGACGTCGGGCCGATGAACAGGCCGGAAAACAGGTACGACAGCGACGGGTGGTTGTGCCAGTAACTGATCAGGCTGCGCAGCAGGTCCGGACGGCGCAGGAACGGCGAGTCGGCCGGCGTCGCCCCGCCGAGGACGAAATGGTTGCCGCCGCCGGTGCCGGTGTGCCGCCCGTCGATCATGAATTTCTCGGTGGACAGCCGGGTCAGCCGCGCCTGCTCGTAGAGGAACTCCGTGCGCTCGACCAGTTCGTCCCAGGTGGCGGACGGTTGGACGTTGACTTCGATCACCCCCGGATCCGGGGTGATGCGGAAGTTGGCCAGGCGCGGGTCGGCCGGCGGCTCATAGCCTTCCAGCAACACCGGGCAGTTGAGCTCCTGGGCGGTAGCCTCGATGGTCGCCACCAGTTCCAGATACTCTTCCACCCGCTGCAACGGCGGCATGAACAGGTACAGGCGCCCGCCCCGCGGTTCGGCGCACAGCGCGGTACGGGTCAGCCAGTCGGCGGACGCATCCACCGCCGGCCGGCGCTCGTCAGCCTCGGCGGGCTCGCCGTGCCGGTTGAGCTGCGCGGTGTCCGGAAGGTCGGGGAAGTCCTGGTTCGGGTCGTTGGGATGGACGTACGGATACTCCGCCGCCTTCACCCACGGCTGCGACGCCAGCGGCAGGCGGTAGCCCAGCGGCGAGTCCCCCGGCACCAGCCGGCAGTGGTCGTCGCGCAGGTACCAGCGCCCGCTCTGCCACTGGTCGCCCTTGGCGGTACGCGCCAGCGGCAGCACCTGGCCGATCACCTTGCCCAGCCCCTGGCTGAAGACCTTGCGCAGGCGCGCCCGCTCCAGCGGATCCTCCAGCCGCGGATCCTCGGCGCTGACGTTGACCGGCAAGGCGCCCTCGCGCCACAGGTAATGGAGATGGTCTTCGTAGGCCGCGAACACGAACCGCGCCGGCAACCTCAAGCGTTCGGCGACGCTCGCCAGAAAGCGCCCGGCCAATGCGCTGTCGGCGCCGTAGTCCTGCCGCTCGTCGGCGATCAGCGCGCTGTTGCGCCAGACCGGCACGCCGTCGCGGCGCCAATGGCAGTTCAGCGACCAGCGCGGCAGCTGCTCGCCGGGATACCACTTGCCCTGCCCGAAGTGCACCAGTCCTTCGGGGGCGTAATGTTCGCGCAGGCGCCGGAACAGCTCGGCGGAGAGCCGGCGCTTGTCCGGGCCGAGGGCGGCGGTGTTCCATTCGGCGCCGTCGGGGTCGTCGATGGAGACGAAGGTCGGCTCGCCGCCCATGGTCAGGCGCACATCGCCTGCGAGCAGGTCGGCGTCGACCCGCCGCCCCAGCGCCTGGATCGCCTGCCACTGCCCGTCGGTGTAGGGCTTGGTGACCCGTGGCGTTTCCAGGATCCGCTCCACGGTCATTTCGTGGCTGAACTCGCACCCGCAAGGCTCCACCATCCCGCTGACCGGTGCCGCCGACGACGGATCGGGACTGCACGCCAGCGGAATGTGCCCCTCGCCGGCGAACAGCCCGGACGTGGCGTCCAGGCCGATCCAGCCTGCGCCGGGCAGGTACACCTCGCACCAGGCGTGCAGGTCGGTGAAGTCCGCCTCGGTGCCGGACGGGCCGTCGAGGCTTTTCACATCCGCCGTCAGTTGAATCAGGTAGCCGGAGACGAAGCGCGCCGCCAACCCGAGATGACGCAGCAGCTGCACCAGCAGCCACGCCGAGTCGCGGCAGGAGCCGGAGGCGCGTTCGAGGGTCTCTTCCGGGGTCTGCACGCCCGGCTCCAGGCGGATCAGGTAGTTGATGTCCTGGCTCAGGCGTTGGTTGAGCGCCACCAGGAAATCCACGGCCGGCAGCGGCGTGCGGTCGATGCCGTCGAGGTAGGCCTTGAACGTTGGCGTCAGCGGCAGGGTTTCGAGGTACGGCGCCAGCTCCTTGCCCTCGTCGGCCCCATAGGCGAAGGGGATCCGTTCGGCGTAGGGCTCAAGGAAGAAGTCGAACGGATTGAACACCGCCATCTCCGCCAGCAGGTCGACTTCGACCCGCAACGTGTCGGTCTTTTCCGGGAACACCAGCCGCGCCAGATAGTTGCCCTGGGGATCCTGCTGCCAGTTGATGAAATGCTGCCTGGGCGTGACCTTCAGCGCATAGGACAGGATCCGCGTGCGGCTGTGGGCGGCCGGGCGCAGACGGACGATCTGCGGCCCGAGCTCGACGGCGCGGTCGTAGCGGTAGTGCGTGACGTGGTGCAAGGCGACTTGAATCGACACGGCGTGCCTCCTGCGGGCCTGGGCGTAGTCAACGGCGCGCAAGACTTGTGCCATGCGGGGGCTGGGGCGCCGTTGCGAAAATGCACAGGGCAGTACAGCACCGAAATCGGGCGGCGGGCGGAAATGGGCCGGGGAAATTGCGCCTGAATGTGGCAGGCCTGTGGATAACTGCAGTCTGTACCGGCCTCATCGCCAGCAGGCTGGCTCCCACAGTGTTCGCGTCGGGCACAACATCACTGAACACCGCTGAACCTGTGGGAGCGGACTTGCCCCGGGCGGCGACCCGACGAAGGGGCCGGAACGGCAACAGGTTTCTTGCGGCCGGAATGAAGAACGCCAACCCGAAGGTTGGCGTCCTGTTCAGCTCACATGCGCATCAGCGCGGCACCACCGGCTTGCGCGCAGGCTTGGGCCCCTTGCCCTTGGCGGCGTCCTTGCGCTCCTTGGCCGCCTGCTGGTTGCGGGCGAACGCTTCGGCCTTGGCCTTCTCGCGCTTGTCCCACGGGTTGCCGCCGTCGCTGCCGCGGGGCGGCAGGCCGGTGTGCTGGGTGAGGATCTTGGTGGTCTTGTCCTTGGCGACCTTGTGGCTGCCGGCCGGCGTCGAGTTCTTGCGCCGGGCGCTCTGGTAGCTGTCGGTGGCCGGCTGGTGCGCCGGGATCAGCTGATGCTTGCCCGAACCGATCAGGTCGCCCCGGCCCATGCGCAGCAACGCTTCGCGCAGCATCGGCCAGCCCTTCGGATCGTGGTAGCGCAGGAACGCCTTGTGCAGGCGGCGCTGCTCCTCGCTCTTGACGATGGTCACGCCGTCGCTCTTGTAGGTGACCTTGCGCAGCGGGTTCTTGCCCGAGTGGTACATCGCGGTGGCGGAGGCCATCGGCGACGGGTAGAACGCCTGCACCTGATCGGCGCGGAAGCCGTTGCCCTTGAGCCACAGGGCCAGGTTCATCATGTCTTCGTCGGTGGTGCCCGGGTGGGCGGCGATGAAGTACGGGATCAGGTACTGCTCCTTGCCCGCTTCCTTCGAGAATTTCTCGAACATGCGCTTGAAGCGGTCATAGGTGCCGATGCCCGGCTTCATCATCTGGTTGAGCGGGCCTTCCTCGGTGTGCTCCGGGGCGATCTTCAGGTAGCCGCCGACGTGGTGGGTCACCAGCTCCTTGACGTATTCCGGCGACTCGACCGCCAAGTCGTAGCGCAGGCCGGAGGCGATCAGGATCTTCTTCACGCCCGGCAGCGCACGGGCGCTGCGGTACAGCTGAATGAGCGACGAGTGGTCGGTGTTCAGGTTCGGGCAGATGCCGGGGAACACGCAGGACGGCTTGCGGCACGCGGATTCGATCTCCGGGCTCTTGCAGGCGATGCGGTACATGTTCGCGGTCGGGCCGCCGAGGTCGGAGATGACCCCGGTGAAGCCCGGCACCTTGTCGCGGATCTCTTCGATCTCGCGGATGATCGACTCTTCCGAACGGTTCTGGATGATCCGCCCTTCGTGCTCGGTGATCGAGCAGAAGGTGCAGCCGCCGAAGCAGCCGCGCATGATGTTCACCGAGAAACGGATCATCTCGTAGGCCGGGATCTTTTCCTTGCCGTACGCCGGGTGCGGAATGCGCTGATACGGCATGCCGAACACGTAGTCCATTTCCTCGGTGGTCATCGGAATCGGCGGCGGGTTGAACCAGACGTCGGTGTCGCCGTGGCGCTGCACCAGCGCACGGGCGTTGCCGGGGTTGGTCTCCAGGTGCAGCACGCGGTTGGCGTGGGCGTACAGAACCGGGTCGTTGCGCACCTTCTCCATGGACGGCAGGCGGATCACGGTCTTGTCCCGGGTCATCTTCGGGCTCGCCAGGATCTGCACGACCTTGGCTTCCTGCGGGTCTTCGACCGGGCCCTTCTCCTGCTCGATGGCGCAGGCGGCGGTGTCCTGGGTGTTGACGTACGGGTTGATGATCTTGTCGATCTTGCCCGGACGGTCGATGCGCGTGGAATCGACCTCGTACCAGCCCTGCGGGGTGTCCCGGCGGATGAACGCGGTGCCGCGCACATCGGTGATGTCTTCGATCTTCTGGCCGTAGGACAGGCGCTGGGCGACCTCGACGATGGCCCGCTCGGCGTTGCCGTACAGCAGGATGTCGGCGCTGGCGTCGATCAGGATCGAGTTGCGCACGCGGTCTTGCCAGTAGTCGTAGTGAGCGATGCGGCGCAGCGAGGCTTCGATGCCGCCGAGCACGATCGGCACGTGCTTGTAGGCTTCCTTGCAGCGCTGGCTGTAGACCAGGCTCGCGCGATCCGGACGCATGCCGGCCATGCCGCCGGGCGTGTAGGCGTCGTCGGAGCGGATTTTCTTGTCGGCGGTGTAGCGGTTGATCATCGAGTCCATGTTGCCGGCCGCGACGCCGAAGAACAGGTTCGGCTCGCCCAGCTTCATGAAGTCGTCCTTGGACTGCCAGTTCGGCTGCGCGATGATCCCTACGCGAAAGCCCTGGGCCTCAAGCAAGCGGCCGATGATCGCCATGCCGAACGACGGATGGTCGACGTAGGCATCGCCGGTGACGATGATGATGTCGCAGGAGTCCCAGCCGAGCTGATCCATCTCCTCCCTGCTCATCGGCAGGAACGGCGCCGGCCCGAAACATTCGGCCCAGTACTTCGGATAGTCAAATAACGGCTTGGCTGCTTGCATGTCGATAACCGGTGTTGGCTTTCATGGAATTTCGCGGGCGCGGAATATAGCACAAATTTTGACCAATTCCGACGGCTGCGGTCGGAAATTGGTGCAGCCCCCATCGCCGGCAGGCCGGCTCCCACAGGGAACTGCATTCCAGGGCGGGAGCCAGCCTGCCGGCGATGGGGCCAGATCAGGCGACGGAGGCGTTATTCGTCGTCGTCGAAGTTGTAGCTGCCCGGCGCCAGGTTCTCGAACCGGGTGTACTTGCCGATGAACGCCAGCCGGATGAAACCGATCGGACCGTTACGCTGCTTGCCGATGATGATTTCGGCGATGCCCTTGTGCTCGGTCTCCGGGTGGTACACCTCGTCCCGGTACACGAACATGATCACGTCGGCGTCCTGCTCGATCGCTCCGGATTCCCGGAGGTCGGAGTTCACCGGACGCTTGTTCGGACGTTGCTCCAGGGAGCGGTTGAGCTGCGACAGCGCCACCACCGGGCAGTTGAATTCCTTGGCCAGGGCCTTCAGGGAACGGGAGATCTCGGAAATCTCGTTGGTGCGATTGTCGCCGCTGGAGCCCGGGATCTGCATCAGCTGCAGGTAGTCGATCATGATCAGGCCGATGTCGCCGTGCTCGCGCACCAGGCGCCGGGTGCGGGCGCGCATTTCCGAGGGGCTGATGCCGGCGGTGTCGTCGATGAACAGCTTGCGGTCGTTGAGCAGGTTGACCGCCGAGGTCAGGCGCGGCCAGTCGTCGTCCTCCAACTGGCCGGAACGCACCTTGGTCTGGTCGATGCGGCCCAGGGACGAGAGCATACGCATGATCAGCGATTCGCCTGGCATCTCGAGGGAATACACCAGCACGGCCTTGTCGCTGCGCAGCACGGCGTTTTCCACCAGGTTCATCGCGAAGGTGGTCTTGCCCATCGACGGACGGCCCGCGACGATGATCAGGTCGGCGGGCTGCAAGCCGCTGGTCTTCTCGTCGAGGTCGGTGTAGCCGGTGGACAGGCCGGTGATCGCGTCGGACGTGTTGAACAGGGTGTCGATGCGGTCGATGGCCTTGGTCAGCAGGTCATTGACCCCCACCGGGCCGCCGGTCTTGGGACGCGCCTCGGCGATCTGGAAGATCTGCCGCTCGGCCTCGTCGAGGATCTCTTCGGCGGTGCGGCCTTCGGGGTTGAAGGCGCTGTCGGCGATGTCGTTGCTGATGCCGATCAGCTGACGCAAGGTCGCCCGCTGGCGGACGATCTGCGCATAGGCCTTGATGTTGGCGACGGACGGCGTGTTCTTCGCCAGTTCGCCCAAATAGCCAAGGCCGCCGACCTGGGCGGTCTGGCCTTCCTTGTCCAGTTGCTCGGACAGGGTCACGACGTCGATCGGCAGGTTCTGGTCGGCCAGCCTTGCGATCGCGCGGAAGATCAAACGGTGGTCATGCCGGTAGAAATCGCCGTCGGAGACTTGATCGAGCACGCGTTCCCAGGCGTTGTTGTCCAGCATCAAGCCACCGAGCACGGCCTGTTCGGCCTCGATGGAGTGCGGCGGCACCTTCAGGGCGGCGGTTTGCAGATCGTATTGCTCGGGAGCAGAGATTTCGTTCATGGCCACTTGGTTATTCAGGAAAAGCAGGGGTTTGGAAACGGGTGATGCCAGAAAGACAAAGGGCACGACCTGCGAACAGGATCGTGCCCGATGTTAACCGTCTGACGGACAAGCCGCCAGCCGATCAGGTGTCGCTTAAGCCGCTACCACGACAACGCGTACGGTGGCTTCGACTTCGGCGTGCAGGTGCACGGCCACATCGAATTCACCCACGTTGCGGATGGTGCCGTTCGGCAGACGAACTTCGCTCTTCGCGACTTCAACGCCCGAGGCGGTCAGCGCGTCAGCGATGTCGTGGGTGCCGATCGAACCGAACAGCTTGCCTTCGTCGCCAGCGGTGGCAGTGATGGTCACTTCCAGCTCGGCCAGTTGGGCAGCACGGCTTTCAGCCGAAGCCTTACGGTCTGCAGCGGCTTTTTCCAGCTCGGCGCGACGCTCTTCGAACGCAGCCAGGTTGGCGGCGGTCGCAGCGGTGGCCTTGCCGAAAGGCAGCAGGTAGTTACGACCGTAGCCGGCCTTAACCTTTACTTTGTCGCCCAGGTTGCCCAGGTTGGCGATTTTTTCCAGCAGGATCAGTTCCATTTGGTATTAACCTCTTAACTTTTAACCTTCACCGTTCGCGTTATCGGTGTCTTTCGACACGTGACGACCGCGAAAATCAATCAGGCTGTCGACAATGGCCAGGACCACGAGCAACGGATAGATCAGCTGCATGAACAGCAACAGCGTCACGTACAACCCCACCAGCCAGAAACCGGCCAGTCGCTTTTGCGCCACCAGCCCGTGAATCAGGGCCAGCCCGGCGAACACCAGCGGTACGCTGCACAACGGCGTCAACATGGCCATCTGCGCACCGAGGTTCGGGCCCAGAAGCATCAACGCCAGCAGCAACATCGCCGGCCCCAGCGGGATCCGGATGGCGCGGAACTCGCGACCAAAACCACCCGGGTTGTACAGCATCGCCTGCCAATAACGCCCGACAATCAGGCTCAGCACGCTGACGATCTGCAACAGGGCCGCAATCAGGCCGGTCAGGACCGGTGCGATCAGCGACGCGAAACGCGCCTGCTCGTCCACCGACAGCTGTCGGTAGGCATCACCGAGAAGCGCCGGCATGACCTTTATCAAGGCCTGCGCGAGCATCTCGATCTGGGGCGCGAACGCAGCCCCGAGCACCACTGAAAACACCACGCCCATCGCCACGCTGACCAGCAGCACGCGGAACCAAGACTCGCTTGCGCGCAACACCAGCGCAAGCGTCGAAGAACCCAGCAGCACCAGAAGCGCCCGCGGGTCATCGGCAAACAGCCACCAGAGCAATGCCGGCAGCAGTCCCAGCGACAGAACGCCCAGGGCGTCCGTCAATCCGCGCCGCAGAAGCACCAGGCTCCCGGCGGCGGCACCCAACCAATACAACAACGGCAATGTTGCACATCCGGCCACCACGAGAGTGGCCTGCATACGGCCGCGCATGATGAATTCAGCTAAGGCGCGCATGCATTCAATCCTTTGCTACTTGTCGACTGACCCGGTCTCAGCGGCCGTGGCTGTCGGTGTAGGCCAGCAGGGCCAGGAAGCGGGCGCGCTTGATAGCGGTGGCCAGCTGACGCTGATAACGAGCTTTGGTACCGGTGATGCGGCTTGGAACGATTTTGCCGGTCTCGGATACGTAGGCTTTCAGAGTGTTGAGATCTTTGTAATCGATCTCCTTCACGTCTTCAGCGGTGAAGCGGCAGAATTTACGACGACGGAAGAAACGTGCCATGTAATAGGCTCCTCAAAAGATCCGTGGATTACTCGTCAGCGTTATCGCTGTTGTCGCTGTCGCTATCGCTGTCGTCGCCGTCGGCGTTGACATCGTGCTCAGGACGCTCGCGACGCTCACGGCGCTCACTGCGGTTTTCTTCAGCCTTGAGCATCTCGGACTGGCCGGTGATGGCTTCGTCGCGACGGATGACCAGGTTACGGATCACAGCATCGTTGTAGCGGAAGTTGTCTTCCAGCTCGGCCAGGGCCTTGCCGGTGCACTCAACGTTCAGCATCACGTAGTGAGCCTTGTGAACATTGTTGATTGCGTAGGCCAGTTGACGACGGCCCCAGTCTTCCAGACGGTGGATTTTGCCGCCGTCTTCTTCGATCAGCTTGGTGTAACGCTCAACCATGCCGCCGACTTGCTCGCTCTGGTCAGGGTGGACCAGAAAGATGATTTCGTAATGACGCATGAATGCTCCTTACGGGTTGTAGCCTGCCGCTTGAAAACGGTCAGACAAGGAGTGAATGACACTAGTGGACTTGCCGGCGCGGGGCACATGCGTGCCTGCCGTCACAGCAAGGGGCGCAATTGTAGAGAAGGGGCTGCGCAGGCGCAAGGCAATTGGTGATTATTTGAACAACCCCTGCCCGGCGGCGCAATCACCGGCGACTCCCACAGGGCTGTGGGGCGAATGCAGAATCCGCGGTCACCGAAAAACCTGTGGGAGCGGGCTTGCCCGCGAAAGCGGTCTGTCAGCGACGTGTTTGTCGACTGAACCAACGCATTCGCGGGCAAGCCCGCTCCCACATTTATGGCCGAGTGGCTTAAGGCTTCTTGCCGGCCGCCTTGGCCCGGCGCTGGCGCTGGGCCTCGAACAGGCACACGCCGGTGGCCACGGACACGTTGAGGCTGCTGACGCTGCCGGCCATCGGCAGGTTCACCAGATAGTCGCAGTGCTCGCGGGTCAGGCGACGCATGCCCTTGCCTTCGGCGCCCATGATCAGGATGGTCGGGCCGGTCAGGTCCTGGTCATACAGGCTGGTTTCAGCCTCGCCCGCCGTGCCGACGATCCACAGGCCGCGCTGCTGGAGCTTCTCCAGGGTGCGCGCCAGGTTAGTCACGGCCACCAGCGGAATCACTTCCGCCGCACCGCAGGCGACCTTGCGCACGACAGGGGTCAGGGTCGCGGACTTGTCCTTGGGCACGATCACCGCCAGCGCGCCGGCGGCATCCGCCGAACGCAGGCAGGCGCCGAGGTTGTGCGGATCGGTCACGCCGTCGAGCACCAGCAACAGCGGCGCGCCTTCGGTGCGGTCGAGCAGCTCGTCGAGCATCGCCTCGCCCCAGACCTGGCTCGGGCTGACTTCCGCCACCACGCCTTGGTGAACGCCCTCGACCCAGGCGTCCATTTCGCGGCGTTCGGCCTGGCCGACCGGAACGCGGCTCTCGTTGGCCAGCTCGATCAGCGGCTGCACCCGCGGATCATTGCGGCTTTCGGCCAGCCAGATCTGCTTGACGCGCTTGGGATGGTGACGCAGCAGGGCTTCCACCGCGTGCACACCGTAGATTTTTTCCAGCTGACTCATGACTTGGCCTTGGGTTTACGCGCCCCGCCGCTTTTGGCCGGAGCGGAGCCCGACTTCGGCGGACCCTTGCGGTGTTTGCTTGGCTTGCTGCCCGGTGCCGACCGTCCGGCCTTGCCCCCGGCTGGCGCCTTGCCGCCGCTCTTGGCTTCGGCCAGCAGCGCTTTCTTCATTTCGCGGCTTTTGCGCACTTCGGCGTTCTTGGCCACCGCATCGCTCGGACGGTAGGCATCGGAAGCCTTTTCCTTGGCCGGACGGCGGCTGGCGGTTTTCGCCGGGGCCGGAGCCGGTTCGGCGGCGGCCTTGGCGGCCGGCGCTGCGGTTTCGGTGCTGCGTTTCTTGCGGCCGACCGGTGCGTTGACGGTTTTCTCCGCCATTTCGAAATCGATCTTGCGCTCGTCGAGGTCGACGCGCATGACCCGCACTTCCACGGTGTCGCCCAGGCGGAAGCTGCGACCGGTGCGCTCACCGGCCAGGCGGTGGTGCACAGGATCGAAGTGGTAGTAGTCGCCCGGCAGCGCGGTGACGTGCACCAGGCCTTCGACGTAGATGTCGGTCAGTTCGACGAACAGGCCGAAACCGGTCACGGCGGTGATCACCCCCGGGAACGATTCGCCCACGCGATCCTTCATGAACTCGCACTTGAGCCAGTTCACCACGTCGCGGGTCGCCTCGTCGGCACGGCGCTCGCTCATCGAGCACTGCTCGCCGAGCTGCTCCAGCGCCGCCTCGTCGTACGGATAGATGCGTGCCTTCGGAATGCTCATCGCACCGGCGCGGCGTACGTGCGGGGTGTTCTGCTTCGAATGGATCACGCTGCGGATGGCCCGGTGCGTGAGCAGGTCCGGGTAGCGGCGGATCGGCGACGTGAAGTGGGTGTAGGCTTCGTAGTTCAGGCCGAAGTGGCCGTCGTTCTCGGCGCTGTACACCGCCTGGCTCAGGGAGCGCAGCATCACGGTCTGGATCAGGTGGAAATCCGGACGGTCCTTGATTCCCGCCAACAGGGCCTGGTAGTCCTTCGGCGTCGGGCCTTCCTTGCCTTTGTGCAGGGACAGGCCGAGCTCGCCGAGGAACGCGCGCAGCTTTTCCAGACGCTCCGGCGGCGGGCCGTCGTGGACGCGGTACAGTGCAGGGATCTCATGTTTCTGCAGGAATTCGGCGGTGGCCACGTTGGCCGCCAGCATGCATTCCTCGATCAGCTTGTGCGCGTCGTTGCGGGTGGTCGGACGGATTTCGGCGATCTTGCGCTCGGAACCGAAGATGATCCGGGTTTCCTGGGTCTCGAAATCGATCGCGCCGCGCACGTGACGGGCGGCCAGCAGCACCTTGTACAGCGCATAGAGCTGCTTGAGGTGCGGCACGATGTCGGTGTACTCGCCGCGCAGCTTGCGGCCTTCGGCGGCTTTCGGCGTTTCGAGCATCGCGCTGACCTTGTTGTAGGTCAGGCGCGCGTGGGAGTGGATCACCGCTTCATAGAAGCAGTAGTCGGTCATTTCGCCGGACTTGGAGATGGTCATCTCGCAGACCATGGCCAGGCGGTCGACGTGCGGGTTCAGCGAGCACAGGCCGTTGGACAGTTCTTCCGGCAGCATCGGAACCACGCGCTCGGGGAAGTACACCGAGTTGCCGCGCACCTGGGCCTCGGCGTCCAGCGCCGAGCCGATCTTCACGTAGCTGGAAACGTCGGCGATCGCCACGTACAGCTTCCAGCCGCCGGAGAACAGGCGCAGCTTGCCGGGCTTGGCTTCGCAGTAGACCGCGTCGTCGAAGTCCCGGGCGTCTTCGCCGTCGATGGTGACGAACGGCAGATGGCGCAGGTCGATGCGCTTCTCTTTGTCCTTCTCTTCGACTTCAGGCTTGAGCTTGCGGGCTTCCTTGACCACGGCCTCGGGCCAGACGTGCGGAATGTCGTAGGTGCGCAGGGCGACATCGATCTCCATGCCCGGCGCCATGTAGTTGCCGACGACTTCGATCACATCGCCCTGGGGCTGGAAGCGCGGGGTCGGCCAGTGGGTGATCTTCACCTCGACGAACTGACCGATCTGGGCATTGGCGTTGCGGCCCGGCGTCACCAGCACTTCCTGCTGGATCTTCGGGTTGTCGGCCACGACGAAACCGATGCCGCCTTCTTCGAAGTAACGGCCGACGATGCTTTCGTGGGCGCGGGAGACCACTTCGACGATCACGCCTTCACGGCGGCCGCGACGGTCGACGCCGGACACCCGTGCCAGCGCACGGTCGCCGTCGAACACCAGGCGCATCTGCGCCGGGCTCATGAACAGGTCTTCGGAGCCGTCGTCCGGCACCAGGAAGCCGAAACCGTCGCGGTGACCGCTGATGCGGCCCAGGATCAGGTCGAGCTTGTCCACCGGCGCATAGGTGCCGCGGCGGGTGTAGATCAGCTGGGCGTCGCGCTCCATCGCACGCAGGCGGCGGCGCAGGGCTTCGATCTGGTCTTCGGTGGTCAGACCGAACTCTTCGACCAGCTCTTCGCGGGCAGCGGGCGAACCCCGGTCAGCAAGGTGCTGCAGGATCAGTTCGCGGCTGGGAATGGGGTTTTCGTATTTTTCCGCTTCACGAGCGGCCTCGGGATCGAGGGACTGCCAATCGGCCATTAGAGAGTTTTCACCTTGTCTATATGCGGGCTAGTTTGGCATAGGCGCCATGAAACGGGAAATTTCACGCTATATATGGCCCATCTGAAGCCTTGTATCGACGCCGCCCAAGCGTTTTGAACGCCGCCGGTAAAAAAAACCATTTTTTTGCGCGCCAGGGGTTTACAGTTAAAAAGACGCTCCGTATAGTGCGCGCCATCGACAACGCAGACACGTTGACGAAGCTGCCCAGGTGGTGAAATTGGTAGACACGCCAGCTTCAGGTGCTGGTGACCTTACGGTCGTGGAAGTTCGAGTCTTCTCCTGGGCACCAATTTCGAGTCTCGTGACTCACACAAAAAACCCGCGAAAGCGGGTTTTTTGCATTCTGCCCTCCCGATTCGCAAAAGAAGATTTATTAAAATCAAATCAGGGGTTTACAGATCAAAATGCGCTCCGTATAGTGCGCGACATCAACAGCGACATCGCTGATTGAGAAGCCCAGGTGGTGAAATTGGTAGACACGCCAGCTTCAGGTGCTGGTGACCTTACGGTCGTGGAAGTTCGAGTCTTCTCCTGGGCACCAATTCAGATAAAACCCGCGAAAGCGGGTTTTTTCGTTTCCGGCGTTTGAAAATTCCTGTGGCGAGGGCGCTAGGCTCCCGCTGGCGGACAACCCCCGCCTCGGTTTAGCCACAACGCCGAATGGCGACGGCTTCGCAGCCGAGCGGGAGCAAGCCCCTCACACCGGAATCTGCCCCCTCCTCCGCACATAGCAAACCCTCGCTCCAACCTCAAGGCGCATTTGAGAACCAAACTCGTTTATCATTGTTGCAAGTTTTTGCAATGCGACAGTGAGGAACCCTGCGAATGATGCTTCGAAATACCCTGCGCCGCGGCTTGACCTTCACCCTGCTCGGCCTGGCGCTCGCCACTCCCCTCACCCAGGCTGCCGACCCAGTCGCCCTGACGCTCTATAACGGCCAACACAAGGAAGTCGGCGACGCGGTCGCCAAGGCTTTCGAAGCCAAGACCGGCATTCACGTCAACGTGCGCAAAGGCAGCAGCAACCAGCTCGCCAGCCAGGTCATCGAAGAAGGCGACCGCTCCCCCGCCGACGTGATCTACACCGAAGAGTCCCCGCCCCTGAACAACCTCGGCGAACTGGGCCTGCTGGCCAAGGCCGACGACACCACCCTGGCGGTGCTGCCCAAAGAATACGTGGCCGGCAACGGCACCTGGATCGGCGTCACCGCGCGGGTGCGTGTCGTGGCGTTCAACCCCAAGCTGATCGATGAGAAAGACCTGCCCAAGTCAGTGCTGGACTTCGCCGATCCGCAGTGGCAAGGCAAGGTCGGCTTCGTCCCGACCAGCGGCGCCTTCCAGGAACAGGCCGTGGCGATCATCAAAAAGCACGGCCGCGACGCCGCCGAAGAATGGCTGACCGGCCTGCGCGCCTTCGGCAAGACCTACAGCAACAATATGGTCGCCCTCAAGGCGGTGGAAAACGGCGAAGTGGCCACCGTGCTGGTGAACAACTACTACTGGTTCGCCCTGCAGCGCGAGAAAGGCAAACTGGATTCGAAACTGCACTACTTCACCGGCGGCGACGTCGGCGGGCTGATCACCGTATCCAGCGCCGCGGTCCTCAAATCCAGCAAGCACCCCAAGGAAGCCCAGCAACTGCTCGCCTACATGGCCAGCGAAGAAGGCCAGCGCGTGATTACCCAGACCACTGCCGAATACCCGCTGCACAAAGGCATGGAATCGGATCGCGGGCTCAAGCCGTTCAGCGAGCTGGAAGCGCCGGACGTGACCCCGGCCGACCTCGGCAACGCCGAAGAGGCGCTGGACCTGGAACGTGAAGTCGGCCTGAACTGATGGCCGCCCCGCTCTCCGCCCCCGCCCGCGGCGGTTACTTGCCGCGGCGCAAACGGCCGTCGGTCTGGCTGTTGCTGCCGGTTTTGCTGCTGGTGGTGCTGAGCCTGCTGCCGCTGGCCTACGTCGGCCTGAAGGCCTGGCAGGCCGGCTGGGCCCAGGCGCTGCACTTGTTGTGGCGCCCCTACGTGTTCGGCCTGCTGCGCAATACCCTGGCGCTGATGGTCGGCGTGACGCTGGCCTGCGGCGTGATCGGCCTGTCGCTGGCCTGGCTGCTGGAACGCAGCAACCTGACGGGGCGGCGCCTGTGGGGCGTGATCCTGTGCCTGCCGTTCGCGGTGCCGGCGTTCGTCAGCAGCTTCACCTGGGTGTCCCTCAGCGCGCAGTTCGAAGGCCTGGGCGGGGCGATCCTGGTGATGAGCCTGTCCAAGTATCCGCTGATCTTCCTGCCGGTCGCGGCGACGCTGCGCAACCTCGACCCGTCCCTGGAAGAGTCGGCCCGCACGCTGGGACAGAGCCGCTGGGGTGTGTTCTTTCGCGTCACCCTGCCGCTGCTCTGGCCGTCGCTGCTGGCGGGTTCACTGTTGATCGCGCTGCACATGCTGGTGGAGTTCGGCGCACTGTCGATCATCGGCCTGCAGACCTTCACCACCGCGATCTATCAGCAGTTCGAACTGGAATTCAGCAACGCCAACGCGGCCATGCTGTCGGCGGTGCTGCTTGCCCTGTGCCTGACCCTGCTTTGGCTGGAACTGCGCATGCGCGGCAAGGGCCGCCACGTACGCACCGGCCAGGGCGCCGCGCGCCGGGCCGAACAGGTGCGCCTCGGCGCCTGGGCGATCGCCGGCCAGTCGTACTGCCTGTTGCTGGCGGTCGTGGGCAGCGGCATTCCTCTCGGCATGCTGGGCTACTGGCTCGCCGTGGGGTCTTCGGCCGCGTTCCCGGTCGCCGCCATCAGCGAAGCGCTGCTGTCGTCGCTGGCGCTGTCACTGGGCGGCGCAGCGTTGTGCCTGGTGCTGGCGGTGCCGGTCGGGTTGCTGGTGGTGCGCCACAAGGGCCGCCTGGCGATCTGGGCCGAGCGCCTGCCGTACCTGCTGCATGCGCTGCCGGGACTGGTGATCGCGCTCACGCTGGTGTATTTCGCCCTGCATTACGTGCCTGCGCTGTACCAGACTTCGGCGCTGCTGCTGATCGCCTATGCCTTGCTGTTCCTGCCGCTGGCCCAGGCGCCGATCCGCACCGCGCTGAACAAGGCCGCGCCGCAGCTGGAAGAAGCGGCGCGCACGCTGGGCGCGTCGTCCTTCACTGCGTTTTGCCGGGTGACCCTGCCGATCATCTTCCCGGCGCTGGGCGCAGCGTTCGCGCTGGTCTTCCTGGATGCGATGAAGGAACTGACCGCGACGCTGCTGCTCAGTCCGACCGGACTCAACACCCTGGCGACCGAAGTCTGGGCCCATACGGCGAACGTGGAGTTTGCGGCGGCGGCGCCTTATGCGGCGCTGCTGATCGTGGTGTCGGGGTTGCCGGTCTATCTGCTGACCACCCGGATGTACCTGAGCCGCTGAGACCGCCCCCACAGGATCCGTGTTGCACACGTATCCTGTGGGAGCCAGCCTGCTGGCGATGGCGTCAGCCCAGACACCACACGGCAAGGGCAGAATGCTGCCCCCACATGGATTGGCGCCGGGCGCACAGCCTGTGGGAGCGGGCTTGCCCGCGAAAGGGCCCGCCCAGACAACCGCTAGGCCCGGAACTGCCCCAGGCTCGCCTTGAGCTGCGCCGCCAACCCGTCCAGCACCTTGCCGCTGGCCGTGGTCTCCTGAACCGCCTGAGCCGCTTTCTCGGCCTGGGCATGGATCGTCTCGACCCGCCCGCGCACCGCCTGCGCGCCCTGCGCCTGATGCGCCGCCGCCTGGGTGGCCAGACCGATGGCCGCATGCACCTGCTCGACCGACGCCTGCACCGACTGCTGCAGCCGCGCGCTGTCGCGCAACACCAGCAAGCCTTCGCTGGCCTGGCGTCCGGCCTGGCCGATGGCGTCCACCGCCTCGCGCGCGCCCTGCTGCAAGGCCACGATGTGCGCCTGGATGTCGCCGGTGGAGCTTTGGGTCTTGCTCGCCAGCGCCCGCACTTCGTCCGCCACCACCGCGAACCCGCGTCCGGTCTCGCCGGCCCGCGCCGCCTCGATGGCCGCGTTGAGCGCCAGCAGATTGGTCTGCTCGGCGATGCCGTGGATCACGGTCAGCACCACTTCGATCTGCTCGCTCTGCTGGGCCAGCCGCTCGATGACCTTCGCCCCAGTGTCGACCTGCCCCGCCAACGCTTCGATCAGGCTGCCGACCTTGGCCGAGGTGCGGGTGTTCTCGTCGGTGGCCTGACGGATGTCGACCACCTGCTGCAGCGCCGCCTGCATCGCCTGGCTTTCCGACTGCGCCTCGTCGGCCATCTGCGACAGCGCCCGCAGGCTTTCGGCGACCTCATCGCGCTGCATGCCGGCCGCCGCGTCGGCCCCGGCATTGCGCAGGGTCATCGCGCCGATTTCCACGCCCGTGCGCTGGGCCACATCCCCCGCTTCGCGCACGATCGGCTGCAACTTATCCACAAAGCGGTTGACCGCCGAGGCCATGTCGCCGATCTCGTCCTTGCTGTTGATCTGCACACGCTTGGTCAGGTCGCCCTCGCCTGCCGCCAGGTCGTCCATCGCCGTATTGAGCATCTTCAGGCGGTTGACCACCCGGTGTCCCAGCACCACCGCCAGCAACAGCAGCACACCGCAACCGACCAACGCCAGGCCCATACCGATGCGCCAGCGCAGCGTCGCGGCGGCGTCCTGCACGGTGCTGGCGGTGTTGGCCTTCATTTCCGCGGCCGTGGTCTGCGCCGATTGCAGGCGCGCGCGCATGGCCGCGGCGCTGTCGGCGGCGGCGCCCTTGAGGCTGTCGCCGACCAACTGGTCGCTGCTGGCGATCAGAGCCGAGAAGCGCTGGTCGAGGGCGGCCAGGTCGGCATCCACCGACGCCGTCGAGACACCCATCAGCACCTTGCCGATCTCCACACCGTTGGGGTTGATCGAGGCTTCGAGGTAAAAGACCGACGGATCGCGCTTGGCTGCATCCAGCAGCTTGTCCAGCGCCCGCTCGCCCTGGCCTTTCTCCAGCAATGCCTTGTTGATCGGGTTTTCGCGGTTGAGGTAACGGGTCAGGTGCTGGCCGGTGGCGTCGTCGTAGACCACGAACAGCACGTTGGGATTGCGCTGGGCCCGGCGGGCGAACTCGGACAGGGTCGGCACGTCGCTGTCCCACATGGCGCGGGGCGCGACCGAGGCCAGCAACTGGGCCATGTCGTTGGCCGAGTCCTTCAGGTCCTTTTCCAGGGTCGCACGCAGCTGGGCCTGTTCGTCCTTCAGGCGCGAGGACAGGCCGGCGGTGAGCCGCTGACGGGTATTGGTCGAGAGCGTATCGAGACTGGAGGTGACTTCGCGCCCGGCCTGCTCCAGCTCGCCGGAGAGTTTCTGGCTGTCGGCGCCCAGGCGTGTGCCGAGGTCGGCCTCCAGCGCCGTGACGGTGCTCCGTGTCAGGGCAACGGCCACCAGCACTTGCACCAAAAGGGCGATACCGAGGGTAACGAACACAGGCCGCAGCAAACGGCTTTGTAACAGTGAGAGAACAGCCGACACTTTGAATCCCTCTACTTTGACGCCATTAAATTGATGGCACTTCTTGTGGGGATATTTGCAGCAAAGGTCATGCCGTCCAACAGGCATAAACGACAAAGGCCCCGATCAAGGGGCCTTTGTGTTTTTACATCAATGACTTATCAAGCGAACGGATGGCGCAGAACGATGGTTTCGTTGCGGTCCGGACCCGTCGAAATAATGTCGATCGGCGCGCCGACCAGCTCTTCGATGCGCTTGATGTAGTTGCGCGCAGCCTGCGGCAGCTCTTCCAGGGTCTTGGCGCCCAGGGTCGATTCGCTCCAGCCCGGCATCTGCTCGTACACCGGCTCCAGGCCGATGTAGCTGTCGGCGTCGGTCGGCGCGTCGATCACTGCACCGTCCTGGTTCTTGTAGCCGACGCAGATGTTGATGGTTTCCAGGCCGTCCAGCACGTCCAGCTTGGTCAGGCACAGGCCCGAGATGCTGTTGACGTCGATGGCGCGACGCAGGATCACGGCATCGAACCAGCCGCAGCGGCGGGCACGGCCGGTGGTGGCGCCGAACTCATGGCCGCGCTTGGCCAGGAACGCGCCGACGTCGTCGAACAGTTCAGTCGGGAACGGGCCCGAACCGACGCGGGTGGTGTACGCCTTGGTGATGCCCAGGATGTAGTCCAGGAACATCGGGCCGACGCCGGAACCGGTGGCGATGCCGCCGGCGGTGGTGTTGGAGCTGGTGACGTACGGGTAGGTGCCGTGGTCGATGTCCAGCAGCGAACCCTGGGCGCCTTCGAACATGATGTCCTTGCCGTCGCGGCGCAGGCTGTGCAGCTCGGCGGTGACGTCGAGCATCATCGGCTTGAGCAGCTCGGCGTACTCCATGCACTCGTCCAGGGTCTTCTGGAAGTCGATGGCCGGCTCTTTGTAGTAATTGACCAGCACGAAGTTGTGGTAGTCCAGCAGCTCGCCCAGCTTGGCGGCGAAACGCTCGCGGTGGAACAGGTCACCGATGCGCAGGCCGCGGCGCGCGACCTTGTCTTCGTAGGCCGGGCCGATGCCGCGGCCGGTGGTGCCGATCTTCAGCTCGCCGCGGGCCTTTTCACGGGCCTGGTCCAGCGCCACGTGGTAGGACAGGATCAGCGGGCAGGAAGGGCTGATGCGCAGGCGCTCGCGCACCGGCACGCCTTTTTCTTCCAGCTTGTTGATTTCCCGCAGCAGGGCGTCGGGTGCAACCACCACGCCGTTGCCGATCAGGCACTGCACGCCTTCGCGCAGCACGCCCGACGGAATCAGGTGCAAGACGGTTTTCTCGCCGTCGATCACCAGGGTGTGGCCAGCGTTGTGGCCACCTTGGTAGCGCACTACGGCGGCAGCATGTTCGGTCAGCAGATCAACGATCTTGCCTTTGCCCTCATCACCCCACTGGGTGCCCAGGACTACGACATTCTTACCCATAACACTTGTCCTCATTCGCGCAAACTTGGTGCCGGCACCTGCCGGCAGGAAAACTCAAGAAGCCAGTGGCGATACTTGCCAAAGCCCGTTCTGCTGGATCAATTGACGGTCGCAGTCCGCTTCACGGGCGGCGGCCAAAGGTTGCCCAGGCAAGGCCTGGACGACACGCTGACCCTCACTGCGCAACTGGCAGACCTGCTGCCAGAGTGCCGCATCCGTACTGTCAGGCATCCAGATACCGCCGGACGGTAGCTCGATCTCAGCACGCCCCAGGGTCACCAGGGTTTTCAAATCGGTGGAGAAGCCGGTGGCCGGACGGGCGCGGCCGAAGTCGGCGCCGATGTCGTCGTAGCGGCCGCCCTGGGCGATGGACTGGCCCACGCCCGGCACGAACGCCGCGAACACCACACCGGTGTGGTAGTGGTAGCCGCGCAGCTCGCCCAGGTCGAAATACAGCGGCAGCTGCGGGAAGCGCGCCGCCAGGCGCTCGGCGATCGCCAGCAGATCCTCCAGCGCCGCCAGCACCGGCGCCGGCGCATTGGCCAGGCGCTCGCGGGCGGCGGTCAGCACTTCACGGCCGCCGCACAGGTCCACCAGCGCGCGCAGCATGCCCGCCAGCTCCGCCGGCAGGCCTTCGGTCAAGGCTGTGACCTCGTCGATGGCCTTGCGTTGCAACGCGTCGAACAGCTGTTGCTCGACCTCGCCGGACAGTCCGGCAGCACGGGCCAGGCCGCGGTAGATGCCGACATGCCCCAGGTCCATGTGCACGTCCGGCACATCGGCCAGCTGCAGCATGGCCAGCAGCAGGCTGATGACTTCGACGTCGCTGCTCGGGCTGGCGTCGCCGTAGAGCTCGGCGCCCAACTGGATCGGGCTGCGCGAGGACGACAGCGCACGCGGCTGGGCGTGCAGCACGCTGCCGGCGTAGCAGAGGCGGTTTGGGCCTTCGCGGCGCAGGGTGTGCGCGTCGATGCGCGCCACCTGCGGGGTGATGTCGGCACGGAAGCCCATCTGCCGGCCCGACTGCGGGTCGATGACCTTGAAGGTACGCAGATCCAGGTCCTGGCCCGCGCCGGTCAGCAAGGATTCCAGGTACTCGATATGGGGAGTCACGACGAACTCGTAACCCCAGCTCTGGAACAGATCCAACACCTGACGACGCGCCACTTCAATGCGCGCCGCTTCCGGTGGCAGCACTTCTTCGATGCCATCTGGCAGCAGCCAGCGGTCTACCGTTGCCATTACGCCATTCCCCTTTGATCCGGGCGGCCAGCCCGAGGGCGAGCCTTGAGTGAAGCAGAAAATGACTGGCCTGCGCAAAAGACACGCGCATGGGCGACGAAGCGAAAAGCCCTGTCACCGGCTTCGCCAATCACTTTCCTCGAAAAACCGTCGGGCCCTCGGGCCCGCGCCCTGCACCAAAAACAGCAATCAAACGTGCAGACGCAAAAAAGCCGGGAATTTCCCGGCTGCCGCATCATACACACGTTTTCCAAAAGGATCACCCCGCCCGAGGTTTTAGCCGCCGGGCGGAATGACGCAGGTCAACGTCGAATCAAGGCTTGGCCTTCTCCAGGTACTTGAAGAAGTCGCTGCTCGGGTCGAGCACCATGACGTCGGACTTGTTCGCGAAGCTTTCACGGTAGGCGCGCAAGCTACGGTAGAACGCGTAGAAATCCTGGTCCTGGCCGTAGGCCTTGGAGTAGATCGCAGCGGCCTGGGCGTCGCCGTCACCGCGAACCTCTTCGGACTCGCGATAGGCTTCGGCCAGCAGCACGCGGCGTTGGCGATCGGCGTCGGCACGGATGCCTTCGGCCAGCTCGTTACCCTTGGCACGGTGCTCGCGGGCTTCACGCTCGCGCTCGGTGCTCATCCGCTCGAACACGCTGCGGTTGACTTCCTTCGGCAGGTCGATGGCCTTGACCCGGACGTCGACCACTTCGATGCCCAGTTCCTTCTCCGCCATCTTGTTCAGCGACGCGGTGATGTCGGCCATCAGCGCATCGCGCTCGCCCGACACCACTTCGTGCAGGGTGCGCTTGCCGAACTGGTCACGCAGGCCCGACTCCAGACGACGGGACAGACGCTCGTCGGCGATCTGCTTGAGGCCGGAGGTCGCGGTGTAGAAACGCTCGGCGTCCTTCACCCGCCATTTGGCGTAGGCATCGACCATGACGGCTTTCTTTTCCAGGGTCAGGAAGCGCTGCGTCGGTGCGTCCAGCGTCATCAGGCGGGCGTCGAACTTGCGCACCTGGTTGACGTACGGCACCTTCACATGCAGGCCCGGCTGGACATCGGCCTGGACCACGCGACCGAATTGCAGCAACACCGCACGCTCGGTCTGAGCCACGATGTAGAAGCAGTTCCAGGCAGCGATCGCCACGACCACGCCGACGATAAGGGCGATCAGCGATTTATTGCTCATCAGCGACTCTCCCGGGTACGTGCCTGCTGTTGCTGCAGATCCGCTGCGGCACGCACATTGGCTTCATTGCTGGTGGCTGCCGCACCGCCGCTCACCGGAGCGCTGGTGTTGCGGCCACTTTCGACCATCTTGTCCAGCGGCAGGTAAAGCAGGTTGCTCTGGCCGTTCTTGTTGCCGGTCACGAGCACCTTGCTGGTGCTGCTGAAGACTTCCTGCATGGTGTCCAGGTACAGGCGCTGACGGGTGACCTCAGGTGCCTTGCGGTACTCGGCGACCAGCTTGGTGAAGCGGTCGGCCTCACCCTTGGCGCGGGAGATCGTCTCGTCGCGGTAGCCGTTGGCGTCCTCGATGATGCGCTGGGCCTGGCCACGGGCTTCCGGCACCACGCCGTTGGCGTAGGTCTCGGCCTGGTTGCGGGAACGCTGCTCGTCTTCACGGGCACGGATCACGTCGTCGAAGGCTTCCTGGACTTCGCGCGGCGCCGCGGCGCTCTGCACGTTGACCTGGGTGACGGTGATGCCGGTGCGGTAGGTGTCGAGGAAGCGTTGCAGGCGCTCCTTGATCTCGCTGGCCATCAGCTCACGGCCTTCGGTCAGCACCTGGTCCATGGCGGTGGAACCCACCACGTGGCGCAGGGCGCTGTCGGTCGCATGCTGCAGGCTGATTTCCGGCTGGTCGACGTTCAGCACGAAGTCCTGCAGGTTGCTGATCTTGTACTGCACGGTCAGCGGCACTTCGACGATGTTCTCGTCTTCGGTCAGCATCTGACCCTGCTTGGTGTACGCACGCTCACGCGTGACGTTTTCCATGTACTTCTTGTCGATCGGCGGGAAATAGATGTTCAGGCCCGGGCCGACGGTCTCGTAGTACTTGCCGAAGCGCAGCACCACGGCCTGCTCCTGCTCGTCCACCACGTACACCGCGCTGTACAGCCACACGGCCGCCAGCACGACCAGACCGATGCCGAGCAGGCCGCCGAAGCCGCCGCCCTTGCCCGATCCGCCCCCGTCGTCACCCCGTTTCTTGCCACCACCGAACAACCCGTTAAGGCTTTCCTGCAGCTTGCGGAAGGCCTCGTCGAGATCCGGCGGGCCCTTGCGGTCGCCATTGTTGCGACGCTTGCCACCCCAAGGATCCTGATTGTTCGAGTTGCCACCCGGCTCATTCCAAGCCATAGCGCTCTCCATCTGATAAAGCAAAGACGCGCCCACGGCGCGCCGCCCCATGCTACAGAATGCCTGTCACCGCGGCACAACCGCTTTTTCAGGCTTTTATTGCAAAGTGTGTTGCTCGATGAAGTCCACCGGCTGCAATCCTTCGCGGCTCACCAGCCGGTTCAGCTCGATCCGCGGCAACCGGACGGCCAGCAGGCTGGCGCCTTCGTCGTCGTGTTCTTCTTTCTGCACCGCGCCCAGTTCGAAGAACTGCGCGCGCAACCTGGCGAAACGTTGCGGCAAGCGCAGCGTGCCGACGAACAGGTCATCGCCGAGCAGCTCGGCCACCGCCTGCTTGAGCAGGTCCAGGCCGGAGCCGTCCCGCGCCGACAGCCAGACCCGCTGCGGCCGGCCATCGGCGTCGCGCTGGATCTGCGGCTCAACGCCCTCGAGCAAATCGAGTTTGTTGTATACCTCCAGGATCGGCAAGTCTTGCGCCCCGATCTCGTCGAGCACCACCATCACCTGCTCGATCTGCTCCATCCGGTCCGGCTCGTGGGCGTCGATCACGTGCAGCAGCAGGTCGGAGTTGCTCGACTCTTCGAGCGTAGCCCGAAACGCCTCGACCAGTTTGTGCGGCAGGTGACGGATGAAGCCCACGGTGTCGGCCAGCACGATCGGCCCGAGGTCTTCCAGATCCAGACGGCGCAGGGTCGGGTCGAGGGTGGCGAACAGTTGGTCCGCCGCATACACCTCGGACTCGGTCACCGCGTTGAACAGCGTCGATTTGCCGGCGTTGGTGTAGCCCACCAGCGACACCGTCGGGATGTCCGCGCGCTTGCGTCCGCGCCGCGACTGCTCGCGCTGGCTGCGCACTTTCTCCAGCCGGGACTTGATCTGCCGCAGACGAACCCGCAGCAGGCGCCGGTCGGTCTCGAGCTGGGTCTCGCCCGGGCCGCGCAGGCCGATGCCGCCCTTCTGCCGCTCAAGGTGGGTCCAGCCGCGCACCAGCCGCGTGCTCATGTACTCAAGCTGGGCCAGTTCAACCTGGAGCTTGCCTTCATGGGTGCGGGCGCGTTGGGCGAAAATATCGAGAATCAGACCCGTGCGGTCGATCACGCGGCACTCGAACTCGCGCTCGAGGTTGCGTTCCTGACTGGGTGAGAGGGTGTGATTGAAAATCACCAGGTCGACCTGTTCGGCCTTGACCAGGTCGCGCAACTCCTCGACCTTGCCACTGCCAATCAGGGTCTTGGCGGTTGGCCGATGACGCGGCACGCTGAAAAACGCGACGGTCTCGGCGCCAGCCGAAAGTGCCAACTCCTGAAACTCCTGCGGATCTTCGCGCGCCTCAGGGTCCTGACCATCCAAGTGAACGAGAATGGTTCGTTCACCACCACCGTGGCGCTCAAAGAACAAAGGAGACTCCTATCAGGCGTTACCAGGCTCTGCGTCACCTGCATCGGATTCGGTTGCGCTTGGCAGACGAATTGGACGGACCGGCACGACGGTAGAGATAGCGTGTTTGTAGACCATCTGGCTGACGGTGTTCTTCAGCAGGATGACGAACTGGTCGAACGACTCGATCGTACCTTGCAGCTTGATGCCGTTGACCAGGTAGATGGAAACCCCCACTTTCTCTTTACGTAAAGTATTCAGGTAAGGGTCTTGTAGCGAATGCCCTTTTGACATGTGCCGCACTCCTTTAAGGATTCAATAATAAAAAAATAGGTAAACGGGTGGCTTTTGCCGCCACACCCCCAAGGATAGACGGCAATTGCAGGGACTCAGCTCAATATGGAGATCGTCCCAAGGTATTTCAAGGCGCGTGGCAGATTGTCGCAATCCAGACTGTCGAGCCAATGCAAACCATCCCAGCTGCGCAGCCAGGTGAACTGGCGTTTGGCCAATTGGCGCGTGGCGATGATGCCCCGCTCCTGCATTTCGGCCGACGTCAGCTTGCCGTCCAGATAATCCCAGACCTGGCGGTAACCCACCGCACGTATAGACGGCAACCCGGCATGCAGGTCACTTCTATTGCGCAGGGCTACGACCTCGTCGATGAATCCCTGTTCCAGCATATTTGTGAATCTTTGTTTAATGCGCTCGTGCAGTACCTGGCGATTTGCCGGAGCGATCGCCAGATTCGCGACAGTATAGGGCAATTGTTGCCGCCCCGATGCGGCTGCGTCGGCACTTTGCGCAGATTGTTGCTGGCGCAGCGCGGTCATGCTCTGACCGCTGACCCGGTAGACCTCCAGCGCACGACTCAGGCGCTGCGGATCGTTCGGGTGAATCCGCGCCGCCGACACCGGGTCGATGGCCGCCAACTGCTCGTGCAGGGCCTGCCAGCCAAGGCGCGCCGCCTCTTCTTCGATCTGCGCACGCACTTCGGGATCGGCCGCCGGCATGTCGGCCAGGCCCTCGACCAGCGCCTTGTAGTAGAGCATGGTGCCGCCCACCAGCAGCGGGATCTTGCCCCGGGCGGTGATGTCGGCCATGGCGATCAGCGCATCACGGCGGAAATCCGCAGCCGAGTACGCCTCGGCCGGATCGAGGATGTCGATCAGGCGGTGGGGAAACTCGGCCAACAGTTCCTTGGACGGCTTGGCGGTGCCGATGTCCATGCCGCGGTAGACCAGCGCCGAGTCGACGCTGATCAGCTCGCACGGCAGCACCTTGGTCAGCTCGATGGCCAGGTCGGTCTTGCCCGCAGCGGTCGGGCCCATCAGGAATATCGCTGGAGGAAGCTGGCTCATCAACGACCGCGCAAAAACAGTTTGTCCAGGTCGTCCAGGCCCAATTGGGTCCAGGTCGGCCGGCCATGGTTGCATTGACCGCTGCGCTCGGTGTTTTCCATGTCGCGCAGCAGGCCGTTCATTTCCGGCAGGGCCAGGCGCCGGTTGGCGCGGACCGCGCCGTGGCAGGCCATGGTGCCCAGCAGTTCGTTCAGGTGCGCCTGGATCCGGTCGCTGGTGCCGTACTCCATCAGGTCGGCCAGCACGTCGCCGACCAGCCGGTTGGCCTCGGCCTGTTTGAGCAGCGCCGGAATCTGCCGGATCGCCAGGGTTTCCGGGCCCAGGCGCTGCAGTTCGAAGCCCAGGCGCTGGAACCACGCCGCGTGCTCTTCGGCGCAGTCGGCCTCGCGCTGGCTCACCGCCAGCGACTCCGGCACCAGCAGCGGCTGGCCGCTCAGGCCTTCACTGGCCATGGCGATCTTCAGGCGCTCGTACATGATTCGCTCATGGGCGGCGTGCATGTCCACCAGCACCAGGCCCTGGGCGTTCTCGGACAGGATGTAGATGCCCTTGAGCTGCGCCAGCGCGTAGCCCAGCGGCGGGATGTCGCCCTGACCGCTCGGCAGCGCATTGCCGCCGGCCGGGGTTGCGGTTTCCGGCAGCGGCGCGAAGAACTCGCGGTAGGCGGCCTGGGCTTCGGCGGCCGGCACGGCGGACTGCGGACGCGGCGTGTACTGGTACTGGTAGCCCGCCCCGCTGCCGCCGCCGGCCGGCGCGTTGAACGACGGCTGCGCCTGGGGTTGCTCCAGCAGGGTGTTGGCCGCCAGGCGCATCTCGCCCTGGGGGCCGAACTCGCCGGCTTCGAGGCCGGTCGGGCGGACGAATCCGCTGGAGGCGACCGGCGCCGCCACCTGATCCTCCGGACGCACATCGCCCAGCGCCCGGTGCAGGGTGCCGTAGAGGAAGTCGTGCACCATGCGCCCGTCACGGAAGCGCACTTCGTGCTTGGTCGGGTGGACGTTGACGTCCACCGCCGCCGGATCGACCTCGAAGAACAGCGCGAAGGTCGGATGGCGGCCATTGAACAGCACGTCGCGGTAGGCCTGGCGCACCGCGTGGGCCACCAGCTTGTCGCGCACCGCGCGGCCGTTCACGAAGAAATACTGCAGATCCGCCTGGCTGCGGTTGAACGTCGGCAGGCCGACCCAACCCCACAGGCGCAGGCCGCTGCGCTCGATCTCGATCGGCAGCGCCTGCTCCAGGAAGCCCGAACCGCAGATCGCCGCCACACGCCGGGCGCGGGCCGCGTCGTCGCGGGCCTCATGCAGGCTGAGGATGGTCTTGCCGTTGTGACGCAAATGGAAAGCCACGTCGAAGCGCGCCAGCGCCAGACGCTTGATCACTTCTTGCAGGTGATCGAATTCGGTCTTTTCGGTCTTGAGGAACTTGCGCCGCGCCGGTGTATTGAAGAACAGGTCGCGCACCTCCACCGAGGTGCCCACCGGATGCGCCGCCGGCTGCACCCGGGGCGCCATGTCGCGGCCTTCGGTCTCCACCTGCCAGGCCTGGTCGGCGTCGCGGGTGCGCGAGGTCAGGGTCAGGCGCGCCACGGAGCTGATCGACGCCAGCGCCTCGCCCCGGAAGCCCAGGCTCATCACTTGTTCGAGGTCTTCGAGGTTGCGGATCTTGCTGGTGGCGTGCCGGGCCAGCGCCAGCGGCAGGTCATCGGCGGAAATGCCGCTGCCGTCGTCGCGCACCCGCAGCAGCTTGACGCCGCCCTGCTCGACGTCGACATCGATGCGCCGGGCGCCGGAGTCCAGGCTGTTTTCCAACAGTTCCTTGATCACCGACGCCGGGCGCTCGACCACCTCGCCGGCGGCGATCTGGTTCGCCAGCCGGGGGCTGAGCAGTTCAATGCGGGCCGAACTCAACACTTGGTTCATTCCTTGGACGCCAGTTCAGTGCCGGGAATGGTCAGGTGCTGACCGACCTTGAGCTCATCGCTGCTCAGGTTGTTGGCGCTGCGCAGCGTGGCCGGCGACACCTGATAGCGCACGGCGATCATCGCCAGGGTTTCGCCCGGGCTCACCCGGTGGTCGCGCGGCCCCTGGGCGATCTTGCCCGAGTCACGCAGCCAGGCGATGTAGGTGCCCGGCGGCGGGTTCTGCTGGAAGAACTGACGCACGCCGCTGCTGATCGACCGCGCCAGCGCCTGCTGGTGGCTCGATGCCGCCAGCTTGGAGGCCTCGTTGGCGTTGGAGATGAAGCCGGTCTCGACCAGGATCGACGGGATGTCCGGCGACTTCAGCACCATGAACCCGGCCTGTTCCACCCGTTGCTTGTGCAGCGGTGTGACCCGGCCGATGTTGCTCAGCACCTTCTGGCCGACGTTGAGACTGGAGGTCAGCGAGGCGGTCATCGACAGGTCGAGCAGCACGCCGGCGAGCATTCGGTCCTTGTCGTCGAGGCTGACGTTGCCGGCACCGCCGATCAGGTCGGAACGGTTTTCGCTGTCGGCCAGCCAACGGGCGGTCTCCGAGGTGGCGCCACGGTCGGACAGGGCGAACACCGACGCGCCGAACGCGGCGGCCGAAGGTGCGGCGTCGGCGTGGATCGAGACGAACAGGTCGGCGCCCTTCTTGCGGGCGATCTCGGTGCGGCCGCGCAGCGGGATGAAGTAGTCGCCGGTGCGGGTCAGCTCGGCGCGAAAGCCCTTCATGCCGTTGACCTGACGCTGCAGCTCGCGGGCGATCTGCAGCACCACGTCTTTTTCACGCTGGCCGCGCGAGCCCGAGGCGCCGGGGTCTTCGCCGCCGTGGCCGGCGTCGATCACCACGATGATGTCGCGTTTGCCGGCCGGGGCCGGCGGCAGCTTGATCGCCGGTTCCGCCGGGGTCACCGGCACGGCCGGCACGGTGGCCACCGACGGCGTCGGCGCAGGCGGCGGCGCGGCGTCGGCCGGGTTGTCGAACAGGTCGACCACCAGACGGTTGCCGTACTGCGCATTCGGCGCCAGGGAGAAGCTTTTCGGGGTGACGGCCTTCTTCAGGTCGATGACCACCCGCAGGTCGGTCGGCGTACGCTGGGCCGAGCGCATGGCGGTGATCGGCGTGTTGGCGGTCTGTACGTTCAGCGGCGCACCGAGGGTGGCGCCGTTGATGTCGATCACCAGCCGGTCCGGCGCGGTCAGGGTGAACACGCTGTGCTGCACCGGGCCGCTCAGGTCGAACACCAGACGCGTGTTGTCCGGCGCCCGCCACAGGCGCACGCTGTTGACCTTTGTGTCGGCCACAGCGCTGACGGTCACTGCCATCAACATCAGCCCAGCGGCAGCCACCAACGCGCGAAAGCGCATACCTAACCCCATCATTTATTTGGATTCCAACGCCAAAGCGGCACACCAGGCCTCGCCGCGCGAGCCCTGGGACAAAATGGTCAGCGAACGCCCGCTGTCTTGCGGGCTAATGGTAATGGTCAGGTCAGGCTTTGGCAAAAAGCCTGCACCTTTGTCGGGCCACTCGATCAGGCACAGGGCATCGTCTTCGAAGTAGTCGCGGATGCCGAGGAATTCCAGCTCCTCCGGGTCGACCAGCCGGTACAGGTCGAAGTGGAAGGCGCGGATGTCGCCGATCTCGTAGGGCTCGACCAGCGTGAAGGTCGGACTCTTCACCGCGCCCTGGTGGCCCAGGCCCCGGATCAGCCCGCGGGACAGGGTGGTCTTGCCCATGCCCAGGTCACCCACCAGGAAAATCAGGCCATGCCCCCCGGTGATGCGGGCGATCCGTGCGCCAAAGTCGGTCATGGCCTGTTCATCGGCCAGGTACAGGGTTACTTCAGACACGGTGCATGCTCCTCCAACAGCTGACGAATGGCTGGAATCAGATCACTGGCCGCCAGCCCACGGCCGAATTCACCTTGTTGCAGACCCGCATTGGCATGCAGCCAGACCGCCAGGCAGGCGGCCTGGAAACTGTCCATGCCTTGGGCCATCAGTGCGCCGAGCAACCCGGCCAGCACATCGCCGAGGCCGGCGGTCGCCATCGCGGGGTGGCCCTGATGGCACACGGCCAACCTGCCGTCGGGATGGGCGATCAGGCTGCCGGCGCCCTTGAGCACCACTACCGCTGTATATTTCTGGCTCAACGCCAGGGCCGCCGCCGGCCGGTCGGCCTGCACTTGCGCGGTGCCGATCCCGAGCAAACGGGCCGCCTCCCCCGGATGCGGCGTGATCACGCAATCCTTCGGCAAGCTCACCCGGCCTGCGGCCAGTTGGTTCAGCGCGTCGGCGTCCCACACCTGGGGCAACGGCGCATTGGCCGCCGCCGACAGCAGGCTGCGCGCCCAACCGGCCTGGCCCAGCCCCGGCCCGACCACCAGCACCGAAGCCTTCTCCAGAAGCCCCATCAACTGATTGGCCGACGATACGCCCAGGGCCATGGCTTCCGGCACCCGGGCCAGCGCCGCCGGCACATGCTCTGCCCGGGTCGCCAGCGACACCATGCCCGCACCGCTGCGCAGCGCGCTTTCGGTGCTGAGCACGATCGCCCCGCCGAAGCCGTGGTCGCCGCCGATCAGCAGCACATGACCGAACCGGCCCTTGTGCGCCGTCGCTGCGCGAGGGGCCGGCCGCGGCAGGTTAGCGACGTCGAGACGACGGGCGGCAACGGGAATGTCACTGAAGGTTTCGGCCGGCGCCTGCAGATCGTTGAACGCCAGTTCACCGACATGGTCGGCGGCATCACCGGTGAACAGCCCCAACTTGAGGCCGATGAACGTCACGGTGAGGTCGGCACGCACCGCCACGCCCAGCACCCGCCCGGTGTCGGCGCACAATCCGGACGGCACATCCACCGCCGCCACCGACAGGCCGCTGGCGTTGATCCCGTGGATGGCCGAGGCATACGGCTCGCGCACCTCGCCGCTCAGGCCGGTCCCGAGCAGCGCATCGAGGATCACGCCGCGCAGTTCGCTCTGCGCATTCCAGCCCTGCACGGCCACCCCTTCGGCCAGGGCCTGCCCATGGGCCTGCGCCGCATCCCCCTGCAAACGCTGCGGATCGCCGACAGCCAGCACCCGCACATGCCAGCCGGCACGGTGCGCCAGCGCCGCCACCAGATAACCGTCGCCGGCGTTGTTGCCGTGGCCGGCCAGCACCGTCAGTTCGTTGGCCGCCGGCCAGCGGCGCACCAGCGCGCGCCAGGTCGCCCGGGCGGCGCGGTGCATCAGTTCCAGGCCCGGCGTGCCGGCAGCGATCAGCCGCGCGTCGATGTCCCGCACCTGGGCGGCGCGGTACAGCGCGTCGGGTAAATGATCTTTCGTGTGCGGCATGCGTCTTCGGGCTCCGATGTCTGGCAGAATTATACGCACCTCAGTTCCGGTTTCTCTCGCCTCATGTCCGCCATCACCACAGACCTCCCCGCCCTGGCCCAATCCATCAAGGACTGGGGCCGCGAGCTGGGCTTTCAGCAAGTCGGCATCAGCGGTCTGGACCTGGCCGAGCACGAGGGGCACCTGCAGCGCTGGCTCGAGGCCGGCTACCACGGCGAAATGGACTACATGGGCGCCCACGGCAGCAAGCGCTCGCACCCCGAAGAGCTGGTGCCGGGCACGCTGCGCGTGGTCTCGCTGCGCATGGACTACCTGCCGGGCGACACGCACATGGCGCAGCTGCTCGCCCAACCGGAAAAGGCCTACATCTCCCGCTACGCCCTGGGCCGCGACTACCACAAGCTGATCCGCAAGCGCGTGCAGCAACTGGCGGACCGGATCCAGGCGCAGATCGGCCCGTTCGGCTTCCGCGCCTTCGTCGACAGCGCCCCGGTGCTGGAGAAGGCCATCGCCGAACAGGCCGGCCTGGGATGGATCGGCAAGAACACCCTGGTCCTGAACCGCAAGGCCGGCAGCTATTTCTTCCTCAGCGAACTGTTCGTCGACCTGCCGCTGCCGGTCGACCCGCCCCACGCCACCGAACACTGCGGCCGGTGCAGCGCCTGCCTGGACATCTGCCCGACCAACGCCTTCGTCGGCCCCTATGTGCTGGACGCCCGGCGCTGCATTTCCTACCTCACCATCGAGCTGAAGAACGCCATCCCCGAAGACCTGCGGCCGCTGATCGGCAACCGGGTGTTCGGCTGCGACGATTGCCAGATCGTCTGCCCGTGGAACCGCTTCGCCCGCGCGACCGGGGAAAGCGACTTCAAGCCCCGGCACAACCTGGACAACGCCGAACTGGTCGAGCTGTTCCTGTGGGACGAAGATACGTTCCTCAGCAGCACCGAAGGCTCACCGCTGCGCCGCGCCGGCTACGAGCGCTGGCTGCGCAACCTGGCAGTGGGGCTGGGCAACGCCCCGTCGAGCATTCCGGTGCTGCAAGCGCTGAAGGCACGCCGCGACCATCCGTCGGAACTGGTGCGCGAACATGTCGAGTGGGCCCTCAGGCAGCATGCCGCACGCAGCGCATGAAATCCTTAAAGCTTTTTCCACTTGGCGCTGCGTCCCTTCCCTGTCGACTCGATCAATCCCTCAGCCTTCAGCGAACGTAAAACCATCCGCACGGTATCGCGACTGATGCCAGGGCAGGACACCTCTATCTCTGTGATGGAGAACGGCAGACTGCGCTTCAAGGCTTCGCCCCTGACTCTATCGCTCTTACCCCCACGACGCTTTTCTATCGTGCCGACACGTTCTTCGAGTTCCTTATATGCCCTGAGCAGCGTCCCCCAGAAGTAGTCAATCCATGGCCGAACGTCGTGCGTTGCGTCGTGCCACCCCTGGGAACTCAATTCGAGCGTTGAGTAATAGCTTTCCTTCGAATCTTCGAATATTCGCTCAAGGCTTATGAAGCGCCCGACGCGGTAATCAAATTGGTAAAGCAGCAACAATGTCAGCAACCGGGCAACCCGCCCGTTGCCGTCGGAAAAGGGATGAATGCAAAGGAAATCGAGGATGGTCAGCGGAACCAGCACCAAGGGATCCGTCAGATTCAGCTCCAGCGCCTGGCGATAACGCACCATCATTTCGCTCATGGCGATGGGCGCCATGTGTGCGGAAACCGGCTGAAAGCGGATACGTGACGATCCGTCCGTGCGGCGCTCGATGATGTCGTTGTTCGTTGCCTTCCAGTCACCCCCGTCCTGCGGCAGGTAACGGTAAAGCAAGCTGTGCAACTGCCTGACCACACCTTCGGAAAACGGCATACCCTCAGCCGCTTCATGGATCAGTGCGAGGGCGTCTCGATAGCCCGCGATTTCCTGCTCGGATCGACTTTTCGGTTCAGAGTGTTTGCTCATCAAGGACTTCAAGCGAGCGGGCGCCACGGTCACGCCCTCAAGCCTGTTGGACGACTCGGCTGATTCGATCACTGCGATCTGCCTCAAGCCATGCAGCACTTGAGGCGATTGCGCAATGAACAACTGTTGCTTGCCCCGGAACTCACCTAGCGTCCGAAGCGTTGAAATCTGTAATCCGTCGTAGCGCAAATCGCTGAGGTACCGGGGCGTCAGTGAGTGCATCTCAAGGCATCCTGCAAAATAGGGCACAGAAGACAAATAGGGTAATGAAGAGTCAATTAACCCCCTATAAGCTTCTGTTACCCCATTCGATCAGCCCCAACTATTCAACAAGTCCGACAGGATGTTTCCGCCGGCCAAGCGATACCGCCCTCAATGCTCGTCGTTATAGACGAACTTCGGCATTTCCCAATGAAACCGGATAGCCAGCAGCCGCAGCAGGAAGCCGCCGAACAGGGTGATCAGGATCGCCTGCTCGCTCGGTACGTTCAGGAACAGGCAGAGCATGTAGCACCATGCGGCGGCGAAAGAGACGCTGGCGTACAGTTCGCGCCGGAAGATCAGCGGGATGTCGTTGCAGAAGATGTCCCGCAGGATGCCGCCGAACACCCCGGTGATCACGCCGCTGACCGAAGCCACGAGCATGCCGTGGCCCATTTCCAGGGCGGTCATGCAGCCGATCAGGGTGAACGCCACCAGGCCGACAGCGTCGAGCACCAGGAACAGTGAGCGCAGGTGGCGCATCCAGCGTGCGGTGAACACGGTCAGCATCGCGGCGGCCGAGGTCAGCACCAGGTATTCGGGATGCTTCACCCAGGTCAGCGGATAGTGCCCCAGCAGCACATCGCGCACCGAACCGCCGCCGAGCGCCGTGACGCAGGCGATCAGCACCACGCCGAACCAGTCCATGCCGCGTCGGCCGGCGGACAGGGCGCCGGTCATGGCTTCGGCGGTGATGGCGATCAGGTAGAGCATCAGCAGCATGGTGGCGGTCCTGGCAGGAAGGCGCGCAGTCTAGCCATTTCGCGGCCGCACCAGAAGGGGGCGGATGCGCCGTGGCGAGGGAGCTTGCTCCCGTCGGAGGGCGGAGCACTCCCATGCACCCTTTCAAGCAGGACGCGCCCGCGGGGACTGCGGCGGCTGCGCAGCCGAGCGGGAGCAAGCTCCCTCGCCACAGGGGCCCGCTGCGGCGGATCAGAACTTGATGAAGTGCTCGCGGTAGTGGCGCAGCTCGGCGATGGACTCGCGGATGTCGTCCAGCGCCAGGTGGGTGCTGCCTTTCTTGAAGCTGTCGCGCACGTCCGGCGCCCAGCGGGCGGCCAGTTCCTTGAGGGTGGAGACGTCGAGGTTGCGGTAGTGGAAGTAGCTTTCCAGCGCCTTCATGTGGGCGAACAGGAAGCGCCGGTCCTGGCAGATGCTGTTGCCGCAGATCGGCGACTTGCCCTTCGGCACCCACTTCTCCAGGAAGGCGATGGTTTCGGCTTCGGCCTCGGCCATGCTCACGCGGCTTTCGCGCACACGTTGGGTAAGGCCCGAGTTGCCGTGGGTGCGGGTGTTCCATTCGTCCATGCGGGCGAGGACGTCGTCGCTGTGGTGGATGGCGATCACCGGGCCTTCGGCCAGGGTGTTCAGGTCGCTGTCGGTGACGATGGTGGCCATCTCGATGATGACGTCGGTGTCCGGGTTCAGACCGGTCATTTCCAGGTCGATCCAGATCAGGTTCTGCGGGTTCTGCATGATTCGTCTCCTAAGCAATGGTGCGCAGTTTAGCCTAGGCGGGTGGCCGGGCGTGCTAAACTCGCCGCCGTTTTACCCATTCGCTGCATTCTTTTTATTACGGAACACCCATGGCCAAACGCCAACTCAACCGCCGCCAGAGCTGGCGCATCGAAAAGATTCAGGGCGAGCGCGCCGCCCGCGCCGCCAAACGCGAGTCCTCGGCCGTCGAGGCCCTGGAGGGCGGCGACCTGGGCCCGGAACAGCACGGCCTGGTGATCGCCCACTTCGGTGTGCAGGTCGAGGTCGAGGCGACCGACGGCGACCAGGCCGGCCAGGTGTTCCGCTGCTACCTGCGCGCCAACCTGCCGGCGCTGGTGACCGGCGACCGGGTGGTCTGGCGCGCCGGCAACCAGGGCATCGGCGTGATCGTCGCGCAGCTGCCGCGCAGCACCGAGCTGTGCCGCCCGGACAGCCGCGGCCAGCTCAAGCCGGTGGCGGCCAACGTCGACATGATCGTCATCGTCTTCGCCCCGCTGCCCGAGCCCCACGCCAACCTGATCGACCGCTACCTGGTGGCGGCCGAGCACGCCGGCATCCGTCCGCTGCTGCTGCTCAACAAGTTCGACCTGATCGACGAGCAGAACGCCCCGGCGCTCAATGCGCTGCTGGCGGTGTACCGCACCCTCGGCTATCCGGTGCTGGAAGTCTCGGCCCACCACGGAAACGGCATGGAACAGCTGCAGCAGTTGCTCGACGGCCGCATCAGCGTGTTCGTCGGCCAGTCCGGCGTCGGCAAGTCGTCGCTGGTCAACAGCCTGCTGCCGGAGGTGGAGACCCGCGTCGGCCCGCTGTCGGAATGGTCCGGCCAGGGCCAGCACACCACAACCACCGCGCGCCTGTTCCACTTCCCCGGCGGCGGTGAGCTGATCGACTCGCCGGGCATCCGCGAATTCGGCCTGGGCCACGTCAGCCGCGCCGACGTCGAGGCCGGTTTCATCGAGTTCGAAGACCTGCTCGGCACCTGCCGCTTCCGCGACTGCAAGCACGATCGCGAACCCGGCTGCGCCCTGCTCAAGGCCCTGGAAGACGGGCGCATCCAGCAGCAACGGATGAACAGCTACCGCTCGATCATCGCCAGCCTGCCCGATAACGGCTACTGAACCGCCGGACACAAAAAAGCCGCGAGATCATCGCGGCTTTTTTGTGGGTCACTGCTTCGGCGCGGGGGCTGCGGGAGCCGCCGGTGCCGGAGCGGGCGCCGGAGCCGGAGCCGGAGCCGGAGCCGGCGCATGGGTGCCCGGCTCGGCTGGTTTCGGCAACGGATCGTCGAACAGGTTCAGCCGTTCGCGCAACTCGTGCGGCGCCACCGGTTGCTGATCCGCCGGCAAGGCGTTCGGATCGGCCGGGATGGCCGGCGCGGCGCCTTCCTGGCCGTCGGCCGGCTTCGCCGGGTCGGCGCCCTGGGAGCCTTCGATGGCGGCCTGGGCCTTCTTGGTCAGCACCACGATGTCGATGCGGCGGTTGACCGGGTTGAACGGGTTTTCCTTGTCGAACAGCGCCGACGAGGCATAACCCACCACCCGCGCCACCTGCGACTCCGGATAGCTGCCCGCCACCAGTGCACGCCGGGCGGCGTTGGCGCGGTTGGCGGAAAGCTCCCAGTTGCCGAACTCGCCGCTGCCGGTGTACGGCTTGGCGTCGGTGTGGCCGCTGATGCTGATCTTGTTCGGCACCGCCTTGATGGTGTCGGCCATGGCCAGCAGGATGTCCTCGAAGTACGGCTTCAGGCGCGCGGAGCCCGAGTCGAACATCGGCCGGTTCTCGGCGTCCATGATCTGGATGCGCAAGCCGTTCGGGGTGATCTCGAACAGGATCTGATCCTTGAACTTCTGCAGCTGCGGGTTCTCTTCGACCTTGTTCTGCAGTTCCTGCAGCAACAGTTCCAGGCGTTCCTTCTCGACCTGCTCGGCCATGCCCTCGACCTGCTCGGTGTCGACCGTGACCTTGTCTGGCTGCGGCTGCGACTTCACCTCAGGGTTGAGGGTGTTTTCCGGCGCCAGGGTCGGCGTGCCGCCCAGGTCGATGATGTACGGCGTGCCGCTTTCGGAGAAGCCGACCGGATCCTTGAAGTAACCGGCGATGGCGATCTTCTGCTCGGGCGTGGCGGTGGACAGCAGCCACAGCACCAGGAAGAACGCCATCATCGCCGTGGCGAAGTCGGCGAAGGCGATTTTCCAGGCGCCGCCGTGATGTCCGCCACCGTAGCGCTTGACGCGCTTGATGATTATCGGCTGGTTGTTTTCCATGGCTTAACGACCGCGAACCGCTTGTTCCAGCTCGGCGAAGCTCGGACGGTGCGCCGGGTACAGGACCTTGCGGCCGAACTCCACGGCCAGCGACGGCGGCATGCCGGAAGCCGAAGCCACCAGCGAGGCCTTGATGGCTTCGTAGACGTTCAGCTCTTCCTTGGCGTCATGGGCCAGGGAGTGGGCCAGCGGGCCGAAGAAGCCGTAGGCCGCGAGAATACCGAAGAAGGTACCGACCAGCGCCGCACCCACGTGCAGGCCGATGGATTTCTGATCGCCTTCGCCCAGGGAGGCCATGGTCACCACGATACCCAGTACCGCCGCGACGATACCGAAGCCGGGCATGCCGTCGGCGATGCCGTTGACCGCGTGGGACGGGTGCTCCAGTTCTTCCTTGAGGCTGAACAGTTCCATGTCGAACAGGCCTTCGAGCTCGTGCGGGGCCATGTTGCCGGAGGACATGATGCGCAGGTAGTCGCAGATGAACGCGGTCATGCGCTCGTCTTTGAGCACGGCCGGGTACTTGGCGAAGATCGGGCTCGCGGCGGCGTCTTCGATGTCGCCTTCGATGGCCATCATGCCTTCGCGGCGGCTCTTGTTGAGGATCTCGTAGATCAGGCCGAGCACTTCCAGGTAGAAAGTGTGGCTGAAGCGCGAACTGAACATGCCCAAGGCTTTCTTGAACACGTGCATCGTCATGTAGCCGGGGTTGGCTTGAAGGAAGGCGCCGAGGGCCGCGCCGCCGATGATCATCACCTCGAAGGGCTGGATCAGGGCCGCGATCTTGCCGTGGGAGAGCACGTATCCGCCGAGCACGCTCGCGAATACGACGATGATGCCGATAATTTTAGCCATAGATAGAAAGTACTTGTTTAAGTCGGGTTCAAGGTCATATTCGGAAGTTAAAAAATCTCTTCTTCTACTTATCGGCAAAACTGCGCCAGACTATAGGCAGTTCAGGCGAAAAGCCAATTTAGCCCATGCCGGGCGCGTCTTTCGAAGATCAAGATCCCGTCCCGACATGGCTAATGAAACGAACGTCCCACACGCAACACCGAACACCCTGGAAGGCTGGGTCAAGCTGCTCGACGGCGTCCGCCTGCCGGTGCCGCAGTCGGCCCACGACCGCGTCTGCCGGGCGATCCGCGACAACCGCAGCTCGCTGCGCGACATCGCCGGCCTGATGCAGGACAGCCCGGCGCTGGCCCTGAGCATCATCCGCGAAGCCAACCGCCACACCCAGGGCAGCATGGCGGAGCCGGCGGAAAACCTCGAAGTCGCCATCAACCGCCTGGGCCTGGCCCGCACCGAAGAACTGCTCGCGCGCCTGCCCGCCGAGCCTGACGGGCAGATCCCCCAGGCCCTGCGCCAGCTGCAGATGATCAGCCAGCACGCCACGCAGCAGGCCAACGGCTTCTTCGCCGGCCGCCTGGCGCGGCTGTGGCAGGACATCCACTGGGGCAGCCTGCTGTTCCTGTCGCCGCTGTGGCCCCTAGCGCTGACCCACCCCAAACTGCTTGAGGAATGGGAACTGCGGGTGATCCACAAGGGCGAATCGGCCCGCGACGTGGAACGGCAACTGTTCGGCGTGCGCCTGCTGAAGATCGGCCAGGCGCTGATCGATGCCTGGCGCTTGCCGATCTGGGTGCAGCAAGGCTACCGGCTGTTGCTCAACGAGCGGCGCGAACTGGTCAAGGTGCTGCGCATCGCCCGCGACAGCGAGCATCCGCTGCGCCAGCAGAACCGCCTCGACGACGACCCGACCCTGCGCCATTGGCTCAACCAGCCGGCCAACACGGTGCTGCTGGCCAACGGCCTGGCGCTGTCGGCACAACAGGCCTGGGACTGCCCCCACAGCGAGCGCTGGCAGTACCTGACCAGCCTCTATCTGCAGATCCCCATGGACGAGGTGCAGCAACAACTGCACCAGCAGGCCGCCATCAGTGCGCGCCAGCACTTCATGCCGGACCTGTGGCACCCCGCGATATCCCTGCTCTGGCCCTCGGGCACCCGCCGGGTCCCGGCCGGCCTGCTGCCGCCCGCCGCCCCCAGCGCCGAGGACCTGGCCAAGTGGCGCCGGCAATGCGCCGAGCTGCTGGCCGAGCCGAGCCGCTTCACCAACGCCATGCACCTGACCATCGCCGCCCGCGACGCCCTGGTCGCCAGCGGCCTGCGCCGGGTGATGATCCTGATGGCCGACCGCACCCATTCCAACCTGCGCGTGCACCAGACGGCCGGGCTGCCGCCGGAGGCCGCCGCGCTGAATGTCGCGGTCAGCCAGAGCACCGTGCTGCAGCGCCTGCTGGCCCAGCAGGCGCAGGTGCGCATCACCCCGGACAACAACGCGCAGTTCTCCGCCCTGCTGCCGCCGGCCCTGCGCGCGCTGTTCCGCGGCGAGCACCTGTTCCTGCGTTCGCTGGTGAACAACGGCCGGGTGATCATGATCGTGGTCGCCGACCAGGGCGGCGGGCCGTTCGCCGACGTCACCGTGCAGGCCTTCGGCAAAACCGCGCAGTGCATCGAGAAAGCCCTGCACAGCTTTAGCCACCGCCGCCAATGACGGCTACAATCGTTTCCCTTTGTGCTCTGGAGACCTCACATGTCTGACTTCTCTGGCCTGGCGCTGGTGATCGAGCCGAGCGACCTGCTCCCGCGCCTCGATGCCCCCAACCTGATCCTGGTGGATCTGACCAGCCCTGCCCGCTATGCCGAGGGGCACATTCCCGGCGCACGCTTCGTCGACCCCAAGCGCACCCAGCTCGGCCAGTTGCCGGCGCCGGGGCTGCTGCCGTCCAAGGACAAGCTCGAAGAGCTGTTCGGCGAGCTGGGCCACCGCCCGGACGCGGTCTACGTGGTCTACGACGACGAAGGCGGCGGCTGGGCCGGGCGCTTCATCTGGATGCTCGACGTGATCGGCCACCGCCACTACCACTACCTGGACGGCGGCCTGCCGGCCTGGCTGGCGGAGGGCTCGCCGATGTCGATCCAGGTGCCGCAGCCGGGAGACGGCCCGGTGACCCTGACCCTGCACGAAGAGCCCACCGCCACCCGCGAATACCTGCAAAGCCGCCTCGGCGCCGCCGACCTGGCGATCTGGGACGCCCGCGGGCCGCTGGAATACTCCGGCGAGAAAGTGCTGGCGGCCAAGGGCGGGCACATCCCCGGCGCGGTCAATTTCGAATGGACCGCCGGCATGGATCGGGCGCGCCAGCTGCGCATCCGCACCGACATGCCGCAAATCCTGGAACGCCTCGGGATCACCAAGGACAAAGAAATCATCACCCACTGCCAGACCCATCACCGGTCGGGCTTCACTTATCTGGTGGCCAAGTCCCTCGGTTATCCGCGGGTCAAGGGCTACGCCGGTTCCTGGGGCGAATGGGGCAACCACCCCGACACGCCCGTCGAGCTTTAAAGGTTTTTAAGGACAGTCAATGAAAGAGCGTTTGTTCATCCTCAGCCAGTACCTGCTGCCCCATCACCTGCTGTCGCGCCTGGCCGGCTGCATCGCCGAGTGCCGTGTGCGCTGGTTCAAGAATGCCTTCACCACCTGGTTCGCCAAGCGTTATCAGGTGGACATGTCCCAGGCGCTGGTGGAGGACGTGACGGCCTACGAGCACTTCAACGCCTTCTTCACCCGGGCCCTGAAAGACGGCGCACGTCCGCTGGACACCACACCAGGCGCGATCCTCAGCCCCGCCGACGGCGCCGTCAGCCAGCTCGGCCCGATCGAGCACGGCCGCGTGTTCCAGGCCAAGGGCCACAGTTTCAGCGTGCTGGAACTGCTGGGCGGCGACGCGGCCAACGCCGCGCCGTTCATGGGCGGCGATTTCGCCACCATCTACCTGTCGCCGAAGGACTACCACCGCGTGCACATGCCGCTGGCCGGCACCCTGCGCGAAATGGTCTACATCCCCGGGCGCATCTTCTCGGTCAACCAGACCACCGCCGAGAACGTGCCTGAGCTGTTCGCCCGCAACGAGCGCGTGGCGTGCATCTTCGACACCGAGCGCGGCCCGATGGCCGTGGTGCTGGTGGGCGCGATGATCGTCGCGTCGATCGAAACCGTCTGGGCCGGCCTGGTGACCCCGCCCAAGCGCGAGCTGAAGACCTTCCGCTACGACGAAGCCGCCCGTGCGCCGATCCACCTGGAAAAAGGTGCGGAACTTGGGCGCTTCAAGCTGGGTTCCACCGCGATCGTGCTGTTCGGCCCGGATCAGGTGAAATGGGTCGAATCCCTGTCCGCCGGTTCCCCGGTGCAGATGGGTCAGGCCCTCGCCCTGCCGTCCGCCTGAGCCTGACGCCGCGCCCTTTCGCACCGTTGCGAAGGGGCGCGGCGCACCTTGCCTTCCCGCCTGCCGGCTCGCCTCCCGAGCGCAAAAAACCTTCCGCACACCGGCGAAGCAGAGCACACCTGCTAGAGTTCTGGGCATTGCCCCATTCGCCGCCGGAGGCCGTCACGGCATGAGCGAACCTCGACTCCAACCGCAGTTGCAGGCCCCAGTCCCGACCCAATTGCGCCTGACCTTCTGCGCCCCCGCCCCACGCGACCTCAAGCGCTGGATCGCCGCCCTGCCCAAGGCCAACATCGGCGAGTCCGCACGCCAGCTCTACCAAGGGCTGGGCGAGCTCAACCAGTTGCTCACCCCCAGCGACAACCGCCTGCAACTGCTGGAACTGCTGCGCCCTGAGGTGTATTTCGTCTGTCAGCACCTGGAGCGGCACTTCCTGCACCAGGCGATCATGCTCGACGACCGCTCGCGCAAGATCAGCAACCTGTGCCAGGCCCTCCAGGGCCAACTGGCGACCGGCTACAAACAGATCGTCCTGCGGATCGCGCCGAAATACACCAGCCCTCGCGCCGCCCTGCTCAGCGCCGCGCTGCAGCGGGCCACCCATGCGCTCAAGGGCCAACTGCTGCGCGCGACGCAGCTCTACAGCCCCGCGCCCGAGGGCCTGTGGTTCGAGCTGCATCAGCTGTTCCTCACCGCTGCGCGGCTGCAACTGCAGCATCGGCGGGTGCGCGACGACCTGGCCAGCCTCACGGCGGAGCTGAGCGTCGAACAGACCTACATCGCCGCCCTGCTGCTGGGCAGCGCTCGCTGCAACCAACTGCGCCAGAACCAGATTGCCCGGCTCGCAGAAGTGCTGGAGCCGTGGGCCGCCTGGCTCAAGCTGCATCCCGGGGTGACGGGCGAAGGCCTGTTCGCCGTTTCGGCCGAACTCGACACAGGGCCGCGCTACCGCAGCATGTTCCGCAGCGAGCAGCAGGCCGGCCTGCTCGGCTTCGACCCGCAGCCCCTGGTGAACGCCATCGAAGCCCATCTGCTGCACCAGGACACGCCGAACCCGCTGCCGGTGCCGTCGGGCCTGAGCCACGACAGCCTGCAACACCTGCACGCCACTTGGGGCCAGACGGCCGAACGCAGCTTCCAGCGCACCGTCGGCCAGGGCAACCTGACCGTGTGCATCGGCATGAGTGCGCTGCATTTCTATTTAGGGGGCGAGCGCACGTTCAGCGAGTTGCTCAGGCATCCCGGCGCCCGCACGGCGAACTTCAGCCAGGCGGTGGCCCGGAGCGAAAAGGACAGTTGGAGCCAGGCGTTCGACGCAGCGCCCCAGAGCCCGTCCGACGAATTGCTGCCGTATGAGGAAATCAACTACGAACCGCTGGCCGACGACAGTGACGACGCCGACAACCCGCCGCATTACCCGACCTACGCCTTGCCGGTGATCAACCACAGCCCCGGCGGCTATTGCCTGGCGTGGCCCAAGGAAGTGCCCGCCGAATTGCAGGCGGGTGAAATGGTCGGCATCCAGGACAGCGCGAACCAGGGCTGGAGCATCGCCGTGGTGCGCTGGATCCGCCAGGTGCGCGACGGCGGCACGCAGATGGGCATCGAACTGGTGGCGCCCCATGCCCAGCCCTGCGGGCTGCAACTGGTGCGCACCCGGGACGACCACAGCCATTACCTGCGCGGCCTCTTGCTGCCGCAGATCAGCGCGATCGACCTGCCGGCGACGCTGCTGGCGCCGCGCCTGCCGTTTCAGGAGGGCAACAAGGTGCTGATCAATACGTTGGGGGAAGAGCACCGCGCCGGGCTGGACCGGCGGGTGGCCAGCACCCACAGCTTCAACCAGTTCGCCTACCGCTCGCTGGAAGCCGCGCAGAACGGCGGGAGCGAGGAGGATTTCGATTCGTTGTGGAAGTCGCTGTGAGGCGGCAAGGCCTTGGGGCGAGGGAGCAGGCTCCCGCACCACAGGCCCTTCCGGACACCGTGCCCGTCAGAGCTGCCCGTCGCGGTCGCGGAAACCCAACAGGTACAGCACGCCGTCCAGGCCCAGGGTGGAGATCGCCTGCTTGGCCGACTGCTTGACCAGCGGCTTGGCGCGGAACGCCACGCCCAGGCCGGCGATCGCCAGCATCGGCAGGTCGTTGGCGCCGTCGCCCACCGCAATGGTCTGCTCCAGGCGCAGGCCTTCCTTGTGCGCCAGCTCCTTGAGCAGGTCGGCCTTGCGCTGGGCGTCGACGATCGGCTCGACCGCCACGCCGGTGCACTTGCCGTCGACCACTTGCAGTTCGTTGGCGAACACGTAGTCGATGCCGAGCTTGGCCTGCAGTTGCTTGGCGAAGTAGGTGAAGCCGCCGGACAGGATCGCGGTCTTGTAGCCCAGGCGCTTGAGCTCGGCGAACAGGGTTTCGGCGCCTTCGGTCAGGCGCAGCGAGGCGCCGATGGCGTCCAGCACGCTGACGTCCAGGCCCTTGAGCAGCGCCAGGCGCTCCTTGAAGCTTGCCCGGAAGTCCAGTTCGCCGGCCATCGCCCGCTCGGTGATCGCCGACACTTGTTCGCCGACGCCGGCGGCCTTGGCCAGCTCATCGATGACTTCGGCCTCGATCAGGGTCGAGTCCATGTCGAACACCGCCAGGCGGCGGTTGCGGCGGAACAGCGAGTCTTCCTGGAAGGCGATGTCGACGTTCAGTTCCTGCGCCACGCTGAGGAACTCGGCGCGCAGCGCCTGCGGATCCGCGGCCTCGCCGCGCACGGAGAACTCGATGCAGCCCTTGCCCTTGTCGTCCGGGGTGTCCAGCGGCATGCGCCCGGACAGGCGGTCGATGTGGTCGATGTTCAGGCCATATTTGGCGGTGATCGAGCTCACGGCCTGCAGCTGGCCGGCGGTCACCTTGCGGGTCAGCAGGGTGACGATGTGGCGCTGCTTGCCCTGGTTGCCCACCCACTGCTGGTAGTCCGCTTCGGACACCGGGGTGAAGCGCACCTGCTGGTCCAGCTCGTAGCCCTTGAACAGGATGTCCTTGAGCACGGACTTGCCCTGCTCGCTGTCGGGGATCTCGACCAGGATGCCGAACGACAGGGTGTCGTGGATCACCGCCTGACCGATGTCGAGGATGTTAACGCCACCCTGGGCCAGAACGCCGGTAATGGCCGCGGTCAGACCCGGACGGTCGGACCCTGTGATGTTAATCAGGACGATTTCGCGCAACGCGCACCCCCGCAACTGGAAAAAAACCGCATTCTACCCATTTTCAGTGACCATCGGGCACCGCAGGCGCTTTGCCGGTCTGGGGCCTGTCGCTATACTGCGCGTCAACTTCACGGACTAAAGAGCCGAGCTCAGTGAACCGGCCCACGCCAGTAAAAACCGACAACTTCTTCCTGCTGATCTTCCGTGCGCTGCGCCACCGCCGTGTGCCGATCGCATTGCGCATCGCCAGCCATAACGTGATCCTGGTCGCCCTGGCCCTGGTGATCTACGCCTGCGTGATGGGCCTGCAGTTCAAGCAGGCCATGCACGAGCAGGCCGACGCCCTGGGCGAGAGCCTGACCACGCAGACCGCCACCTCCGCCACCGAGCTGCTGGTGTCCAACGACATCCTCAGCCTCAATGTGCTGCTCAACAACCTGACCAAGAACAAGCTGGTGGCCCACGCCGCCATCTACAGCGTGGACAACCGCATCCTCGCCGAGTCCGGCCAGCGGCCCAAGCACGGCCTGCTGGGCGAAGCCGAGGGCATGTACCAGAGCAAGATCACCTTCCAGGACGTGACCGCCGGCCAGTTGCGCATCAGCCTGGACATGGATCAGTTCCAGCAGCCGATGACCATCAGCCTGCAGAGCATGGGCATCCTCAGCGCAATCCTGCTGGCGCTGTCCCTGGCCCTGAGCCTGCGCCTGGGCCGCCACCTGTCCACGCCGCTGCTGCAGCTGCGGGTGTGGCTGCGCAACATCGACGAATACACGCCGGGCACCGACCGCCAGGACGAGATCGGCGACCTGGCCCGCCAGCTGCACGCCAACTTCGCCCCGGAGCCGGCCGCGCCGCCGCCCGAGCCGGAACCCGAGTTCGAGGACGACGACGTCGACCCGGCCTTCGAGGTGCGCAACCTGCGCGACCCGAGCTTCGACGAAAGCCGCCCGGTGGAGGCCCGCAAGCCGGCGCCCCGGCAGGTGGTCAGCACCGTGGAAGACGACGAGGACGACGAAGACCCGTTCGCCGACCTGCGCAACGACTCGCTGAACGGTTCGGCCCAGCCGGCCACCCGCAAGGCCACGCCGAGCGTGCCCCAGCACAGCGCGGTGCTGGCGGTGCAGCTGGGTTCGCAGGAACAACTGCGCCGCCTGCCCCGGGCCCGCCTGGAAGAACTGCTGGACCGCTACCGCGATTGCCTGGACCAGGCCGCCTCGCTGTACCAGGGCGAGATCGAAACCCTGAACGACGGCAGCACGCTGATGCTGTTCCACACCGAAGACAGCGGCGACGATTACCTGACCAACGCCATCTGCTGCGGTGAGCTGCTGCGGGCCTTGAGCCATCAGTTGCAGATCGAAGTCGCCGACAGCGGCATCACCCTGCAATTGCAGCTGGGCCTGACCCTGGGCGACGAGCTGTTCGGCCTGAGCCAGATCGACCTGCTGCTGACCGACTCGGCCCAGGACGCCCTGGCCCTGTCGCAGCACAGCCGCAACCTGCTGCTGGTGGAGCGCAAGATCAGCGATGACGCGCTGATCCGCCAGCGCGCACGGATCCGCCCGATCGCCAGCCCCGAAGGCGCCTGCTGCGTGGAGCGGCTGATGGAGCCTTACCCGTCGATGCTGGAGCGGCAACTGGCGCGGATGCACGAACGCCGGGCGTAAGCCGATGCGAAAAGCCCGCAGGCAAGTCATTGCCTGCGGGCTTTTTGTTGCCCCACAAAACCTGTGAGAGCTTGCCTGCAAGCGATGAGGCCGGCACTGCCGACATCCCTGTTGCCTGACCCACCGCCATCGCCAGCAGGCTGGCTCCCACAAAGGATCCCGGCTGCCCGCAGCATCCCAGCACACCGCAAAACCCTGTGGGAGCTTGCCTGCAAGCGATGAGGCCGGTGCAGCCGACATCCCTGTTACCTGACCCACCGCCATCGCCAGCTGGCTGGCTGGCTCCCACGGGGAATTGCGGCGTCATCAGAACTGAACCGACAGGCAAGAAAAAGCCCGCACTTGGCGGGCTTTTTATCGGAGCGGGGCGATCTCAGAAGCGGAACACTTCCATGTCGGTGCGGATCGGCGAAGCCATCGGGATCTTCGGCTGCTTCTCGGCTTCCGCCGCCGGCGCTGCCGGCTTGGGGGCCGGCTTGCGTGGCACTTCAGCCACCGGAGGCTGGTTGGCCAGCGGCTTGAGCGCCACCGACAACTGCTCCGCCAGGCGCTGCAGCAAGATGCCCTGGGCCTGGACCTGCGAAGCGGTGCTGCCGGCGTGCAGCTCTTGCAGATGGACGATGCGGTTGTCCCGCACCTGGCCACGGCGGTCGAGCAGACGCCATTGCGCATCGAGGATCGCCGGCTGCGAAGTGCCGGAATCCAGCCGGGTGATGGTCAGCAGCACCTGCACGTCCGGGGTGAAGCCCTGGGTGGCGGGCGCCAGCACCACACGCTGGCTGTCCAGATGGCCGGCGACCTGGCGCAGCAGCAACTGGTCGATATCCGACGAAAGGCTACCGGCCCAGCGGCCGTCGGTGGCGGCCTGCAGGCTGCCGTCGGGCTGACGCTGCAGCAGGGTTTCGCGTTGCAGGTAGTCGGCGACCACCACAGGGCCCAGCAAAACCGCCATGCCCGCGCTTTGCGCAGGCTGAGCCGGACTTCCGCTGTCCAGCTGATACAGCGACACCGGTTGGTGAACGCTGCAGCCCGCCAGGCCGAGAACGCCGGCGAGCAACAAAATTAGAGGAAGGCGCAGAGCAGTCATCGTCCCGTCCAGGTGGCCGCCACAAGGCTGACCACAGTGAAAATACTCAATAAACATGAAGAACGCGCGGCCACGCCGGCGCTTGAAAGGCCATATCATCCGTGAATATGCGTTCCGACTCCAGCGCCAAAGCGTCGATCCACGCGTTAAATCGTGGATCGGGCGCTCTGGGACGCCTCATTGAGTTATTCGACGAGCAGCGCATCCACCCGCTGGAAGCCACGCGGCAACTTGTTGCCCCGCCGGCCGCGCTCACCTTTGTAGTGTTCGAGGTCGTCGGCCTTCAGCGACAAGGTCCGTTTTCCGGCCTGCAGCACCAAGGTGGCGCCTTCCGGAAGGACGGCGATGTCCGTGACGTATTCTTCGCGGCTGGCCACGCGCTCACCGGGGATGCCGATGATCTTGTTGCCCTTGCCCTTACCCAATTGTGGCAGATCGCTGATCTTGAAGATCAGCAGGCGACCCTCGGTCGTCACCGACGCCAGCCAGTTCTGCTCGCGGTCGGCCACCGGACGCGGCGCGATCACCTTGGCGTTGTTCGGCAGGCTCAGCAGGGCCTTGCCGGCCTTGTTCTTGGCCTGCAGATCCTCACCCTTGACCACGAAACCGTAGCCGGCGTCGGACGCGATCACGTACATCGCATCGTCTTCAGGCATCAGCACGCATTCGAAGGTGGCGCCGGGCGGCGGCGTCAGACGGCCGGTCAGCGGTTCGCCCTGGCCCCGGGCCGACGGCAGCGTGTGCGCGGCCAGCGAGTAGCTGCGACCGGTGGAGTCAATGAGCACGGCGAACTGGTTGGAACGCCCCGCCGCCGAGGTCTTGAAGCCGTCGCCGGCCTTGTACGACAGGCCGGTGGCGTCGATCTCGTGACCCTTGGCCGAGCGGATCCAGCCCTTTTCCGACAGCACAACGGTCACTTTCTCGTTCGGCAGCAGGTCGTGCTCGGTCAGCGCCTTGGCCTCGGCGCGCTCGACGATCGGCGAGCGGCGGTCGTCGCCGTAGGTCTCGGCGTCCTTGAGCAGTTCGCTGCGCACCAGTTTCTTCAGCTTGGCTTCGCTGCCCAGCAGGGCTTGCAGCTTGGCCTGCTCCTTGAGCAGTTCGTCCTGCTCGTCGCGCAGCTTCATCTCTTCCAGCCGCGCCAACTGGCGCAGGCGGGTGTCGAGGATGTAGTCGGCCTGGATCTCGCTGAGGGCGAAACGCTCGATCAGCTTGGCCTTGGGCTGATCCTCGGTGCGGATGATGTGGATCACTTCATCCAGGTTGAGGTAGGCGATCAGCAAACCGTCCAACAGGTGCAGGCGGCGCTCGACCTTGTCGAGGCGGAACTGCAGGCGGCGACGGACGGTCTGCACGCGGAATTCCAGCCACTCCACCAGCAGCGCGCGCAGGTTCTTCAACTGCGGCCTGCCGTCCAGGCCGATGATGTTGACGTTGACCCGGTAGGTCGATTCCAGCTCGGTGCTGGCGAACAGGTGCTGCATCAGCGCTTCGTGGTCGACGCGGCTGTTGACCGGGATGATCACGATGCGGCACGGGTTCTCGTGGTCGGATTCGTCGCGCAGGTCGGCGATCTGCGGCGCCTTCGACGGCTTGGCCTGCATCAGCGCGGCGATCTGCTCCAGCACCTTGGCCCCGGAGACCTGGTGCGGCAGCGCGGTGATGACGATGTCGCCGTCCTCGACGTGGTACACGGCACGCATGCGCACCGAGCCCTTGCCGGTCTCGTACATCTTCACCAGGTCGGCGCGCGGCGTGATGATTTCCGCTTCGGTCGGGTAGTCCGGGCCCTGGATGTGCTCGCACAGTTGCTCGACCGTGGCCTTCGGCTCGTCGAGCAGTCGCACGCAGGCGCTGGCGACTTCGCGCAGGTTGTGCGGCGGCACGTCGGTGGCCATGCCCACGGCGATGCCGGTGGTGCCGTTGAGCAGGATGTTCGGCAGGCGCGCCGGCAGCACCAGCGGTTCCTGCAGGGTGCCGTCGAAGTTCGGGCCCCAGTCCGCCGTGCCCTGGCCCAGTTCGCTGAGCAGCACTTCGGAGTAGCGCGACAGCCGGGCTTCGGTGTAGCGCATGGCGGCGAAGGACTTCGGATCGTCCGGCGCACCCCAGTTGCCCTGGCCGTCCACCAGCGTGTAGCGGTAGCTGAACGGCTGGGCCATCAGCACCATCGCTTCGTAGCACGCCGAGTCGCCGTGGGGGTGGAACTTGCCGAGCACGTCGCCGACGGTGCGCGCCGACTTCTTGTGCTTGGCGTCGGCATCCAGCCCCAGCTCGCTCATGGCGTAGACGATACGCCGCTGCACGGGTTTCAGGCCGTCGCCGATATGCGGCAGGGCACGGTCCATGATCACGTACATGGAGTAGTTGAGGTAGGCATTTTCGGTGAAGTCAGCCAGCGACCGGCGTTCCACACCGTCCAGGCTGAGATCAAGGGAGTCGCTCATGCGGGCCTCATCGGTTCGTTGTCTGGCGCAGCAGCATGGTGCCGCCGCGCTGGGTGAATTCAAGTTTGTTCAGGGCGCTCATGCCGAGCAGCACCTGTTCGCCGTGCAGGCCGGGCGCCACCAGTGCGCGGACGTCCCGCAGCACGATGTCGCCCAGTTGCAGGCGGTCGATCCGGGTACGGTAGCCCTGGCTCAGGCCGTTGGCCGTGCTCAGGGTCACGCCGAACCCCTCTTCCAGTTTCAGGCGCGCGGCCAGGTCCGCCGGGATCGACACGTCGGTCGCGCCGGTGTCGAGCATGAACTCCACCGTCTGACCGTTGATCTGGCCGCTGGCGACGAAATGCCCTTGGGCATTGCCGGCCAGTTTCACCTCGATGTAGCCGTCGCCCTGTTCAGAGCTGACCACCACGTTGGGGTTCTGCTGACGCTCTTCCCACTGGCCGAAGAACCGCGTGGCCAGAAACAGCGCCGCGCACCAGGCCAGGATCATCATCACCCGGCCGGCGCGCTTGCCCGGCGGCTGCGGGCTCATGGCTTGGCGCTCCAGCCGCCGTCGGGGGCGGCAAAGCGCCAGACGATCGGACGCTTCTCGCCGTCGGCGCGGGCGCCGTCGTTGTTGTCGAGGCCGATCCAGGCGCCCTGGGCGTCGATCACCAGCGCCTCCGCCAGCCCGTAGGGCTGCGGATAACGGCGTTTTTCCTGCAAGGCGTCTTCGGCGAACGACCAGCAGCGCTCGACCTTGGCCGTCTCCAGGTCGCGCCGGCAGACCTGGAACGCATTGCGCTCCAGGGTGAACAGCTTGCCGTCGAACAGCGACAGGTCGGCGAAGTCACGGGTGACCGCCCGGGCCTTGGGAAACTGCGGCGGCTGCATCTCGACGCCGGCTTCGCTGAGCAGCACGCAGCCGCCGTCGCAGTCCCACACCGTCTGCTGGCGCTTGATCCGCAGCAGGCCGCGGCGCTCACGCTCGGCGGCCAGCCACATCCGGTCGCCCGCCGGGTTGATCGCCAACCCTTCGAACAGGGCGTTGAAGTGCAGCAGCATGCCGCTGGCCCGGGCCTCGCGCACCAGCAGCGGCGAGATCTTCAGCCACGCGGCCTGCCCTTGCGCCGGCACTTGCAGCACCGCCGCATGGGCCTCGCTGACGATGTAGCGGTTGCCCGCGCCGTCGCAGGCGATGCCTTCGAAGTCCAGGTCGCCGCCGCGCACGAACGAAGCCGCCCAGGTGCGCGAACTGATGCCCCACGGCAGGCCGCTGTCCGGCACCGGCGGAGGGTCGATGCGCACGGTTTCCGCGCGCCAGACCGGGTCGCGGGTGTCGAGGCGGTAGATCTGGTCATCGTCGCGGTCCGACACGGTCCACAGCTCGTTGCCGCACAGCGCGAGCCCCGACAGGTTGCCGCCGCGCATGCCTTCGACCGGGTGCTCGGCCAGCAGCCGCAGCTGCGGCGCCGGCTCGGCGGACGCCATTGTCCAGGCAAACGTCGAAGCCAGCAGCAACGCACCCGCCTGGATCCCGCCAAACCGCATCAGGCCTGCACCTCGGCAAGGTTGCCCTTGGACTCCAGCCAGGTCTTGCGGTCGCCGGCGCGTTTCTTCGCCAGCAGCATGTCCATGATTTCCGAGGTCTGGGCGTAGTCTTCGCCCAGCGTCAGCTGCACCAGGCGCCGGGTGTTCGGATCCATGGTGGTTTCACGCAGCTGCGGCGGGTTCATCTCGCCCAGGCCCTTGAATCGGGTGACCTGCGGCTTGCCGCGCTTCTTCTCGGCCACAAAGCGGTCGAGGATCCCGTCGCGCTCGGGTTCGTCCAGGGCGTAGTAGATCTCTTTGCCCAGGTCGATGCGGAACAGCGGCGGCATCGCGACATAGACGTGGCCGGCATCCACCAACGGGCGGAAGTGCTGGACGAACAGCGCGCACAGCAGGGTCGCGATATGCAGGCCGTCGGAGTCGGCGTCGGCGAGGATGCAGATCTTGCCGTAGCGCAGCTGGCTCATGTCCTCGGCGCCCGGGTCGACGCCGATGGCCACCGCGATGTTGTGCACTTCCTGACTGGCCAGCACTTCGCTGCCGTCGACTTCCCAGGTGTTGAGGATCTTGCCGCGCAGCGGCAGGATCGCCTGGAATTCCTTGTCCCGCGCCTGCTTGGCCGAGCCGCCGGCGGAGTCGCCCTCCACCAGGAACAGTTCGGAACGCATCGGGTCCTGGCCTGCGCAGTCCGCCAGCTTGCCCGGCAGCGCCGGGCCCTGGGTGACGCGCTTGCGCTCGACCTTCTTGCTCGCCTTCAGGCGGCGGCCGGCGTTGTTGATCGCCAGTTCCGCCAGGGCCAGGCCGGTCTCCGGGTTGGCGTTGAGCCACAGGCTGAACGCGTCCTTGACCACGCCGGAGACGAACGCCGCCGCCTCGCGGGACGACAGGCGCTCCTTGGTCTGGCCTGAGAACTGCGGCTCCTGCATCTTCATCGACAGCACGAAGGCGATGCGCTCCCAGACGTCTTCCGGCGCCAGCTTCACGCCGCGCGGCAGCAGGCTGCGGAATTCGCAGAACTCGCGCATCGCGTCGAGCAGGCCCTGGCGCAGGCCGTTGACGTGGGTGCCGCCCTGGGCCGTGGGGATCAGGTTGACGTAGCTTTCCTGCACCGCGTCGCCACCCTCGGGCAGCCACAGCAGCGCCCAGTCCACGGCTTCCTTGTTGCCGGCCAGGTTGCCGCAGAACGGCTCGTTCGGCAGGCGCTCGAATTCGCTGACCGCGTCCACCAGGTAGGAGCGCAGGCCGTCTTCGTAGTGCCACTCGACCTTCTCGCCGGTGCTCTTGTCCTCAAACGTCACCGACAGGCCCGGGCACAGGACGGCCTTGGCCTTGAGCACGTGCTTGAGGCGGCTGATGGAGAACTTGGCGGAGTCGAAATACTTCGGGTCCGGCGAGAAGAACACGCTGGTGCCGGTGTTGCGCTTGCCGACGGTGCCGACGATCTCAAGCTCGGACGCCTTGAAGCCGTCCTTGAACGTCATCTGGTATTCGTTGCCGTCGCGCTTGACCCGCACGCGGACTTCGGTCGACAGGGCGTTGACCACCGAGATGCCCACGCCGTGCAGGCCGCCGGAGAACTGGTAGTTCTTGTTGGAGAACTTGCCGCCGGCATGGAGCTTGGTGAGGATCAGCTCGACGCCCGACACGCCCTCTTCCGGGTGGATGTCCACCGGCATGCCGCGGCCGTCGTCGCAGACCTCCAGCGAGTGGTCGGGGTGGAGGATGACCTGCACCGACTTGGCGTGGCCGGCCAGGGCTTCGTCGACGCTGTTGTCGATGACTTCCTGGGCGAGGTGGTTCGGCCGACTGGTGTCGGTGTACATGCCGGGGCGCTTGCGCACCGGGTCGAGGCCCGAGAGGACTTCGATGGCGTCGGCGTTATAGGAGCTAGCGCTGGGAGTGGCCATAGGGTCTCGTCGTCAGTGATTCAGTGAAAATGGGGCAAGGTTTCACAGTGCGGTGAAATCGATTGCCTGATACATATCGGCGCCGATGCCGGCAAACCCGAGCAGCGCCGGCAATTGCGCGGCAAAACCTTGATAGCCGTGGTCGCCGCCGGCCTGGATGCGCAACGCACAGGCCCGGTAATACCGCTGGGCGAGGCGATAGTCCAGCGTTTCGTCGCCGGTCTGCAGCCACACCTGATAGCGCTGCGGATCCTGGGGCGCCGGCACTTCCAATTCGGCCAGGGCCGTGACGTGGTCGTGGGTCAGCTCCCAGGTTTCGTCGGTGTACAGGTTTTTCTGCGTGCCCAGGAACCCGTCGAACATCCGGTGCGGGCTGACGGCCGGGTTGACCAGCAAGGCCTTCAGGCCATGGCGCTCGGCCAAGTGAGTCGCATAGTAGCCGCCGAGCGAGCTTCCCACCAGCAGCGGCCGGCCCAGCTCGGCGATCGCCTGTTCCAGTTGACCGATGGCTTCGCGTGGATGGTGATGCAGCGCCGGAACCCGCAATTGGCCGCCCAGGCCCAGCCGCTCCATCACTTCGACCAGCTGACAGGCCTTTTTCGAGGCCGGAGCGCTGTTGAAACCGTGGATGTAGAGGATCGAACCGGACATTTGAGCTCCCTGGGCGTCGGCGAAGAAATGCGGAGTCTACAGGGAGTCAGCCGGTTCGGGGACGTTTGTGCGGACGCCTTCGCGGGCATGCCCGCTCCCGCAGGGAGCAGCGCTGCCGTTGGAGGGCTCAGTAGCCGTTGGAGCCGTAGTCGATGGTGAAGTCGAACCCGGTCACGCGCTCCACGCCGGTCTCCAGCCGCCCGTCCGGCAACAGCCGCAGCCAGCGGTAGCCCGGCGCCTGTTCGCCGACCTTGAAGTCGTCGCTGCCCGGCTCGAACTGGATGCAGGTCGAGGGCGAGGCGATCAGCCGCACGCCGTTGCGCTCGCGGTCTATTTCCTGGTGCACGTGCCCCCACAGCACCGCCCGAACCTGGGGAAAGCGGTCCAGCACCTCGAAGAACGCCTCGGGGTTGCGCAGACCGATCGGCGCCATCCACGCGCACCCGATGGGCACCGGGTGATGATGGAAGCACACCAGATGATGGCGCTCGGGCGCCTCGCTCAGGGCGCGGGCGAGCAGTTGCAGTTGCTCGTCCTGCAAGTACCCCGGCACCGAGCCGGGCACCGCCGAATCGAGCAGCGTCACCCGCCAGTTGCCGATGTCCACCACCGGTTCAAGCAACGCGCTCTGCACGGCCGCCTCGGCCATGACCTGCGGTTCGTCGTGGTTGCCGGGGATCCACCGCGAAGGGGCGTCGATCTGTTCGGCCAGGCGGCGAAACGCCTGGTAGGACGCCAGCGTGCCGTCCTGGGACAGGTCGCCGGTGGCGATCATCAGGTCGATCCGCGGCTGCTGGCCGAGCACCAGTTCGATGACCTTCTGCAGGCTGTCGCGGGTGTTCATGCCCAGCAGGGTGCCGTCCGCTTCGGCAAACAGGTGGCTGTCGGACAACTGCACCAGCAACGCCGCATCGGCGGTGGTCAACGTGGATACGCTCGGCAAGGCGTTCTCCCAGGCGGAATCACAAAGGGTGCGGCAATTATGCTGGGGGATCGGCAAAAGGGGAAACCGACGAACCGGACGCAGTTCACAACTCGCCGCTATCGGACCGCCGCGTACTCGTGGCCGCAGGCCAGGCAGTGGCTCAGCCATTCGCCGAGGAACAGGTTGAGCTGGGCCTTTTCGTCCGGCTGGTGCATGGCCGCGTTCGGATAAGGGTAGATACCGCGAAAGCGCCGCGAGTGCTCGGCGCTGATGACTTCGGCCATGCGCGCGTCGTGGTAGACCTGCACCTCCAGCTGCGGCACCGGCAGCCACGGCAGGCTGTGCTCCTGGCGCACCTGCAGGGTCGTGGTGTACGGGCAGGCCTGCAGCACTTCCAGGGTCAGCACGCCAAGCATCTGGTCGCCCTGGGTCATGGCGATGCGCCGCGCCTGGGGTTCGTGGCGCATGTCCGGCAGCAGGCGCATCAGACGCGCGTAGTTCGCCTCGCAGGCCGCCTGCAGCCCCGCCAGGTCGACCCGGTAGCGGTCGCGCTGCAGGCTTACGACCATAGCCCCCTCACTTCGGCGCGGTTCAGCGCCAGCCAGTGCAGGGCGATGATGCTCGCCGCATTGGCGATGCGACCGTCGCGCACCGCCTGCAAGGCATCTTCGAACGCCCAGACCGTGACGCGGATATCTTCGGCCTCCTCGACCAGCCCGTGCAGGCCGCCGACGCCTTCGGTGCTGCAGCGCCCCAGGTACAGGTGGACGAATTCGTCGCTGCCCCCCGGCGACGGGAAATAGCGGGTCATCGGCCACAGGGCCTTGATGTCCAGCCCGGCCTCTTCCTGGGCCTCGCGGCGGGCGACCTCTTCCGGCTCCTCGTCCTTGTCGATCAGGCCGGCGACCAGTTCCACCAGCCAAGGGTTGTCGGTCTTGTCCAGCGCGCCGATGCGGAATTGTTCGATCAGCACCACTTCATCGCGCTGCGGATCGTAAGGCAGCATGCACACCGCGTCGTGGCGCACGAACAGCTCGCGGTCGATCTCACGGCTCATGCCGCCGTCGAACAGCTCATGGCGCAGGTAGAGCCGGTCGAGCCGGTAGAAGCCCTTGTAGCACTGCTCGCGCCGCACGATATCAACGGCGCTCGGAGTGGTTTTGGCGAAATCGGTCATGAGCATCCTCTTTACTGCGAATCCGACACGAGGCGCCTCTTGGTCACTTGCGGCCTCGACTTCGCGCCATCCTAACGCGCCCGTACGGTTTGATGCAGCCCCTTTACCGTCAGCGGGATGGACGGTGGAGGCGAAACCCACTCTAATTAGCTTAGTGGCGAACTGACTGCTCCGTTGAGAGTCGAAGCCGTAACTTTTTCGCCTTCCCCTGCTTTCGAAAGGACGTCCATGTCGCTTTTCAAAATCGCTTCCGTGGCTGCCGTCGCCCTGACCCTGGGCGCCTGCGCCAGCCTGTTCCAGCCCAACTACCGCACGCCGCTGGAAACCGTCCGCGACGCGTCCGAACAGCTCAAGCCCGGCTGCGCCAACGCCGACTGCCCGCTGGTGAACATCGACACCCTGCGCTTCCCGGCCGAGCCTGCGCTGGACGGCATCATCGAAAAACGCCTGCTGCAGATGACCCGCACCGAACCGGGCGCCCCGAGCGCGCCGACCCTGGCGGCTTACCGCGAGCAGTTCCTGCGCGACGCCGGCCCGCGCAACAGCAGCTACCTGCAGGCCAAGGTACGCGAGCAGCATGACGGACTGGTGATCGTCGAACTGTCGAGCTACCTCGACACCGGCGGCGCCCACGGCACGCCAGGGCGCGGCTTCATCAACTATTCGCGCCAGCAGCACAAGGTGCTGACCCTTTCGGACATGCTGCTGCCGGGCCAGGAAGAGGCGTTCTGGAAGGCTGCGCAAGTGGCGCACAACAGCTGGCTGATCAGCACCAAGCTCGATCAGGAAGCGGATTTCGTGAAGAACTGGCCGTTCGTGAAGACCCCGAACGTGGCGCTGACCTACGGCGGCGTCATCCTCAAGTACGACGTGACCACCATCGCGCCTTACGCGCTGGGCCACGTCGAACTGAAGATCCCCTACCCGCGCCTGAACGGCATCCTCAAGCCTGAGCTGTTTCCCGGCCGTAACTGAAGGCCCGGCCAAGCACCAGCTGCAGCAGCCCTGCCAGCACCAGCGCCGGCAGGGTCGCGCCCACGTCCGGATACAGGTTGGCCAGCAGGTGATAGGTGCTGATGCCGCCCAGCCAGGCCAACAGCGCCGGCCAGCGCAGCGCGGTTGAAGCGGTCTGGCCGCTGCGCTTGCGCAGGATGAAGTGATCCACCAGCACCACGCCGAACAGCGGCGCGAACACCGAACCGATCAGCAGCAGGAAATTCTGGTACTGGGCCAACGGCGCCAGCAGCGCGATCAGGGTGCAGACCACGCCGATGGCCAGCGCCAGATGCTCCACCTTCAGCCGCAGCAGGATCCCGCTGGACACCGCCGCCGAGTGGATGTCGGCGAAAGCGTTCTCCGACTCGTCCAGCAGGATCAGCAGCAGCGGAATCCCCAGCCCCGCCCCGGCCAATGCCAGCAGCAGCGCGTTGACTTCACCGCTCGGCGCGAACGCCAGGGTGTAGGCCACGCCCAGGCTCATCAGCCAGAAGTTGCCGATGAAGAAACCGACGGCGGTGCCGCCGAACACGTTCTTCGCCCGCTTGCCGAAACGCGAGTAGTCGGCGATCAGCGGCAGCCACGACAGCGGCATGGCGATGGCGATGTCGAAGCCCACGGCGAACGGCATCGAACCGTCGCCCGAACGCGCCCACAGGGCCGCCAGGTCAGCCTTGGCGAACAGGTTCCAGGTCAGCCAGACGCACGCGGCCAACAGCAGCCAGATACCCCACTTGCGCAGGATCTTGCGCACGAACGTCAGCGGCCCGCTCACGGCCAGGAGCGTGGCCAGCGCTCCGAAGAACAGTGTCCACAGCACCGGGTTCGCCCACAGTGAACCCTCGCTGAATGCGCGGGTGCCGAGCAAGCTCGCGGCATCGCGCATGACGATGATCTCGAACGAGCCCCAGCCGATCAGTTGCAGCAGGTTGAGCAGCGCCGGCAGGCTCGCGCCCTGGCGGCCGAGACTGAGCTTGAGCGCCGCCATCGACGACAGGCCCGTGTCGCTGCCGATCACGCCGACGGCGGCCAACAGCAGGACACCCACCAGCGTGCCGAGGAAGATCGCCAGCAACGCGCCCGACAGGCCCAGGCCCGGCGCCAGCAGCGCACCGGTCTGCAGCACCATCAGGCCGATGCCGAGGGAGAACCACAGGGAAAACAGATCACGGCCGCCGAACACGCGCTTGTCGGCGGGCACGGCGAGGTCGGGGGAATAGGTGCTGGGTTGAATGCTCAAGGGTGTTATCTCAGAGGGACATGTGTTGTTGTGTCGATCGCTATCGCCGGCAGGCTGGCTCCCACACAGAACTCGCGAACGCCGCAAATCCTTTGTGGGAGCCAGCCTGCCGGCGATGGGGCCTGTGCAGGCCCCTTTTTTACGGCCGGATCAAACCTTCTTGTACAGCTGGCTGCCTTCCTTCTTGAACCGCTCGGCCTGCTCGGCCATGCCCTGGGCGACGTCCACGTCCACCGCGTCGATCCGCTGGTTGGCCGCGTATTCGCGCACTTCCTGGGTGATCTTCATCGAGCAGAACTTCGGCCCGCACATCGAACAGAAATGCGCGACCTTGGCCGAGTCCTTCGGCAGGGTCTCGTCGTGGAACGAACGGGCGGTGTCCGGATCCAGGCCGAGGTTGAACTGGTCTTCCCAGCGGAACTCGAACCGTGCCTTGCTCAAGGCGTTGTCGCGGATCTGCGCGCCCGGGTGCCCCTTGGCCATGTCGGCGGCGTGGGCCGCGATCTTGTAGGTGATGATCCCGGTCTTCACGTCATCCTTGTTCGGCAGGCCCAGGTGCTCCTTCGGCGTCACGTAGCAGAGCATGGCGCAGCCGAACCAGCCGATCATCGCCGCACCGATGCCGGAGGTGATGTGGTCGTAGCCCGGCGCGATGTCGGTGGTCAGGGGGCCGAGGGTGTAGAACGGCGCCTCGTCGCAGCATTCCAGCTGCTTGTCCATGTTCTCCTTGATCAACTGCATCGGCACGTGGCCCGGGCCTTCGATCATGCACTGCACGTCGTGCTTCCAGGCGATCTTGGTCAGCTCGCCCAGGGTCTCCAGTTCGCCGAACTGCGCTTCGTCGTTGGCGTCGGCGATGGAGCCCGGACGCAGGCCGTCGCCCAGCGAGAAGCTGACGTCGTAGGCCTTCATGATTTCGCAGATTTCTTCGAAGTGGGTGTAGAGGAAGTTTTCCTTGTGGTGCGCCAGGCACCACTTGGCCATGATCGAACCGCCGCGGGACACGATGCCGGTCACCCGCTTGGCGGTCAGCGGCACGTAGCGCAGCAGCACGCCGGCGTGGATGGTGAAGTAGTCCACGCCCTGCTCCGCCTGCTCGATCAGCGTGTCGCGGAACAGCTCCCAGGTCAGGTCTTCGGCCACGCCGTTGACCTTCTCCAGCGCCTGGTAGATCGGCACCGTGCCGATCGGCACCGGCGAGTTGCGGATGATCCACTCGCGGGTCTCGTGGATGTGCTTGCCGGTGGACAGATCCATCACGGTGTCCGAGCCCCAGCGGATGCCCCAGGTCAGTTTCGCCACTTCTTCTTCGATGGACGAACCCAGGGCGCTGTTGCCGATGTTGCCGTTGATCTTCACCAGGAAGTTGCGGCCGATGATCATCGGTTCCAGTTCGGTGTGGTTGATGTTGGCCGGAATGATCGCGCGGCCCCGGGCGATCTCTTCGCGCACGAACTCAGGGGTGATTTCCTTGGGGATGCTCGCGCCGAAGCTGTGGCCGGCGTGCTGCTGCTTCAGGAGGCCGGCGGCGCGGGCCTCCTGCAGCTTCATGTTTTCGCGGATGGCGACGTATTCCATCTCGGCGGTGATGATGCCCTTGCGCGCGTAGTGCATCTGGCTGACGTTGGCCCCGGCCTTGGCGCGGCGCGGGTTGTTGACGTGGGCGAAGCGCAGCTTGGTCAGCTCGGGGTCGGCGAGACGCTGCTGGCCGAAGTCCGAGCTCAGGCCGGCCAGGCGCTCGGTGTCGCCACGGTCTTCGATCCAGGCCGAACGCACGTCGCCCAGGCCCTTGCGCACGTCGATCACCACATTCGGGTCGGTGTACGGGCCCGAGGTGTCGTAGACGGTGACGGGGGCGTTGATCTCGCCGCCGAAGTCGGTGGGGGTCACATCGAGGGTGATTTCGCGCATCGGCACGCGGATGTCCGGGCGCGAGCCCTGAACGTAGACTTTTTGCGAACGGGTGAACGGCTGAACCGACTGCTCATCGACCTTGGCCGAATCACTGAGGTTGATCGCGCTTTTTTCTTTTGTCGTCATCACGGGCTCTCCAGACAGCATCCAGGCAGTGGATTGTCGGGGCAGAACCTGAAAGGCACGGACGCACCGGGGGCGGTGCTGTGCATCGTCGTCGAGCGTTCGATTGTCGAACAATTTCCCGGACGAAGCACAAGAGGACTCGCCGGGCTGACGAGAAATCTTGTTCCCTACGCAGGCGCTAACCTGATCAGGTTCAACGGGATCCGAAATGATTCGATCTCAGCCTCACAGCAAGGCACCCCGACAAGAACCCGGCCAGTCTAGACACAACCGCCGAAGAACGCCAACGCCACGGCAAACACCATGATGAATGGCGCAATCGCACGGCTCGCCAGGATTGTGAGGGGCCCGAAGCGCTACTACACTCGCCTTGCCCCGCTGCGCCTTGACGCTGCGCAGGCCGCGCCTTACCTTTGGCGCCCGGATTATTCTCATAATATTCAAGCTAGGGATCGCCTCATGCTGCGCAAACTCTCACTGGCTGTCGCCGTGTCCTGTGCGTCCAATGCCATGGCCTGGGCAGCGGAAGCGCCGTTGTCGACCAAGACCGATCTGGTCAGCGTCTACCAGGAAGCGGTCGACAACAACGCCGACCTGGCCGCCGCCCGCGCCCAGTACGGCGCCCAGAAGGAAGTGGTGCCCCAGGCCCGCGCCGGGCTGCTGCCCAACCTCTCCGGCGGCGCCGAAGTGGCCAACGTGCGCACCAGCATCGATCAGCCGTCGGCCACCGCCAACCGCAGCGCCCATTCCTATCAGGCGACCCTGGCCCAGCCGCTGTTCCGCGCCGACCGCTGGTTCCAGTACCAGGCCGCCAAGGACGTCAACGAGCAGGCCGCCCTGCAACTGTCCGCCACCGAGCAGAACCTGATCCTGCAATCGGCGGAAAGCTACTTCAACGTGCTGCGCAGCCAGGACAACCTGGCCTCGACCAAGGCCGAGGAAGCCGCGTTCAAGCGCCAGCTCGACCAGTCCAACGAACGCTTCGACGTGGGCCTGTCGGACAAGACCGACGTGCTCCAGTCCCAGGCCAGCTACGACACCGCCCGGGCCAACCGGATCGTCGCCCAGCGCCAGGTGGATGACGCCTTCGAGGCGCTGATCACCCTGACCAACCGTCAGTACAACTCGATCCAGGGCATCGTGCACACATTGCCGATCCTGCCGCCGGCGCCCAACGACGCCAAAGCCTGGGTCGACACCGCCGCCCGGCAGAACCTCAACCTGCTGGCCAGCAACTACGCCGTCAGCTCGGCGGAAGAGACCCTCAAGCAACGCAAGGCCGGCCACTTGCCGACCCTCGATGCGGTGGCCAAGTACGAAAAGGGCGACAACGATGCCCTCGGCTTCGCCAACCCGAACGCCTTCGGCACGCCTTACCGCGGCAACGTCGAGCAGGGCACCGTGGGCCTGCAACTGAACATCCCGATCTACAGCGGCGGGCTGACCAGCTCCCAGGTGCGCCAGTCCTATGCGCAACTGGACCAGAGCGAGCAGCAACGCGAATCCTTGCGCCGGCAGATCGTCGAAAGCACCCGCAACCTGCACCGCGCGGTCAACACCGACGTCGAGCAGGTGCAGGCGCGCCGCCAGTCGATCATCTCCAACCAGAGCGCGGTGGAAGCCACCGAAATCGGTTATCAGGTGGGCACGCGCAACATCGTCGACGTGCTCGACGCCCAGCGCCAGCTCTACACCTCGGTGCGCAACTACAACAACACCCGCTACGACTACATCCTCGACAACCTGCGCCTGAAGCAGGCGGCCGGCACGCTCAACCCCGGCGACCTGCAGGATCTGACCCGCTACCTCAAGCCCGACTACAACCCGGACAAGGACTTCCTGCCGCCGGACCTGGCCTCGGCGGCGGAAGCGCAGCTCAAGGCCCGCCCTTGAAGGCAGCAAAAACCCGCAGAAATGCGGGTTTTTTGTGGTTGCGCAACGGCAAGGGCGCCAGATAGTCATTGCGCGAAAACATCCCTTTTTTCGTGGTGCCGGCCGGCGGCGTGCTCATGCCGGCGCCTCGGCTTGAGCGGCCAATTCCGCTTCGCGCTGGGCGATGGCGGCTGCAAGCGCCGGGGAGCGTTGGGCCCATTGCTCGGGGGGCAGGGGTTTTGACCATTCGAGGATGTCGGGATGGAGCAGGTCGGGGGGTGGCGATAACTTCCAGGCTTGCAGCATCATCGCCAAGGGCACGTTCATGAAGATCGCACCTATCACCAACCACACCGCCTTGCCGAACTCCTGCGCCACCCAGTATTGCCGGATGCCATCCAGGTATTCACAAGTGATGCCCCAGATAACGCCTCGACCCCGCAGCTTTTCCCGGCCGCCCTCAAAGTCGTTGGTCTGCGGCAAAACCTGCGGCCCGATCTCCATGTAACTGCGCATGCACTCCCACAACGCCATCGCCGTGGTGCCGCCGCCGCAAGGGAAGCCCAGCGAAAAATGCCTGTTGTCCTCGCTGGCGGTCGGGTCGGGGTTTTCGAAGCCGATGACCAACAGGCCCATCGTGGCCCTGCCGCCCTGACTGACCGATGAATGCTGGGTGGCGGCGGCGGTCACGGTCTCCCAGGGGACGATCCAGTATTCGCCGTTGTCGCGGGGCACGCAGACTTCGCGGCGCTGGCGGTTGAAGCGGACGGGCAAGGGGACTTCGCGGAAGAGG
>NZ_NEHZ01000057.1:0-537 GCF_002112565.1 Pseudomonas sp. R25(2017)
CGTCGCTGAGGTTCTTCTCGTAGACGGTCAGCTCACCGCCGTTCACGTCCAGGCCGCTGATGGTCACCGGATCGTCGTTGTTGTGGATGTTCAGCACCAGGTTCGCGGTACTGGTGTCGCCGTCCGAGTCGGTGATGGTGTAGGTGAACGTTTCCGTGCCGTTGCCGCCGCCGTGCAGGTTCTTGAAGTCGGCGTCGTTGGTGTTGAGGGTGTAGGTGTAGGTGCCGTTGGCATTGAGCACCAAGGTGCCGTAAGTCCCGGTGAAAGTACCTGCCGTGATCGGGCCGGCGTTGGGGCCGGTCGGTACGCGGTCGGCGCCTTGCACGTCGTTGGTCAGGACGTTGCCCGTCAACGTCAGGTTGGTTTCCGACGCGGTGCTGGCGTTGGAGTCGTTAACGCCCTTCGGCAGGTCGTCGATGATGTTCACATCGAGGGTCGCGTTGGCGGTGGTGCCGTTGTCGTCCACCACGGTGACGGCGAATTGCTCGGGCAGGTTGTTGGCGCCGTTGGCGTTCGGATGCGCCTCGTTGTCGACCA
>NZ_NEHZ01000012.1:0-211558 GCF_002112565.1 Pseudomonas sp. R25(2017)
GGAGGTGCTCCTTGCGGATTGAGTTAGGGTGCCCGGGAGGCGGAATCGCCCGGTGGGTGCCTGACTGTTATCAAGGAGCGTGCCAGAAATGAAAAACCCCTATAAATCCGTGATTTATAGGGTTCTGTTTTGATGGAGGCCGATCATGTCGGTGGAAACCCATGAAAAGTGCGCAAGAAGTTGCGCAGTACTGCGCAACTTCTTGCGCACTTGGCTGGAAGCCACGTCGTTCAAGGCCTCCAGCGTGCTGTGTCAGGCATTTCACGGAATAAGTGCGCAACTTCTTGCGCAACACCGTTTGGGCTGACCTCAAAGCCGCAGCCGCAAAGTTTCAAACAGCGCACGATCTTCCTTTTTGGCCGAACGGGCATGGCTTCGTATGACGAGCAACAGACACTCGATGAAACACGTGGCCGGGTTGCTTAGCGCGCTGTCGCGCCGCGTCACGACACTCAGTTGCCGGGTGTCGAACTGTTCCTCCAGCCTCAAGGACACCAAGCGCCCCAGAAATGGCGGTGCTGTGCTGACGATGGACGGTCCCCAGGCGCACATGTCGGCCCGTTCGACCAGCACCTGCAAAAGCGCGAGCGAGTGAGCACGCACGATACGGCTTTCTTCGATCTGTGCGCCGTGATTCCAGAACAGCTCCTGCATTAGCCCATCGTGCCCGTCCGGTGCGTAGTTCAGAACCCAGGGTTCACCCAACAGCTCGTGTATGGATCGCGCGTGCCGCAGGGGATGCCCCTCGCGAACCATCACGGAGGTCTCGTAGTCGAGCAACGTTTCGCTGGCGAACTCCTGGCTCGACAGAGCAGGGTGGAGCTGGCCAACCGCGAAATCCATGCTGCCATCGCGCAACAACGGTTGCGCGACAGCCATCAGGCCTTCAAACAGCTCCAGTCTGATATGCGGCATGCGAGTGCGGAAAGCCACCACCACCTCGGGCAGGAATGTCAGGGCCACCCAGGGCGTGATCCCCACGCAAAGCCGGCCTTGGGCATTGCCACGCATATGATCGAGCTCGGCCTGTGCGAGCTCCAGTTGCTTGAGCACCAGCCTGGCGTGAGTCAGCAGCACTTTGCCGTATTCCGTGAAGCTCAGGCCGCTGACGGTTCGATTGAAGAGCGGAAGCTGCTGGTGGGTTTCCAGCTCGCGCAGCGCTTTGGTGACGGCTGCTTGGGAAACGTTCAAGGCGCGCGCGGCCGCACGGATACTGCCGGTCTCGGCGCTGGCAATCAGCGCCTGCAATTGATGTAGTTTCATCCGCCCACCCCAATGACAACTGATGGTTGTCATCATAACCAAATTGCGCCTCCCCAGCCCTGCAGCCGTTCCCTAAGATCGGGCCCAGCAGCGTTTGCTGCTGCACAGCTTCCGTCCAAGGAGAACAGCGATGAATGCCAGCCCGGTCATACCTGGTATTGCCGAGATGCAAGATAAAATGGTCGCAATACGTCACCGCATTCATGCGCACCCTGAACTGGGGTTTGAAGAGTTCGCCACTGGCGAGTTGGTGGCAGCGTATTTGACTCAGTGGGGTTACGAGGTCACGCCTGGGGTGGGCAGGACGGGGTTGGTCGGCACCCTGAAGAACGGCGAGGGCCGATCCATCGGTTTGCGCGCCGATATGGATGCGTTGCCGATACAGGAAAACTCGGGCGTGCCCTATACCAGCCAAATCAGCGGTGTGATGCACGCCTGCGGCCATGATGGCCATACAGCCGTCTTGTTGGCGGCTGCGCACTACTTGGCCCGGACTCGGCCGTTCAAAGGCACCGTGCACCTGATTTTCCAACCGGCGGAAGAAGGGCTGGGCGGCGCCAGAGAAATGCTGGAGGACGGCCTGCTGGAGCGGTTTCCGTGTGACGCGATTTTCGCCATGCATAACGTGCCAGGCTACCCCGTCGGCCATTTGGGCTTTTACAGCGGCCCCTTCATGGCGTCCGCCGACACGGTGAACATCAGAATCATCGGCAACGGTGGCCATGGTGCGGCGCCGCACAAGGCCATCGACCCCGTGGTGGTCGGTGCCTCAATCGTCATGGCGCTGCAAAGCATTGTTTCGCGCAACGTGAATCCGCAGGAAACGGCCGTCATCACGGTAGGTTCGTTGCTCGCCGGGAGCGCCTCGAATGTCATCCCGCCCCATGCGGACTTGAGCTTGAGCGTACGTGCGCTGACTCCAGAGGTGCGCGACTTGCTGGAGTCCCGAATCACTGAGTTGGTCAAGGGGCAAGCCATGAGTTACGGCGCCCAGGCCCGCATCGATTACCAGCGCTGCCACCCAGTGCTGATCAACGATCCTCAGCAGACGGCATTTGCCCGCGAGGTCGCCCGCGACTGGCTTGGAGCGCAATGCCTGATCAATGGTTTGCGGCCTTTCACGGCCAGCGAGGACTTTGCTTTTGTCCTGGAAAAGTGCCCCGGCAGCTATCTGGTGATCGGTAACGGTGAAGGAGAGGGGGAGTGCCCGCTGCACAACCCTGGCTATGACTTCAATGATGAATGTCTGCCGATCGGTGCGAGCTACTGGGTCAAGTTGGTCGAACGTTTCCTGAGTTGATCTCCAGTTGTGCCTATAAAAACTGCGACCTGAAGAGAACTAAAAATGAAAAAAGTGATTGCGGCCGTTTCCCTGGTGATCTTGAGTGCCTCTGGCTTGGCGAGTGCGGCGGATTGGTCCGGTAAAGTCTTGAGGCTGGGGGTGGATCCAACGTATCCGCCGCTGGAGTACAAGAACCAGGACGGCACTCTGACTGGCTTCGGCGTCGACATCGCCGAGGCGCTGTGCGCCGAACTGAAGGCCCGATGTGTCTGGGTGGAAAGCAGCTGGGACGGAATGATACCGGGGCTTCTGGCGCGCAAGTTTGATGCTGTTGCGTCCTCGATGACCATCACCCCCAAACGCCTTGAGCAGATCGCCTTCACCGACAAAGTGTCCAACGCGCCATCGCGACTGGTGGCCAAGCGTGGCTCAGGACTTGAGCCCACGGTCGACTCGCTCAAGGGCAAGCGGATCGGTGTGGAGCAGGGATCGACCCAGGAAAGCTATGCCAAAGCGGTTTGGGGGCGGAACGGGGTAGAGGTTCTTTCCTATCAAAATCAGGATCAGGTCTACGCCGATCTTGTGGTGGGGCGCCTGGATGCTTCGTTGCAAGGCGCCATTCAAGCCAGTTATGGCTTCCTGAAAACAACGCTGGGTCAGGACTTTGAGCTTACGGGTGCCACGCTGGATGATCCGACTTACTTTGGCGTGGGCGATGGCCTTGGACTGCGCAAGGCTGATGTCGCGTTGCGTGAGGACTTGAACAAGGCTTTGGCCGCCATACTCGCCAACGGCACTTATGCGCGGATCAACAACAAGTACTTTGATTTTGACGTCTACGGTGCCAAGTAGCATCGAGCTGACCAATGCCGGCAACCTCGACCTGCCATTGTCAGAGCTGCGACGGCGCCAGCGGCCCCAACGGCTACCGCCTAGCGCAATCCTCCGAGTCCGTCATATCCAATTGATTCATAAGCCATAAAAAATTCTTGTAGCGTGCTCGCGGCATTGCTGGTCAAATGCGCTGCCAGGAGTTGGTCAATTGATCAGGTCGAATGATCATAATACTGATGGCTACCAGACCGATGGGATAGTTGATGACCAAACCATCTCCTTGGCCTGGGTGCCTATATGGTTAGAGGGTTGGTATGAGAACAATAATCGTCGCATCACTGGTGGTATCGCTTGCGGGATGCGGGCTGAACGAACAGCCGGCTGAGAAACCCAATACAGACTGGGAGTTTCTTGGAAACTCCAGCGAGATGCAGCATTCCTCGTCGCTGAAGGCCATCAACAAGGAAACCGTTGGTTCACTGGGCTTGGCCTGGTGGGTGGATCTCCCAGTCAGTGACGGTCTGGTAGGCAACCCCCTGGTCAAGGACGGCATTGTTTTTCAAGGAGCGCCCAACGGCCAGGTCATTGCCAACGATGTAAAGACCGGCCGGCTGATCTGGAATTTCAAAGATGAGAATGCGCAGCAGGGCTCATCGTTTGCAGGCTATTGGGGGCGTCGATTCAATCGCGGTGTAGCACTGAGTGGCAGCAATGTCGTCATCGCCTCGGGTGACTGCCGCCTGATCGCGGTCGACCAGCGCACGGGCAAGAAGGTGTGGGAAGCGACATCGTGCGACTCTGCCGACATGTACGCGATTACCGCGGCGCCACGGGTGGGCAATGGCTTGGTGTTCACCGGCAATGCCTGCCTCGACACCGGAACGACCCGCGGCTATGTCGATGCCTTCGACGCCAAGAGCGGTGCTCATCGTTGGCGTTTCTACACGGTGCCTGACGATCCCTCGAAGCCGCAATCGGCGCTGTATGAGAATGCGGCCAAGACCTGGGGCAAAGACTGGTACTCGAAGACCCACGGGTGTGGCAGTGCCTGGGATGCGATGACCTATGACCCGAAGTTGAACCTGCTCTACATAGGGGTAGGGGGGCCGGCACCGTTCGATCCGTCCAAGCGTGGCGAGCAGGCGGGCGATGAGCTGTTCACCAACTCCATCGTGGCCCTGGACGCCAGCACGGGCGAGTACAAATGGCATTTCAAGCAAACGCCCCAGGATGCTTGGAACTATGACTCCAGCGTCGGCATCATGATTGCCGACATCACCGTGAACGGGCAGTCGAAACGGGCGGTGCTGAGCGTGCCGAAGAGTGGCTTCGCCTACGCCCTGGATGCTCAGACCGGCAAGTTCATTTCCGGCGGTGCCTACATGCCGATGGAATGGGCTTCAGGATTGGACGCCAATGGTCGTCCGATCATGAAGCGGGAAGGGCAGTATTGGCTCAATGACGCCAAGCAGTACATGCAGTTGCCCAATGGCCTGGGTGCCCATGGTTGGGAAGCGCTGGCCTTCAATCCGGACGACGAGACGGTGTTCATTCCTGCCATGTCTCAGCCGACGATGGTCAAGGATGATCCCGACTCCGCGCTCGGCGGCCAGTCGTTCGAGCCCATTCAGCGCTCTGCCGATGGCCAGTACGAAACCTACGGCGAAACCGTTGCCTGGGATGTACGCCACAACAGCGTGAAGTGGCGGTCGCGCTTGCCGATGCCTACCAACGGCGGCCTGCTGCATACGGCCGGTGGCCTGGTGTTCCAAGGCACCGGTGACGGGCGCATGCAGGTGCTGGACGCAGCGACGGGCAAGACACTGTGGAGCCACGAGATCGGTGGCGCGGTAAGGGCCGCACCGTCGACCGTCATGGTTGACGGCGAGCAATACGTTCTGCTGGCGACCGGTACCGGCACTGCGGCAGCAACCGGGTCGCTGAACGCAGACGCGGCTTCCGCGCCGAAGGCCAGGACCACGCCACGGTTACTGGCGTTCAAGTTGGGCGGCGTCAAGGAATACCCACCGTTCGCACAAGTGCAAAAGGTGCCGGCGCCGCTCACGCCCCGGCAGCCAGAAGCACTGACAGCCCTTGGCCGCAAGCTGTTCGAGGGCAGCGGCTGCATCGAGTGCCATGGTTTTCGCGGCAACGCTGCCGGCGGCCGTGTGCCCAATCTCATCTACGCGCCACCACCGAGCTACGACTTCTTCGAAGCCGTCGTGCGCCAAGGCGTACTGTCCAAGGCTGGCGGCGGCATGCCGGCGTTTGCGGATTTTACCGATGATCAGCTCAAGGCCGTTTTTGCCTACCTGATCAACCAGGCTTGGGACGCTCATGAGGGTAAGGCGCCGGTGGCCGGCAATCCCTGAACGAACACAAGGTTTACGCGGCGGACAAGGACGGACGCTGCCTTTTATCAATTCACCAACCGAGAGAGCACGCACTATGTGGACCAAACCCAGCTATACCGACTTGCGCATTGGCTTTGAAGTGACGATGTACTTTGCCAATCGTTGAGTGCTGAGGCATTCGAAGGAGGCGTCAGCCTAGGCTTGACGCCTTCTTAACTGCCCTGCCTGGCATCAGAGACAGGAACAGGTTCGATCCTACGAACAACGCAGGAACAGCCGGAATCGTCGATCGGGATTTTTTTGCCCAGGCTTAATCCGAGGCCAAACCGATTTCAGCCCGGGTGGAGGCCCAGCGGGGATGCCTTGGAAGCATTGCGCCACCTGACTGTATGGGCAAACTCACTTACGCCTGACTCAACGGTAGACCTTGATGTCTGTTCATTGTCGAAGCCAACGTTAGGCTAAGTGCTCTCCGCCTCGCTGAGTGGGGGCGGCAGTTGGCTATTCGAGTAGTTGGTGCTTCGAATATGTCTATCTGGGTCTTGCCCCGCCAATACCTGAATCTTGCGCAGACCCTTTGCTGCCGATCTATAACCTAACTGTGCAATGGCAAAGTAGGCGTGGATCGACATGTACATCACAAAAAGCTTCACCCCCCAAGAGCTGTTCGAGAAGGTGTGGACTACTCCTGTACTGAGGCTTGCTCGGGAAATTGGGGTATCTGATGTTGGTCTGTCAAAGGCCTGCAGGAAGGCCGGCATTATCCTGCCGGCGCGAGGGCACTGGGCAAAGCCTGAGGCAAAAAGGCCACAGCGCCCTAAGCCGCCAGCGCAAACCGACCTGATTGAGTTCTCTGTCTTGGACATCCAGAAGGCCCAATTGGGCGTCGAGATGAGGGTAAAACCTGAGCCGTTGCTGGTTGCGGTACCCACAGAGTTGGTTGAGCCTCATCCCCATGTGAAGAAATGGCTCTCTGCAGCTCGCAAGGCCAAAATGGTGGAGGGAGCGCTGGATCTCTCAGGTTCATGCGTTCTGTCAGCCCGAGTCTCCAGTGATTCGATAGCCCGCTGTGCGCTGATTTTCGACACGCTGATCAAAGAGAGCGAAAAGCGTGGTTATCTTTTCTCCATCACTGCGAGTGCGACCCACGTAATAGTGGATCATGAGCAGCTAAAAATCTCGATCAGTGAAAAGCTGAAACGGTTCGAAATACCACGGCCTCCACCCAAACCGTTAAGGCCAGGCCAAGCCTGGAGACCAGATTTTGCCGGTTTGTCCAGATCCAGATTTGGATGGGAATCGACAGGTATTCTCACCTTGTCAGTAGATGTCAGGACACTGACTCAGGAGAGAAAAAACTGGACAGACAGAGACAAAGAGCAGATCGAAAAAAGACTCGGGCAGGTGCTTATTGCTCTCCCAAGGTTGGCCCAATCAGTAAAAGTAAAGCGGGCGGCTGATGAAGATTGGCAACGCAGATGGGATCGTGATCAGCAACTCAAGCGAGAGGCTCACGACGCAGAGGAGCACCGCGTGAGGCTGCAGACTTCTCTGGTGTGCAATACCGAGTCGTGGGAGCGGGCCATGCGCATTGAAGCGTTCATCCAAGCCACCATCGACGCGACGCCACAGGATGAGCAATCCCAACAACAACTTGCACTCTGGGTTTGTTGGGCCCGCCATGAAGTGCAAAGGCTCAATCCGTTGGTCAACGGCGCCTCGGCGGTAACCCGCATGAGCACATCCGCCACTGTTGTTTACGGGGAGCAACGTTCCTTCTATGGCTTCAGATCGGTGAAGCTCCATGATTGGTGGGCCTAACTCAGTAAAGCCCAGGTTCAATTCGTAGGTCAAAATGTATGAAAACGAAGTTGAGGATCTGATTAATGCAAAAGGCTGAAGCTGTTTATCCTGACGAGTCGCAAAAGGAAATTTGTGACAAGTATGGAATGCCTGTGCAAGTGCCTGAAGAAATGGTCGCCGTTGCCATTGACTCGCTTGGCCAGTCACCGATTTACGGTACGAGAGTTCAATTGCCGGAAGGCGGAAATATCAGCTGGTTCATTCATTGTGGTGAGTACTCGGCAGCAGATGACTTCTACAAGCCGGTTCATGTTCACCACCTCAGTGAGATGCTGCCAGAGGTTGTGAATTATCTCTGCCTGCCCACTGGAGCAAAATTCATTATCGACACAGCCGGTTATGAAGATGTCTGGATGGAGACGTAGGAAAGGGTGAGATCGGATCACCTCCGGTTTCATACCTGATGTATCCAGTAGACCAATTTGGACAGCCAGAAGTCTGGTCAAAGGAATGACAACATGAAAGACGCAATCCGCTTGGGTGACTCCACCACACACGGTGGCAAGGTGCTCGAAGCGTTCTCCCAGACCGACCTCAACGGCAAGCCGATTGCCGGGGTCGGTCACAAAGTCAGTTGCCCATTGTGCAAAGGAGTTTTCCCGATCGCAGAGGGCAGCAGCACCTACACCGTCGACGGCACGCCCATCGCACTGGACGGCATGAAAACCGCCTGCGGGGCTGCACTGATTGCCAGTGGCCCGAAAGGCGCCGTGATCAGCTAAATAAAAATTTGAATTTCGTCTGAGCCCATGTTCCCGGGCGCGGCTTGTTGTCGCGCTTACTGGGGGCAATGCGCCTGATACACCATTTCCGCTCCCCCCAGGCCTGCTGGCTGGTAAGACACTTCCATGACTGACACCGCTGCTGTTGTAAAACGTGAACCCCAGGTTGCCATCGTTCCGTTGAATGCCATCGACATCCAGGACGTTGCCAGTAGCGCCGCGACTTTCGACGCCTGGCTGCAATCGGCCAGTGGCGGGGTGGTCACTCTTGACCGGATCAAGAACGTTGCAGGCGCGTTGCCCGTAGTGGGGAACATCATGGCGCTGGTCGATGCGCTGGGTGACATCGTCACGTTATCGAATGCGCAAAAGCGCGACCTGCTGGCGTGGGCCAGTCTCGGTATCAATCTGATCGGTGTTTTGCCATTGCCGCCGGCGATGGCGGCTGCGCGTATGACCCTGCGTCCAACGCTGTTTCTGGTGCGTCAGGAGATGAAGGCCACCAGCAAGGTACTGCTCAGCTCGTCGGTCATTGAAATCCTGATCGGGCACTTGAACGAATCCATCATCGGCACGCTCGACGATTTTGTTGAGCAGGCCAAAGGTAAGCTGCCGGGGATTCTGGCGGACGCGGGCAAGCTGGGTGAGGACGTCATCAACGAGATCGCCAAAGGTCTCGATACGGTGGCCAATGGCAAGCTCGATGCCAAGGGCGATGCGCAGTCGGCCAGTCAGCAGATCAGCGCCGCTGGCGATCAACTGCTCAACGATCCACTGGCGGCGATTGACAATCATTTTCGGTGCCGCATTCAGCGCTTACAAGGCAGCAGGTAAAGGCTTGGCCAACAGCGCGGCGGAAAATCTGCTGCCTGATGAGGTGAAGAAAAAGGTTGCCAACGAGACTGCGAAGCTACGGGCGATGGGCCCGGAGTTACGCACTCAACTGAGCAAGCTGGACGATGAATCCGTTCAGAACTCGATTGGCTGGTTACTGCTGATTCTGTCCAGCGCCGTTACTCTTTGGCGCAAACGTAATGTTCATGGTCAGGGTGCGGGCGTTAAACCAGATCAAACCAGTCAGGCCAAGCGCACCGCTTCTAATGGCGGACTGGGTGCTACAGGGCAGCAGGCTCCGGCGACGCATGCGGCCGATCCACAGAAGAACGGCACCTGTACCAGCACCTGCCACAGCATCAATTTCGCAATGGGTACGGAAAGCCTCAGTCATCGCGATTTCAAAATGCCGGGACCGTTTCCGGTCGAGTGGACACGTACCTACAACTCGAATCTGAGCGCGTATGACAACAGCGAACTTGGCGCCCGCTGGATCACCGAATTCACCACACGTTTTGACTGCGTGGATGATGGCCTGACGTTCTACGGCGCCGATGGTCGCAACCACAGCTATCCACTGCCCAAAGTCGGGCTGTTCCATTACGACGCCATCGAGAACATCACGCTGGTTCGTAGCAGTGAAGATCACTTGATGTTGTGCCGTGGTTTCGAACGCAAGGAAACCTACGTGCGCCGTGGCCAGCGTTTTGTTCTGACCAACATTACGCTGCGCAACGGTGCAGGGGTGATGCTGCATCACGAGCACCATCATGAGTCGTTGCCAGTCCTGTCCGATTTGATCACGTACGTGGAAAATGATGTCACCAAGGTTCGTCGCCATCTAGGAACCATGATTGATGAGCAGGGCCGTTTCACAGGACTCTGGGAAATCCGCGACGGTGAACCACTACGGCAGCTCTGTGCCTATCAGTACGACACCCATGGCGATTTGATCCAGGCACAGGACGAGAACGGTGCAGTCTGGTCGTACCAGTACCAGCATCACTTGATCACCCGTTACACCGACCGCACAGGCCGCGGTATGAACTTGGAGTGGCAGGGCGTTAATGCCGATGCCAAAGCCGTGCGCGAATGGGCCGATGACGGCAGTTTTGACACACGCCTGGAATGGGACGAATACATTCGCCTGACCTACGTGACCGATGCACATGGCAACGAGACTTGGCATTACTACGACATTCTTGGATACACCTATCGGATTCAGCATGCCGATGGGCTTTCAGAATGGTTGTTCCGCGACGAAGCCAAAAACGTTGTGCGCCACGTGCATGCCGACGGCACGACGGATCGTTACAGCTACGATGAGCGCGGCAATCGGCTTGAGCACATTCGGGCGGACAATACCGTCGTGCATTTCGCCTATGACGATCAGGATCAAGTGATCAAAGTCATGGATGCGGAGGGCGGTCTCTGGTTAAGCGCTTATGACGAAGCCGGCAATCTGGTCGAAGCCGTCGATCCGCTAGGCAACAAAACCGAATACGCCTACAACAAGGTGGGTCAACCCACCATGATCAAGGACGCCAACGGCAACGAAAAAGCCCTGGACTACAACGACGCCGGACAACTGGTGGAGTATGTCGATTGCTCAGGCAAGACCAGCGCCTGGGAGTACGACGAACTCGGACAGATGACCTGTTTCACCGATGCCGCCGGCAACGCCACCGCATACGAATACAAGGCCGGGCAGTTGGTGCTGACCAGGCACCCGGACAAGACCGAAGAACGTTTCGAGCGCGATGCCGAAGGCCGGTTGCTGGCTTATGTAGATGGTATGGATCGCTGCACCACCTGGACCTATTCTGCTGCTGGCTTTATCGCTGAACGGGTGGATGCCGCCGAGCAGACACTACGTTATCGCTGGGATCGTCTGGGGCGGTTGCAGGCATTGGAAAACGAGAACGAGCGTTCGGCGCAGTTCCAGTACGACTCCATGGGGCGCTTGTTAGCCGAAATCGGCTTTGATGCTCGCGTCACCCGCTATCAGTACGAACCTGAAACCGGGCGCCTGGCTTCGATCATTAATGGTAAGCGGGTTGTCAGCATCAGACTCGACGAAATGGGGCGTGTCACCGAGCGTCGTGCGAGTCTGGGTGACGCATCTCAGAGCGAGTCGTTTGCCTACGATGCCAACGGAAATCTGATCCTCGCCAGTAATGCCGACAGCCGCGTGCAATGGTTCCACGACCCGGCAGGCAATCTGGTGCGTGAACATCAGCATTACCTAGGATTGGAAAAACCGTTGGTGGCGGTCTGGCAGCACGAGTACGACGTACTCAACCAGCGTATCGCAACGAAGCGCCCAGATGGTCATAGGATCAGTTGGTTGACCTATGGTAGCGGCCATCTGTTGGCATTGCGCTTGAACGAGCATGAACTGCTGGGCTACGAGCGTGACGACATGCATCGTGAAGTTGCGCGTCATCAAGGCAACCGGTTGATGCAGACTCAGAAGTGGGACCCAGCGGGAAGATTGCAGGAGCAATTGCTCGGCAGAAGTGATGACAAATCCGTCCTGCTTAAGCGTGAGTACACCTACGATACCGCAGGCCAACTGACTGACATCAATGACAGCCGACGTGGTCAGTCCTCTTATCGTTATGACCCGGTCGGTAGAAGCGAGGGAACTCATGTCGTGCTCGAACCTGCTGACAAGGCCACGCGTGATATGAGCAAGTCTCAGTGGGGAAAAGCTTGCGAATGCGTAATAAAGTACCTTGATAAACAAAGTAACGTAGACCGATTGGCTAAAGCCGCTCAGGCGGGGGTTGATGCAAATCCTAACTCCGGTCGAGTACCGGAGTTAAAACAGGTAGGTTCTATTCTAGGTAGGCATCATGCCGCTGGAACAAATCCCATAGCGCGCTAACGTAGGGTGGTTATGCTTTCAACGAATTTTTACGGATTTATTGATTTTTTCATGGGCGGAGAAATTGAGCTTCAACCAAAAGATGTTGGATTGAATAGCTTCTCCGAATCAGAGTTTTTTGAGAATAATTATGAGCTAATAGGGGAGTCGTCGGATTTTCACTTTTTTGAAAAAGCCCACGACGTACCGTATTTCAATCGAAAGGCAATAATACTTTTAAAGTATTATTTTAACGGTGATGAACGCTTGGGGGTGGGACTATCCGTGACAGGAGGGGTGCGGTTAACTTCATTTCTGAAGAGATTGATAACTTCCTCGGATAAGAAACTCGAGATTACTCCTCAAATGGACTTTTATTTTTCTGATGACTTCCACGCCGGCGCTGTGATTATCAACAAACGAATGGTTGTACGCTTCGAACAATGGGGGAAGCGTAATGCATATGTAATTTCGACGCTAGAATGTGATTTTGGCAAGGAAGAATTTGGTTCAATGGCAACGCAGGCAGTGATGAGTATGTTCGATCACATTAGTCAACAGTCGATACTTGATAATCCTGAAAAAAAGACGAGCGCATACGGTCGTCTAGTCAATAAGCTGAAAATACTCTCAATATGAGTTTTCGTAGTGGGATGGACTGGTAGAAGTCATATGGGTGCCTAGCGCGGCTAGGTATCCACCGTTTTCACTCGTCGCCCTTACGGCTCTCTGCTGATGTCTAATCTAGCGTCAGCAGTGTGTCTGGGCTCATGCCACGGGTTTAATCAGCGCGAAGGGTCGAGTTTTAAATTGGATTTTTCGGCTTCTCGTCTGGTTGATTCTCTGGGTGTAAAGCCTTGGCATCGGAGTCGCACGTGCCACACGGTCATACTTGCCGGGACGAAAGCTAGACGGTAACGGAGGAGGGTGCCGGTGTCTGTCCGGCTACGGACGCTACAAGTCCGATGCACAGTTCATCCCTCAGGGAAGGGAGCAACACTATGGCAGCAAGCTTTAAATACGATTCAAAACCCTCCTCACCTCAAAGGTCACTAGGCTCTGTACGAAAAGAGATGTCGCAAACACCGCATAGAACAAGCCAGTGAGACCATGGCGGCGTAGCTTTTCGCGAGTTTGTCGAAGCGCGTTACGATCCGGCGGTTCTCTTTCAGCCAGCCAAACATCCGTTCGATGATGTTGCGCTGCCGGTACTTGGGTCGATCAAACAGTCTGGCTAGGCCAGGCTTGGGTTTGCGCTTCATCGAACGCAGCGGGATGACGGGTTGCATTCGATATTGGTCGCAGTAGCGGCGTAGCGCTGTCCACTGGTGATATCTCACGATTTCGTGCCGGGAAGCCAAAACCATAGCTCTAGGATGGGTCTAGTGCAGAGCAGTTCTCAGCCCAGTTATTCCAACAAATATTTTAGGAAAACTCGCGTCAGGCTTGATCTTCAGCAATCCGAGCGGTGGATTGGCGCGGAATTCTGCCTATGCCGCCAGAGCGTTCGGGCCCAGAAGTGTCTCGTCAAATCTTCACCAAAAGCGCTGCGGGTTATGTCTCGCGACTTCTTCGAAATATAGATAACTTATTGTTTTTATTGGAATTTATCTTAATTTCGCAAACGTGGATACGCGACGTTGTCTCACGATTGATTGATAGACTCTGAGCTAGTAACAAAATGAAGGAATAGGCTGAAACCCTCGCAAATAAAGGCTTACAGGCCAACTGCCGGCTACACGGTAGTCTCATAATTACGTTGCAACAGTTGGTGAGGCCTGCACTACATTTTTCGTTATGCCCAGTAAAATCAATCTGTTAAGCGCTTTTCGAAGCAACGTCTATTTATATCGCGATTGCCTCAGATGCCATCGCAAACGACTGATTTTACGTCAAACGGGGTTTCTTGGAATTCCGACCGGGGATTGGTGGAAATGGACAGCTCATGAACACATCTGACATGGCATCTGGTTTAACATAATATACATTATGCGTACTTTTATATGAGGCGTACCGAGCCGTCCTGCCCAGATTGAAAGCCACTACCTGGGCTACTAGAGCCTCTTTCCATTCCCTCAACCACCGGCTTGTCAATAGCACACTTGAGCGACTGTTCCGGATCCAGCCTGGTGTTAGGCTTCAATCGCGTCACCTCACGCGAATGGCCGATCTGTTCAGATTGTTGGTTCATGCAGGTCTGGCCAATGCATACGCTGCATGTCAGATAACTGAAGGGATTCGAACATGAAAAAGTCCATAGCGGCTCTGGCCGTATCCGCGACGCTCGTACTCACCGCAACGGTCGCGAACGCTTCCGTGCATCCGACCGCCATCAAGGCTCCGCAAACCGTCAATCCGGTGACAGCCTCACTGGATACGCCTTTCGGAACGCAGGCAAAAGCCGGCGAGATCAAGTTGGCGAGTCTGGCTAGAAGTTGCTCCGATGAACGCTATTCCTGGTGGGAGTACAGCGGCTGGGAAATCGTTGGCTGTCTCGTTAGCGGCCAGTGGTAACTGTTAAGGCGGCCCTGGTGCGTGAGCGCGCACCGGGCCTGTCAATTGCGCCCTGTCCCGTCCCAACTAGGCATCACAACGCCAGTCTGTCGATCAGATCCCGATGTTGCGGAAACCGCTCACAGAGCTCATCTCGTTCGCCCAGCCTCATGTCCGCATAGTCGAAGCCCGGCGATACAGCCTCGCTGATCAAGCCGAATCCGTTCGCCCCATCCAGTAACCGCGAGGCCTTCCAGACACCGCCAGGCACGTAGAGCTGCAAGTGCTGGCCGGCCAAGACATCGGTGCCCATCACGACGGTTTTCAAGGTGCCGTCAGGCAGGATCAGGCTGTACTCGATCGCGTCGCCCACATGGTAGTAATGAACGATGTCGGATCGGTTCAGATGCAAATGCCCGATGGGCGCATTCTCGGTCAGCAAGTAGTAGATCGACGACATCAGAGGACGCTTGCCACCGGGCGTGTCGATCATGGGTTCGAGATCGTTTTGATACGTGCGCCGGTAGAAACCGCCTTCGGTGTGGGGTTCCAGGTTGAGTGCGACGGCCAGTTCCCGTGCGTCATATCGGTTCAATCGTCCAGTCCTCGCTGCGCTTGGTGTCACGATTAATATAACTACACTAAACAGTCATTTAGCGTAGTTATAATTTATTTGCATATTCGTCATCCCTATCTGCCCGCCACCGCTTGCGCGCATGCACGTAAGCCGCCAGATCGTTGTAGCCCAATTGAGCCGCGATTTCCGCCCGGCTGAGCCCCTGCAACTCCAGATACTGTTCCGTCTCCGCGCGCACCCGGTCAAACAGCTGGCGGAAGGTCAGGCCTTCCTCTTCCAGTCGCCGGCGCAACGTCCGGGCGCTTTGGTGCAACGCTTGCGCCTGGGTTTCCAGGCTGGGCTTCTGGCTCGCGAGCAGGTCCTGGCGGATCCCCTGCGCCACCCTTCCCGCCCAACCGCTCAGTTGATGCTGACGGGCCAGGCGTCGGTCCAGTTCCTGGCACAGCACCTCCATCATCCCGACATGTGCGGTAAGCAGCGGCCGCTGCAGACTGGCGCGATCGTAATACACACGATTGTGGCCGCAGCCGAACCGTACGTCCTCGCCGAACCACTGAGTGTATTCGGCGTGATAGTCAGGCTTCTCATGCGCGAAGCAGGCTCGCTGCGGCAGGATCGCGCTGTCCATTCCGGCCCGCAGCACGCTGACTGACATCACGCAGTAGTGCTCAACCACGTAACGCACCAGGCTCGCCGGCGCATCGATGCGCAGCTCCACGCCGAGCCAATCACCCTCCTCGACCAGTTCCACGTGGTCCATGTCCGACGCCAGCGACGCGTAGCGCGCCCAGAAGCGGATCGCCTCTTCGAGATCGGCGCTGAACAGGCAGGCATGGGCCAGCACGTGCCAGTCCTGGCGGCGGAAATGGGAGAAAAGATGCAGGCCGATGGCCGGATCATGGACGGCGGCCTTGGCCCAAAGCTGTTCCAGGGCGACCATGCTGTAGTGGGTTCGCGGCTGTGAGGAACGGCTGTGGAGATAACGCTCCAGCACCCGCCCCAATGGCCCGCGGTGAAACCGCTCCGGCATCGGGTTGGCCGCTTCTCGGGTGATTCTGTCCGTTTTGCGCATATCGTGCGGCGGGCCCTTGGTTTTTTATTGTCTGGCACCGGCCTTGTCGGCCCCAACCAGAGAGTGCCATGAATACAACAACAATAACCAACAGTCCGATCCCGATCATCAGCGCCATCCTGATCGGCTTCATCGTCCTCGAAATCGCCTGCGCCTGTTTCCGGCAGCCCCGTGCCCAACGCCGTGACGCGGTCATCGAAATCATCGGCTCAGGCCTGCTGATGGGCGTCACGCTGCCGCTGGTGACATTCCTCAGCGCCTGGCTGCTCGACCGTTTCGCGCCGCAGACCAAAGACAGCCTCGCCGGCCTGCATTGGCTGCTCGGGCTGGGCCTGTTCCTGGTGCTGGACGACATGACCCAATACTGGTGGCACCGCCTCAGCCACAAGGTGCCGTTCCTGTACTCGCTGCACCGCGCCCATCATTCGGCGCCGTACATGAGCATCCGCATCGTCTACCGCAACAACAGCTTCTATTACTTGCTGATGCCTGGGCTGTGGTTCTCCGGCGCCTTGCTCTACATGGGCCTGGCCCCGGTGTATTTCGGCTACCTGATCGTCAAGATGCTGGTGATTTTCGGGGCCCACAGCAGCGTGCCGTGGGATGACCGGCTGTACCGCATTGCGGCGCTGCGCCCGTTGATGTGGTTGCTGGAACGCACCATCTCGACCCCCGCCACCCACTCGGCGCACCACGGGCTGAATGCCGACGACGGCGTGACCCACTACAAGGGCAACTTCGGCAACCTGCTGTTCTTCTGGGACGTGCTGTTCGGTTCGGCCAGGATCACCCGGCGCCGGCCTGAGCATTACGGCATCGAGGACATGCGCCCGGTCAGTTGGCAGCACGAACTGTTCTGGCCGCTGGTGCGCGACAAACGCCCGCAACCCCGGAAAACCGCCAACCAGGAGCTGGCCCAATGAGCCTGAACATCGTCCTCGTCGCCGGCTCCAGCCAGCCCGACAGCCAATCGGCGAAAGTCGCCAGGTACCTCGCGGGGCGCTTGCAAGACTTGCAACTTTGCAGCCGCCCCAGCGTCATCGACCTGGGCCGCACGCCGCTGCCCTTATGGCCCGCCGAAGACACCCAAGGGATCTGGGCAGATCACGCCGCGTTGCTGCGCGAGGCAGACGCATTGGTTGTCCTCACCCCGGAATGGCACGGCATGGCCTGCCCGGCGCTGAAGAACCTGTTCGTCCACGCCGGCTACCGCGAACTGGGCCACAAGCCTGCGCTGCTGGTGGGCGTCTCGTCCGGCCAGGGCGGTGCCTACCCGCTCTGCGAACTGCGTGCCTCAAGCTACAAGAACTGTCGCATCTGCTACCTGCCCGAACAGTTGATCGTGCGTCAGGTGGAAACCGTGATGAACGGCCCGGAGAGCGCCGGCCCAGACGACCAGCGTATCCGCCGCCGCGCCGACTGGGCACTTCACGTGCTCGGCGCATACGCCAAGGCGCTGGCCGGCCTCGGCGCCCGCCTGCACCCGGACGATCCGGAATTCGCCAACGGCATGTGAGGCCTTGCGCGTAACGGTCGGCCGCCGGGCTGGCCGTTGCGCGCCGTTGCGTCGCTCAGTTCCGCCGCTTCAGCGTCTCGCTGGGCAACTCCTTGAACAGGGCCCGGTAACTGCTGGAGAACCGCCCCAAATGCCAGAACGACCAATTCATCGCCACTTCGGCCACCGTGTTGGCCCCGCCGCTGCGGCCAAGCAGTTCGCGCCGGGCGCTGTTGAGCCGGCGCAGGCGCAGCCAGTGGGTCGGGGACATGCCGGTGTAGGCCTTGAACGCCTGCTGCAACTGACGCAGCGACACCCCGGCAACCTGTGAAAGCTCCAGCAGGTTGACGGTCTCTTCCGGCGAGTCCGCCGCCCATTCGCCCACGCGCTTCATGATCCTCCGCTCATCGGCCCTGCGCTGCTGGGCGCCGCGATCCAGGCACAGCCGGGCGTTGTCGAGGATGAACAGGCAGTCCTCCAGCAACTGGCGGGTCAGTGCGTCTTTAGTCGTCGGGTCGAAGGTCTGCGCGAGCCGGGTCAGGGTCGCGCTGAGCCAGCGGCTGAACAGCGCGTTCTGCCCGCCGTTGAGCGGCGCCATGAACAGCCCCTCCAGCCGGGCCACGTCCAGGCCGTGCTGGCGGACGAAGTCCGGGCCGAACACCACGGCGATTTCCTGGTAGTTCTCCGGAGTGATCCAGATGTTGCGGCTCTCTTCGTTGAGCAGGTACAGCGCGTTGTCGCTGCGGTCGAAACAGAACGCCAGCGCCCCTGGCGGCGCACTGAAGTTCTGCTCGACGCGGGTGTTCATCTGCTCTTCGTAGACCTCCACACCCTGAAGGTCCAGGTAGCGGATCCGCCCGGCGAAATGCCCTGGCGACATCTGTTGGTAATGCTGCACCCAACCCGGCGTGGCGCGGATCTGTTCGGTGACGTCGGCGGTGTCGAAGGCTTGGACCTGTATCGGGTTACACGTTGTCATGGGAGACCTTGCGCACTCTTTTGGTGCGCTTTGGTGCTGCTGAAAGTGGATAGATGGAACCGCAAGGCCCGCCCAAGATAGACGTCAACGCGCCACAGGGGAAGCCTGCGGCAGATGAAACCGTATTCCCGGCGCGTCAATAAAACCAACGACGAGGTCTTTATGAACGCCCCTTTCGATCAGCTGTTCACATGGCTGAAAGATCACAAGATTACCGAAGTGGAATGCGTGGTCAGCGACCTGACCGGCATCGCCCGCGGCAAGATCGCACCGACCAACAAGTTCCTGCATGAGCGAGGCATGCGCCTGCCGGAAAGTGTGCTGCTGCAAACGGTAACCGGGGATTTCGTCGACGACGACATCTACTACGACCTGCTCGACCCGGCCGACATCGACATGGTCTGCAAACCGGTGAGCGACGCGGTGTACGTGGTGCCTTGGGCCGTCGAGCCCACCGCCATCGTGATCCACGACACCTTCGACAAGTTCGGCAACCCGATCGAACTGTCGCCGCGCAACGTGCTCAAGAAGGTCCTGCAGCTGTACACCGACAAGGGCTGGAAGCCGATCGTGGCGCCGGAAATGGAGTTCTATCTGACCCAGCGCTGCGAAGACCCGGATCTGCCGCTCAAGGCGCCGCTGGGTCGCTCGGGCCGGGCCGAAAGCGGCCGCCAGTCGTTCTCCATCGACGCGGCCAACGAATTCGACCCGCTGTTCGAAGACGTCTACGACTGGTGCGAGCTGCAAGGCCTGGACCTGGACACGCTGATCCACGAAGACGGCCCGGCGCAGATGGAAATCAACTTCCGCCATGGCGACGCGCTGGACCTGGCCGACCAGATCACCGTCTTCAAGCGCACCCTGCGCGAGGCGGCGCTCAAGCACAACGTCACCGCCACCTTCATGGCCAAGCCGATCGGCGACGAACCCGGCAGCGCCATGCACCTGCACCAGAGCGTGGTGGACATCGCCACCGGCCAGCCGATCTTTGCCGATGCCGACGGCTCCATGAGCACGCTGTTCCGCCACCACATCGGCGGCCTGCAGAAGTACATCCCCAAGGTGCTGCCGATGTTCGCGCCGAACGTGAACTCGTTCCGCCGCTTCCTGCCGGACACCTCGGCGCCGGTCAACGTCGAATGGGGCGAAGAGAACCGCACCGTCGGGCTGCGGGTGCCGACCTCGGGGCCGGAATCGATGCGCGTGGAAAACCGCCTGCCGGGCGCAGACGCCAACCCGTACCTGGCCATCGCCGCCAGCCTGCTGTGCGGCTACATCGGCATGGTCGAAGGCGTCGAGCCGAGTGCTGCCGTGGAAGGCCGGGCCTATGAGCGGCGCAACCTGCGCCTGCCGATCACCATCGAAGAGGCCCTGACCCAGATGGAAGAGTGCGAGACCGTCGCTGGCTACCTGGGCGACAAGTTCGTACGCGGCTATGTGGCGGTCAAACGGGCCGAGCACGAGAACTTCAAACGGGTGATCAGCTCCTGGGAGCGGGAATTCCTGCTGCTGAGCGTCTGAATCCCTGTAGGAGCGAGCCTGCTCGCGAGAGGCCGGCACAGCCAACATCTTCGCCGGCTGACAGACCGCTATCGCTAGCAAGCTAGCTCCCACAGGAAACACAGCAACCCGAAACACCGCATTCCCCTGTGGGAGCGGGATAGGGCCGACACAGCCAACATCGTCGTCGGCTGACAGACCGCCATCGCCAGCAAGCTAGCCCCCACAGAAAACGCAGCAACCCGAAACACCGCATTCCCCTGTGGGAGCGGGCTTGCCCGCGATAGGGCCGGCACAGCCAACATCGTCGTCGGCTGACAGACCGCCATCGCCAGCAAGCTAGCTCCCACAGGAAACGCAGCAACCCAAAAATTCCAACAATGCCAAGAGGTGTCGCCATGCGTCCGTTGAAATCCATGATCCCCGCCGCCCTCGCGCTGCTGTGCAGCGCCGGGGCCCAGGCTCAACCCCAGGTCAGCGTCTACAACTGGACCGACTACATCGGCGAGACCACCCTCGCCGACTTCCAGGCCGGCAGCGGGATCAAGGTCATCTACGACGTCTTCGACTCCAACGAAACCCTGGAAGGCAAACTGCTCGCCGGCCGCACCGGCTATGACGTGGTGGTGCCCTCCAACCACTTCCTGGCCCGCCAGGTGAAGGCCGGCGCGTTCCTCAAGCTCGACCGCTCGCAATTGCCGAACTGGAAGAACCTCGACCCCAAACTGCTCGCCCTGCTGGAGAAGAACGACGCCGGCAACGAACACTCCGTGCCTTACCTGTGGGGCACCAACGGCATCGGCTACAACGTCGACAAGGTCAAGCAGGTGCTGGGCGTCGACCACATCGATTCCTGGGCCGTGCTGTTCGAACCGGAGAACCTGAAGAAACTCACCCAGTGCGGCGTGTCGATGATGGACTCGGCCGACGAAGTCTTTCCGGCCGTCCTCAACTACATGGGCCTGGATCCGCGCAGCGAAAGCCCGGACGACTACAAGAAGGCCGAAGAGAAGCTGCTGAGCATCCGCCCCTACATCACCTACTTCCACTCCTCCAAGTATGTGTCGGACCTGGCCAACGGCGACATCTGCGTGGCCTTCGGCTATTCCGGCGACGTGTTCCAGGCCGCCAACCGCGCCAAGGAAGCCAAGAACGGCGTGAACATCGCTTACGCGATCCCCAAGGAAGGCGCCAACCTGTGGTTCGACCTGCTGGCGATCCCCGCCGACGCCAGCAATCCGAAGGAAGCCCACGCCTTCATCAACTACCTGCTCGACCCGCAGGTGATCGCCAAGGTCAGCGCCTCGGTCGGCTACGCCAACCCCAACCCTGCGGCCAAGCCGTACATGGACGCCGAGCTGGTCAACAACCCCGAGGTCTACCCGCCCCAGGCGGTGCTCGACAAGCTCTACATCTCCTCTACCCCGCCCCAGTCGATCATGCGTCTGATGACCCGGTCCTGGAGCAAAGTGAAGTCGAACAAATGAATCAGTCCACCCAGGAACACACCCGCTCCTACTACGCCGCTTCCGCCCGCGCGGCCACGCCCTACCCGGTGCTGGACAGCGACCTGAGCGCCGACGTCTGCGTGATCGGCGGCGGCTTCACCGGCGTCAACACCGCCATCGAACTGGCGCAGCGCGGCCTCTCGGTGGTGCTGCTGGAGGGCCGGCGGATCGGCTGGGGCGCCAGCGGGCGCAACGGCGGGCAATTGATCCGCGGCATCGGCCATGACGTCGAAAGCTTCGCCCGCCATGTCGGCAGCGACGGCGTGCGCTACCTGCAACAGGCCGGGATCGACTCGGTGGAGCTGGTGCGCCGGCGCATCGCCGAGCACGGCATCGACTGCGACCTGCGCTGGGGCTTCTGCGAGCTGGCCAACACCGCCGCGCAGTTCGAGGCGTTCAAGGCCGAACAGGACAGCCTGGCGAAGTCCGGCTATGCCCATGAGACGCGGTTGGTGGCGCCGGAACAGATCCGCCGGCAGGTGGTGAACGCCGGCGTCTACCAGGGCGGCCTGATCGACATGGGCTCGGGTCACCTGCACCCGCTGGATCTGGTGCAGGGCGAAGCCCGGGTGGCCGCTGCGCTGGGGGTGCGGATCTTCGAGCAGAGCCAGGTGCAGGAGATCACCCACGGCGACACCGTACAGGTGCGCTGCACCCACGGCACCGTGCGTGCCGGCAGCCTGGTGCTGGGCTGCAACGCGCACCTGGACGAACTCGAACAGAAACTCAGCGGCAAGGTGCTGCCCGCCGGCAGCTACATCATCGCCACCGAGCCCCTGTCGCCGGCGCGCGCCGCCGAACTGATCCCGCAGAACCTGGCGCTGTGCGACCAGAAAGTCGGCCTCGACTACTACCGGCTCTCGGCGGACCGCCGCCTGCTGTTCGGTGGTGCCTGCCACTATTCCGGGCGGGATCCGGCGGACATTGCCGCGTACATGCGGCCGAAGATGCTCAAAGTGTTCCCGCAACTGGCGGACGTGCGCATCGATTACCAGTGGGGCGGCAAGATCGGCATCACCGCCAACCGCTTCCCGCAGGTGGGCCGTCTCCGGCAGCACCCGAACGTGTTCTACGCCCAGGGCTATTCCGGCCACGGCCTGAACGTCACCCACTGGTGCGCCAAACTGCTCGGCGAGGCGATCCACGCCGGCCACAGCCAAGGCATGGACGTGTTCAGCGGCGTGCCGCACATGACCTTCCCCGGCGGCCCGGCCCTGCGCTCGCCGCTGCTGGCGTTGGGCATGTTCTGGTACCGCCTGCGGGAAATCCTCGGCTGACGGCGGCGCCGGCCCGCATTTGCTCTCTCGCAAAGCACTTCTATATTGAGGAAGTGCTTTTGCGTTCCTGACGCTCATTGCCGAACACACCCCCGGAGGTCATGGATGGAGACGTCAGCCGCGAGCCCGCCGCCCGCACCCGGTCCCGCCCCGGTCAAGACCCGGCGCTTCAACGTGTCGCTGGTGTGGATCGTGCCGATCGTCGCGGTGCTGGTGGGCATTTCGCTGGTGGTGCACAACCTGATGCAGGAAGGCCCGACCATCACCGTCTCGTTCAAGACCGGCAGCGGCCTGACCGCCAACAAGACCGAAGTCAAATACCGCAACGTGGTGATCGGCCACGTGACCGACGTCGAGCTGAGCAACGACCAGAAAAGCGTCAACGCCACCCTCAAGCTGTCCAAGCAGGCCGAGACCTTCACCCGCAAGGACTCGCAGTTCTGGGTGGTGCGCCCGCGCATCGGCGCCGGCGGCGTGTCGGGCATCGACACGTTGCTCTCCGGCGACTACATCGGCGCCGACATCGGTCAGTCCGCCAGCCGCGCCAAGCGCTTCACCGGGCTTGAGAACCCGCCGCCGATCACCTACGGCGAACCGGGCAAGCGCTTCAACCTGCACACCCAGGACCTGGGCTCCCTGGATATCGGCTCGCCGGTCTACTACCGCAAGATCCCGGTGGGCCAGGTCGTCGCCTACGCGCTGGACGCCGACGGCAAAGGCGTGACCGTCGAAGTGTTCATCCATGCGCCCAACGATGCCTACGTCACCGAGAACACCCGTTTCTGGAACGCCAGCGGCCTGGACGTGAACGTCGGCGCCAACGGTTTCGCGGTCAAGACCGAATCGCTGTCCACCCTGCTGGTCGGCGGCGTCGCTTTCCGCGCACCGGAGTACAGCCCCAACGACGTGGCGGCCGAAGAACTCAAGACCTTCGACCTGTTCGACGACCAGCAGACCGCCCTCGCCCCGCCCAACGGCAAGCCGCAGTACCTGAGCCTGCGGTTCGACCAGGCGCTGCGCGGGCTCAAGGTCGATGCACCGGTGGAATTCCTCGGCATGGAAGTGGGCCGGGTGGTGAGCGTGAACCTGGATTTCGACGAGAAGAAACGCAGCTTCCCGGTCAACGTCGGCATCGTGATCTACCCGCAGCGCCTGGGCCAGGCCCACATCAAGATGCTCAAGGTGCTCAAGCACAATCCCGAAGACGAAGCCGCCGCCGTGCGGCTGATCGGCACCTTCGTCGAGAACGGCCTGCGTGCCCAGGCCCGCAGCGGCAACCTGCTCACCGGCCAGTTGTACATCGCCCTGGACTTCTATCCGAAGGCCGAAAAGGTTGCGTTCGACCCAACCCTGCGCCCCGTCATGATCCCGACCCTCCCCGGCAGCCTCGAACAGCTGCAGGAAAAGCTTGAAGCCGTGATCGACAAGCTCAACAAGCTGCCGGTGGAACGGATCGCCGGCAACCTGGACAGCAACCTGGTGGAACTGCGCAAAGGCCTGACCCAGTTCAACGCCAAGACCTTGCCAGGCGTGCAGAACACCCTGTCCGACGTGAGCAAGACCTTGCAGTCGGCCAACTCGACCCTGGCCGAAGACTCGCCGCAGCGCGAACAGCTGACCCGCACGCTGGATGAACTCGGCCGCATGTCGCGTTCGCTGCGCGAACTCTCGGATTACCTGGGCCGGCACCCGGAATCCTTGATCCGCGGACGTCCCGACAACGCCGCGCCGCTGGACCTGAAAGGCCCGCCGCGCAACTGAGCACAGGAGCTGTCCCATGGCCTCACCGCTGAAAACCGCCGTGCTCGCCGCATGCCTGCTGCTCGGCGCCTGCCGCAGCGACCCGATCAGCTTCCATACCCTGACCCCGGCGCAACCGGCCGCCGGCCGCGCCGGCCCGGACATCGCCCTGGAAGGCATCAGCGTGCCGCCGCAGGTGGATCGGCCGCAGATCGTCATCCGCCAGGGCAACAGCGGCCTGGCGATCCTGGAGACCGAATGGTGGGCGGCGAGCCTGGCCGATGAATTGCGTAGCACCCTGACGGATCAGTTGGGCAATGCCGGCAGCCCGCGCAAGGCGTCGGTGCTGATCGAGGTGCAGCGCTTCGATTCGGTGCCCGGCCAGTACGGGCTTATCGACGTCAAATGGCAGCTGCGGGCAGCGGGCGGCGACGGTGCGCGGCTGGCCTGCCGTTCGACCTTGCGCACGCCGTCCGGGCCTTCGATCGACGAGTTGGTGAGCGCCCAGCAAAACAACGTCAAACGCCTGGCCGCGCTGATCATTCAGGCCGCGGGCGGCAATCGCGGTTGCCCGACGGCCTCCTGAGCCGGCGGGGTCAGTTCCACCGCGAAACGGCAACCGTTGGGCTCACGGGTGGTGAGTTCCACCGTCCAGCGCTGCCGGGTGCAGATCCGCTGCACCAGCGACAGCCCCAGACCGAGCCCTTCGCCGCGACGCTCGTCGCCGCGCACGAACGGCTGGAACATCGCCGGGCGCTGCTCCTCGGGGATGCCGATGCCGCTGTCCTCCACCACAAAACCGCTTTGCGTCAGCGTGAGGCGCACGTAGCCCTTATCCGTGTAGTGCCAGGCATTGCGCAGCAGGTTGCCCATCACCGATTGCAGAAACGTCAGGTTGTAGCTCTGCGAATGGGTCGGGTTCGTGTCGTAGAAGAACTCGAGGCCCTTTTCCCGGATCAACCGGCCCCAGATTTCCGCCTGGGCGTCCGCCACCTGCCTGAGCGTGGCGCAGATGTCGTTGCCGGTGTCGTCCTGGGCACGGGCCAGCATCAGGAAAGTATCCACCAGTTGGCGCATCTCATGGCTGGCCCTGGCGATGCGGTTCACTTGCGCCGAGGAGCGCGGGTCAAGCGACGGGTTGGCGAGCAGCAGTTCGCAGGAGCCGGACAGCACCATCAGCGGCGTGCGCAGTTCGTGGCTGACGTCGGCGGTGAACAGCTTTTCCCGGCTCAGGGTCTCGCGCAGGCGCCCCAGCGTCTGGTCGAACGACAGCGCCAGCTCGCCCACTTCATCGGCCGCGTAGTCCGGGTGCAGCGGCGGCGCCAGCTCCAGCAACTGATCGCGGTGCCGCACCTGCCGCGCCAGGCGGATCACCGGCGCCATCACCCTGCGCGCCAGCAGACGCCCCAGCACCAACGCCAGCAGTACGCTGAGCAGAAACCCGACGGTCACCACGACGAACAGCAAGTGCTCGCGCTTCTCCAGGCTTTCCTGGTCGCGCAGCAGCACGTACTTGCGCCCGCCGACCAGCTCCACCATGGCAAAGAACGCATCGTCGCCGAACGTCACCTCCTGAAAGCCCGGCGGCAATGCCGCCAGCGTCGGGGTGAGCGCCAACGGCCCTGGTCCCCCCTCGAAGTAAAACAGTTCATCTTTTTCCGGGCGATGGTTCCACCGGCTGATGTCATCCATCGACAACAACCGGCGTAATCCGCCGCTCAGGGCAGTGCTCGTCAGCTTGTGCTCCACCACATGGACGGTGGCCACGATGCCCACGGCAAACACGCCCGCGACGACGGCGCTCATCAGAGCAAACACGATGACGATGCGCTTGCTCAGGCTTTGCTTGAGATCCATTCGGTTCGGTGACTCCAGGGCTTCAGCAGGCGCGTTCCGGGCTGCACGGCATGGGGGAGACAAACCGTCGCCCCTGACGGAGTTGAAAAAATACAACTTCAGCGCAGCCGTCAATATTTGTAAGCCAGAAGCCCAAACAAAATTCGGATTTGAGTTTATTTATCAATTACCGGATTAGTTGCGGATCTACGGCTCTGGCATTTTTTTCACATGTTCTTCACCGCGCCCCAACGAGCAGCTGCGTAGTGTTCAGCTACCGTTCATGTTCCCCGCGATCAAAGTTGATTAAATAGTTGGCACTCCCCGTGCCTGACTTATACAGAAAGTTCTAAGGGGTCGAGCCTTGGGAGAGTCCGTGCAATTCATTTCCGCCAATAAGAAAGGGCGCTTGAAACATATGCGCATACTGGTGCTATTGGCCTGGCTCCTGCCGCTGGCCGCGCTGGTCAGCGGGTTTGTCTGGTGGCCGCGCACGCCGACCTATCTGGGCAACGCGGGGCCTGCCGAAACCAGCCGGTTGGTCATGGCCTGGAAGGCTGGCGAGGTGGTTGCGCTGGTGCGTCATACCGAACGCTGCGACCGCTCCGAGAACCTTTGCCTGGGGCCGGCCGACGGCATCACGCAGGTGGGCAGCGCGGCGGCGACCACCGTCGGGCAAGGCTTCACTCACCTGGGCATGGATCAGGCCCAAGTGCTGAGCAGCCCGATGACACGCACCGCGCAGACCGCGCACTTCATGTTCGGCCACGATGCCGCCACCCAGGAATGGCTGGCCACCTGCGGCCCCACGCTGCGCAATGACGTGGTGGCGCACAAGGTTGCGCAACATAACCTGGTGCTGGTGACCCACAGCGGCTGCATCAGCGATTTCGAGAAGCAGACCGGGTTCCCCCACGCGGCCACCGCAGAATATGGCAGCGCACTGTTCGTACGCATCGGCGGCAAGGGGCAGCTTGAAGTAATGGGCATCGTCAACGCCGACACTTGGTCGCAACTTTCCCTGAAGTAAGGCCACAACGGAAACAGTGACGTTATTTGTCAGCCTAACCACAGCGCTTTCATTGTTTTGTAAAGAAAGATGTATTACGGGCCGCCAAACTGGACATCCGTCCCATTTAGGCTTGTCTTAATCGCGAGCGCGCCTGCCTGGAGGTTGGGACGCACTCTGAATACAGGAAACATCCGTAGCCCGATCACGCGCCTGCATTCATTCAACCCGATGGCCCACCGACGCAGGAACATGTCGGCAGGACCGTTGAACCCTGCACTCCGCCCCACCAAGGCTTTGTCATGACGTCCCAAAACAATCCGCTGCGCCACGCTGCCCGCCCTATCCCCCTGAACCGCCCCGACGCCTCCTTCGAACGCTGGGCCATCCTCGGCCTGGTCCTGGCGTTCGCCGTGTTCTACCTGCTGCCGTTGATGAACCACGGCCTGTGGATCCCGGACGAGACCCGCTACGGCCAGATCAGCCAGGAAATGCTCCAGAGCGGCAACTGGGTCGCTCCGCACTTCATGGGCATCCGCTACTTCGAGAAGCCCGCCGGCGGCTACTGGCTGATCGCGATCGGTCAGGCGATCTTCGGCGAGAACCTGTTCGGCGTGCGCATCGCCTCGGCCCTGAGCACCGGAGTCAGCGTCTGGCTGGCCTACCTGCTGGCCCGCCGCCTGTGGAACTCGCCGCGCATCAGCGCCGCCTGCGCCCTGCTCTACATGAGCTTCGGCCTGATCGCCGGTCAGGCCGGGTACGCCAACCTCGACCCGCAGTTCACCCTGTGGGTCAACCTGAGCCTGGTGGCGGTGTGGTTCGCCCTCGACAGCCAGACGCCAAGGGGCCGATTGGGCGGCTGGGCACTGTTGGGGCTGGCCTGCGGCATGGGCTTCCTGACCAAGGGTTTCCTGGCCCTGATGCTGCCGGTGCTGATCGTGCTGCCTTACATGGTCTGGCAGCGCCGCTTCGGCGAACTGCTGCGCTACGGCCCGTTGGCCGTGCTGGTGGCGGCGCTGGTCAGCCTGCCGTGGGTGATTGCTGTCCATTATCGGGAACCGGACTTCTGGCGTTTCTTCTTCTGGCACGAGCACATCCGCCGTTTCGCCGCCGGCGACGCGGCGCAGCATGCCCGCCCGTGGTGGTTCTACCTGCCGCTGCTGTTCGCCTCCACCCTGCCATGGGCGGTGCTGCTGCCATCGACGCTGATGCGCACGTGGCGGGAACGGCGCGAACCGAAAACCGCGTTCCTTGCCCTGTGGTTCCTCCTGCCGCTGGCCTTCTTCAGCCTCAGCAGCGGCAAGCTGCCGACCTACATCATGCCGTGCCTGCTGCCGCTGGCCCTGCTGATGGGGCACACCGTGGTGACCTGGCTGGACAACCGCAGCAGCCGCGTACTGCGCCTGAACGGCATCATCAACACCGTGCTGGCCAGCGTGGCGCTGGTGGCCCTGCTCTACCTGCAGAGCAAGCGCGAACTCTACGAAAACACCGAGATGTTCAGCCTGTCGCTGGCCTACATCGTGCTGATCGGCTGGATCATCGCCAATGCCCTGCAAACCCTGCGGCCGTTGACGCTGTGGGTGATGCCGGCGCTGGGCATCGGCCTGCTGGTGGCGCTGCTGCCGGCGGCGATGCCGGCGCGGATCGTCGACAGCAAGATGCCCGACCAATTCATCGCCGAGCACCAGCAGGCGCTGGGCGAAACCGCTTCGCTGTTGAGCAACGACCTGGGCGCGGCCTCGGCCCTGTCATGGCGGCTGAACCGCCCGCAGGTGGATCTGTTCAACACCGTGGGCGAACTGAAGTACGGTCTCGATGACCCGGCGATGGCCAACCGCAAGGTCAGCCTCGACAGCGTCGGCCAGTGGATGACCGATGCACGCAAGAAAGGCTCGGTGGGTGTGGTGATGCGCGTCAACAGCACCCAGGAAGAGGAAGAAGTCGAACTGCTGCCGGTGGACGGCCAGCACTTCCGGCGCGGCAACCTGCACATCTTCATCTTTCCCCAGAGCCAGCCATGACCGTAAGCAATGATCGGCGCGACGACCGTCGCGCCCTGTGGCTGCTGCTGGGCGCCACCGCCCTGATGCTGATGCTGGGCCTGGGCGGCCGCGAACTCTGGGGCGCCGAAACCCGCTGGGCCAACATCGCATTGCAGATGCTGCAGAGCGGCGACTACTTCGACCCGTACCTCAAGGGCGGCGCCTATTACGACAAGCCGCTGCTCTCCTACTGGCTGATCACCGCCAGCAGCTGGCTGACCGGCGGCCTGGGCCACTGGTCGCTGCGCCTGTCGTCGGTGGTGGCGGCGTGGCTCAGCGTGTGGCTGGTCTACCTGCTGGGCGAACGCCTGTTCCGTAAGGGCACCGGGTTGATCGCCGGGTGGATGCTGGCGACCACGTTCTACTTCGTGTTCTGGGCCCGGGTCGCCACCGCCGACATCCTCACCGTGTGCGGTGTGCTGGCGGCGGTCTGGTGGTACTGGCGCGGGCCGGACGACACCCGTTTCTCGCGCTACGTGGTGTTTTGCCTGCTGCTGGCCCTGACCTCACTGTTCAAGGGGCTGATCGGCTTCATCCTGCCGGGGCTGGTGCTGCTGCCGCACCTGCTGGAGGACGGCCGCTGGAAACGTCACCTCAACCTGCGCCTGGGCGCGGCGCTGCTGGTGGCCGGGGCGTTCTACATGACGCCGTTTCTGCTCTCGCACCTGTACGGCGCGCCGAACTACGGCGAAAGCGGCCTGGGCCTGGTGCTGCGGGAAAACGTGGTGCGCTTCTTCCAGCCGTTCGACAACATCGGGCCGATCTGGACCTATCTGGTCTACCTGCCGGTCTACACCCTGCCGTGGGCGCCGTGCTGGATCATTGCGCTGTGGGTGGCGATGCGTCATTGGCGGCACATCGAGCCGGACACCCGCCGGCTGATCCAGGGCCTGGGCCTGTTGCTGCTGTTCTTCACCGCCAGCGGCAGCCGGCGCAGCTACTACGTGCTGCCACTGGTGCCGTTCGCGCAGTTGCTCGGCGCCTGGTGGATCACCCGGCGCATGGCGGCGCGTGAAGCCCAAGGGCGGTTCGGCGGCAATCGCCTCAAGGCAGGGTTCGCCGCCGCCACGGTGCTGACGCTCGGCGTGCTGGGCGTCCTCTACCCGTGGACCAACAGTGGCGGCGGCGTGATCCGCTTCGGCGAAACCGTACGCCAGCAAGCCAGCCTGCAAGCACCGCTCAAACAGTGGGAAATGGTGATGGTCGAGGTGGACAACAAAGTGCCGATGTACCTGCAGACCGGCGGCGCCCCCTTCTACTACGTGCAGGAAACCCAGGACTTCCCTCGCGCCGGCGACACCGCCGCGTTGATGGCCTGGCTTGAACGCACCAGCGGCCGCCACTGGGATCCGCAGCGCACGATCATCGTCGCGCAGTACCGCCCCGGCGACCCGGTGCCCCTGGATTACCTGGGCGCGGACCACCAGGTCGTCACCACCACCCCCACCCGCGGCGAACAGGTGTTCCATGTCCGCCAGGACCAGAGCGTGGCCTACATCCCCCGCAACTGACCGACAGCGCTTCTGTGTGACGCACGGCAACCCTGCAAAGGCCGAGTGACTGCTAACCTGAATGGCAATGACATGTATTAACGGTTTGTTTGACGTTTTTTTCTCATTTGCCTCTCTACATTGCCAGCCATCCGACATTTGCAACTCATTCGCATTGCTAGGCACGCGACGGGTTGCCGATCACGTCTCACCACAGGAGCTGTCCCGTCATGCGTCCACGCGTCCCGTCCTTCCTGAAACTCGCTGCGCTCACTGCCGCACTGTTGGGTGCCGGCCATGCCGTTGCCGCTGACTCGGTCGGCATCGTGGTGTACAACGCCCAGCACGAAACCCTGACCAAGGCCTGGGTCGCGGGCTTCACCGAAGAGACCGGCATCCCGGTGACCCTACGCAACGGCGACGACACCGAGATGGGCAACCAACTGGTGCAGGAAGGCAAGGCCTCTCCGGCGGACGTGTTCCTCACCGAGAACTCCCCGGCCATGGTGCTGGTGGACAACGCCAAGCTGTTCGCGCCTGTGGCCCCGGCCACGCTGGAGCAAGTGGACGCCGCCTACCGCCCGGCCCATGGTCAGTGGGTCGGCATCGCGGCCCGCTCCACCGTGTTCGTCTACAACCCGGCCAAACTGGCGGAAAAGGACTTGCCCAAATCCCTGATGGACCTGGCGGATCCGGCCTGGAAAGGCCGCTGGGCCGCCTCACCGGCCGGCGCGGACTTTCAGGCCATCGTCGCCGCCGTCCTGCAGCAGAAAGGCGAAGCCGCCACGCTGGATTGGCTCAAGGCCATGAAAACCAACGCCACCGCCTACCGCGGCAACAGCGCGGTGCTCAAGGCCGTGAACGCCGGTCAGATCGACAGCGGCGTCATCTACCACTATTACAGCTTCGTCGATCAGTCCAAGACCGGCGAGAACAGCAAGAACACCGCCCTGCACTACTTCCGGCATCAGGATCCGGGCGCCTTCGTGAGCATTTCCGGCGGCGGCGTGTTGGCGTCCAGCAAACACCAGGAGGAAGCCCAGAAGTTCCTCGAGTACATCACCGGCAAACAGGGCCAGGAGGTGCTGCGCACCGGCAAGTCGTATGAGTACGCCGTGGGCAAGGACGCCGGTTCCAACCCCAAACTGGTGCCGTTGAAGGATCTGGGCGCGCCGAAAGTCGATGCGTCGAAGCTCGACAGCAAGAAAGCCGTCGAACTGATGACCCAGGCCGGACTGTTGTAATTGATGCATGAATCTCTGCCGGCGGGAGTCGCTGCGGCGCCTTCCGTCAACCTGTCGCGTCAGTCCCGGGCCTTCAATGGGCGCGGGAGCTCGTGGGTGGTCGTGCTGGCCGTGGCGGTGTCGCTGTTGTCGCTGCTGCCGATCGGGTTTGTGATCGGCGTGTCGTGGTACACCGGCTGGGCGACCATCGAAGCGCTGGTGTTCCGCCCGCGCGTGGCCGAGCTTCTGGTCAACACCGTGCTGCTGGTGCTGATCACCTTGCCCGTGTGCATCGTGCTCGGTACGGCGCTGGCCTGGCTCACCGAGCGCACGGACCTGCCGGGCCGGCGGATCTGGTCGCTGCTGGCGGTCGCGCCGCTGGCGGTGCCGGCCTTCGTGCACAGTTACGCCTGGGTCAGCCTGGTGCCGTCGATCCACGGGTTGCCGGCCGGTGTGCTGGTGTCCGTGATCGCCTATTTCCCGTTCCTCTATTTGCCGATCGCCGCGACGCTGCGGCGCCTGGATCCGGCCATCGAAGACGTGGCCGAGTCCCTGGGCCTGAAGCCCCGGGCGGTGTTCTTCCGGGTGGTGCTGCCGCAACTGCGCCTGGCCATCTGCGGCGGCGCGCTACTGGTGGGCCTGCATCTGCTGGCCGAATACGGCCTGTACGCGATGATCCGCTTCGACACGTTCACCACGGCGATCTTCGACCAGTTCAAGTCCACCTTCAACGGCCCGGCCGCCAACATGCTGGCCGGGGTGTTGGCGCTGTGCTGCCTGGCGATGCTCACCGCCGAGTCCGCCGCCCGGGGCCAGGCTCGCTATGCGCGGGTCGGCTCCGGCAGCGCCCGCGAGCAGCGCACCGTGCGCCTGCGCCCGGCCACGGCCGCCTTGGGCCTGATCCTGCAAACGGTGACGTGCCTGCTGGCCCTGGGCGTGCCGCTGCTCACGCTCGGCCGCTGGCTGATCGCCGGCGGCGCCGAGGTCTGGCAAGGCGACGAGCTGCTGCCGGCCCTGCTCCAGACCCTGTCGTTCGGCGTCACCGGCGCGCTGCTGACCAGCCTCGCGGCGATCCCCATCGCCTGGCTGTCGATCCGTGCCCCCGGCAAGCTGCAGCGCCTGCTCGAAGGCTGCAACTACATCACCAGCGCATTGCCGGGGATCGTCGTGGCCCTGGCCCTGGTCACCGTGACGATCCATTTCGCCCGGCCGATCTACCAGACCACCCTCACCGTGCTGCTGGCGTACCTGCTGATGTTCCTGCCCCGGGCGCTGGTCAGCCTGCGCGCCGGTTTCGCCCAAGCGCCGGTGGAGCTGGAGAACATCGCCCAGAGCCTGGGGCGTTCGCCGCTGCGGGCCTTGTGGCTGATCACCCTGCGCCTGGCGGCGCCCGGTGCGGCGGCGGGCGCGGCGCTGGTGTTCCTGGCGATCACCAACGAACTCACCGCCACCTTGCTGCTCGCGCCCAACGGCACGCGCACCCTGGCCACCGGTTTCTGGGCCATGACCAGCGAAATCGACTACGCCGCCGCTGCGCCCTACGCGCTGCTGATGGTGATCCTGTCGCTGCCGCTGACGGCCATCCTCTACCACCAATCCAGGCGCAGTGCCGGTCGATGAACGCTCTCGAACTCAAATCCCTTTGCAAGACCTTCGGCGCACAGACGGCGCTGGACGACGTCAGCCTGTCGGTGCCCGCCGGCAGCCGCACGGTGATCGTCGGCCCGTCCGGCTCGGGCAAGACCACGTTGCTGCGCATGATCGCCGGCTTCGAATTCCCCGACGCCGGCAGCCTCACGCTCAACGGCCAGACGCTGGCGGACAGCACCCATGCCGTGCCCGCCTACCAGCGCCAGATCGGCTATGTGCCGCAGGACGGCGCGCTGTTCCCGCACATGACAGTGGCCGCCAACATCGGCTTCGGCCTGGCGGAGACCGGCACCGCCCGTTCCGAACGGATCGCCGAACTGATGGACAGCGTCGCGCTCGACGCGGGCATGGCCACGCGCTGGCCCCATGAGCTGTCCGGCGGCCAGCAGCAGCGGGTGTCGCTGGCCCGGGCGCTGGCCCAGCAACCGCGGCTGATGCTACTGGACGAACCGTTTTCCGCCCTCGACACCGGCCTGCGCGGCGCCATGCGCAAGATGGTCGCGCGCCTGTTGGAAGCGACCGGCGTGACCACCATCCTGGTCACCCACGATCAGAGCGAGGCGCTGTCGTTCGCCGATCAGTTGGCGGTCATGCGCGGCGGACGTCTGGTGCAGTCCGGTCACCCGATGGATCTTTACCGCTACCCGGACGACGAGCAGACCGCCCGTTTTCTCGGCGAGGCGGTGGTGATGCCCGCGCGGATCGAGGCCGGTTGGGCCGATTGCGACCTGGGCCGGGTGCCGGTCAACAGCAACGGCTTCTGCGGCGATGCGCAGATCATGCTGCGCCCCGAACAGCTGCTGCTGTCTGACACGGTCGATGCGCAGGGCTGCAACGCCGTGGTCACCGAGCGGGACTTCGGCGGCAACACCTGCACCCTGACCGTGGAGCTGCGCCCGCCGGCGGCCATGGACAGCGGGCGCTCATTGCTGGTGCGCAGCACGGGCATGCACGCGCCGTCAGCCGGCAGCGCCGTGCAACTGTCGGTGCTGGGGGCGGCCCACGTCTTCGACGCGCAGTGACCGGAGGTCGAGCGTGATCAGAGATCGAAGCGGTCCACGGCCCGCCGTCGCTCGTTGTCGTCGCGCACGTCGTAGTTGGCGGTGGTCTGGATGTTGCTGTGGTGGGCCAGCTTCTGCGCGATCGACAGGTCGTGCTCCTCGATCACCCGGGTGATGAACGAGCGGCGGAAATCGTGGGGCATGATCTTCACCCCGACCTGGGTGCCGCGCTGGCGGGCGATGTAGTAGATCGCGTGCTTGGTGATGCGCTCGCGGGTGATGTGGCTGCCGCGTCGGATGCGGTTGAACAGGAACGCATCGTCGCGCTCGCCTTCCTTGAGCTGAGAACGGCGCAGTTCGAGCCAGGCGTCGAGCTTGGCGAATGCCCAGGCCGGCGCGTACTTGATCAGTTGCTTGTTGCCCTTGCCGGTGACGCACAGGCTGCGCTCGCCGAAGTCCACCTGGTGCAGATCCAGGTCCACCGACTCCGACTTGCGCATGCCGGTGCCGTACAGCAAGGCGATGATCGCCGCGTCGCGCAGCCCCTGCGGACGCGGGTCGGCGGCGCAGACTTCCATCAGTTCGTGGATCAGGGTGCGTTTCAGATTGCGCCCCTGGGACAGCCGTGTGCCGGCGATGCCTTTGACCGAACGCATCTTCAACAGATGTTCATGACTGATCAGGCTCATGCGCCAGGCTTCGTTCATGACGCCGCGAACGGCATTCACATACAGCGAAGAAGTGTTCGGCGCGTAGTTGTCGGCGCGCAATGCGGCGACCAGCGCAACAACATCTTCCGGTTGCAGCGCGTGCCAGGGAATGTCTTCGACGTTGACGTCTTCAAACCCCAGACGGTCGGCGGCGTCTTGCAGCACATAACGCATGGTGAGTTGGCTGGAGGGCGCCAGACGCGCCAGATACAGGGACATCGGGCTGGTTGCGGAATCTTTCGAAGGTGCAGCGGGTAAGTCGATCAAACGATAGGCCTTGAATAAAAACGGTTCAGTACTGCAACTAACAACTGTAATGAGACTGATCTAAATAGCGTTTTTCCGTAGGACTTTTCGACAAAAAAACGCGATAAACGGTAGAAGTCTGAACACTGGCTGTATGACTTTGAGATAAACGATTCGCCGACCGGTTTTTCATATTCCTTTCACAAAATCGAGCATAACCTTAAGTTCGATTGATCCTCAGCCGGCACCGACCAACCTGCCGGGCAACGCCTGAAAAGTCAACCAAACCCCGACGTCATGTTGTTTTGGCAACTCCTTGATGCGAAGAGTTTTTTTGCGTCTACGCTGGGATTGGATCCAATAGGAAACAGATCAGTCATTTTTATTCGCAGCGAGGTGCTCATGAGTCAGGCGTTTCTCCCCTTCTCCCGCCCGAGTATCGGCGAGGAGGAAATAGCAGCCGTGGAACAGGTCCTGCGTTCAGGCTGGATCACCACCGGCCCGAAGAACCAGGCACTCGAAGAGCAATTCGCGCAATACGTCGGCTGCCGCCACGCGGTGGCGCTGTCGTCGGCCACCGGCGGCATGCACATCACCCTGCTGGCCCTGGGCATCGGCCCCGGCGATGAAGTGATCACTCCGTCGCAGACCTGGGTCTCCACCGCCAACATGATCTCGCTGCTCGGCGCCACGCCGGTGTTCGTCGATGTCGACCGCGACACCCTGATGACCGACGCCGCCCGCATCGAAGCCGCCATCACCCCGCGCACCAAAGCCATCATTCCGGTGCACTACGCCGGCGCCGCGTTCGACCTGGATCCGCTCTACGCCCTGGCCGACAAGCACGGCATCGCGGTGATCGAAGACGCCGCCCACGCCGCCGGCACCCGCTACAAGGGCCGCCACGTCGGTTCCACCGGCACCGCGATCTTCTCGTTCCATGCGATCAAGAACATGACCTGCGCCGAAGGCGCGATGTTCGTCACCGACGACGAAGCCCTGGCCAACCGCGTGCGCATGCTCAAGTTCCACGGCCTGGGCGTGGATGCCTACGACCGCCTCACCCACGGCCGCAAGCCTCAGGCCCAGGTGATGGAACCGGGCTTCAAGTACAACCTGGCCGACATCAACGCCGCCATCGCCCTGGTGCAGCTGGAGCGCCTGGACGCGATCAACGCCCGCCGCACCGAACTCGCCACCCAGTACCTGCAGCGCCTCGAAGGCCTGCCGGTGCAGCCGCTGTCGCTGCCGACCTACGCGCAGCAGCACGCCTGGCACCTGTTCATCCTGCGCATCGACAGCGAACGCTGCGGCCTGGACCGCGAGGCCTTCATGAAAGGCCTGCAGGACCTTGGCATCGGCACCGGCATCCATTTCATCGCCACCCACCTGCACACCTGGTACCGCCAGCGTGACCCCGATCTGTACCTGCCCCACACCGAATGGAACTCGGCGCGGCTGTGCTCGATTCCGTTGTTCCCCGACATGACCGGCCAGGATCTTGACCGCGTCGTCGGGGCCATTGAACACGTACTGGAAAAACGCCCGTGAGACCTTACCCAATCCATTGTGTGTCGATCGTCATCCCGGTCTACAACGAAGAGGAAAGCCTGCCGGAGCTGCTGCGCCGCACCGCCGCCGCTTGCGCCCAGCTCAAGCACGAATACGAAATCGTGCTGGTGGACGACGGCAGCCGCGACCGCTCCGCGCAATTGCTCGAAGACGCGGCCCAGGCCCCGGACAGCCCGTTCGTGGCGGTGATCCTCAACCGCAACTACGGCCAGCACGCGGCGATCATGGCCGGTTTCGAGCAGTGCAAGGGCGACGTGGTCATCACCCTCGACGCCGACCTGCAGAACCCACCGGAAGAGATCCCGCGGCTGGTGGCCGAAGCCGAGCGCGGCTACGACGTGGTCGGCACCGTGCGCAACAACCGCCAGGACTCGGCCCTGCGCCGCTGGCCGTCGAAGCTGATCAACCTCGCCGTGCAACGCTCCACCGGCGTGGCCATGAGCGACTACGGCTGCATGCTGCGCGCCTACCGCCGCACGATCATCGACGCGATGCTGGCCTGCCGCGAGCGCAGCACGTTCATTCCGATCCTGGCCAACAGCTTCGCCCGCCACACCACTGAGATCGTCGTGGCCCACGCCGAGCGTGAGCACGGCGACTCGAAGTACAGCCCGATGCGCCTGATCAACCTGATGTTCGACTTGATCACCTGCATGACCACCACACCGCTGCGCCTGCTGAGCATCGTCGGCTTCACGATGGCGGGCCTGGGCCTGCTGTTCGCCTTCGCGCTGATCGTGCTGCGCCTGGCGCTCGGCGCCGGCTGGGGTGGCGACGGCCTGTTCGTGCTGTTCGCGGTCTTGTTCGTGTTCACCGGCGGCCAGTTCATCGGCATGGGGCTTCTGGGTGAATACCTGGGCCGCATGTACAGCGACGTGCGCGCCCGCCCGCGTTTCTTCATCGAGAAGGTGCTGCGCAGCCACCCGGCCGCGCCGGCGCCTGCCGTCACCGTCGACGGTCTCTCCACTGCCCAACATCAAAACTCCACTTCTGATCAGGTTTTCCAATGAGCGCAAAAACTGTTGTCTTCGCCTATCACGATATCGGCTGCGCCGGCATTCAAGCCCTGCTCGACAGTGGTTTCGACATCGCGGCGGTGTTCACCCACGCCGACGATCCGAAGGAAAACGCCTTCTACGCGTCGGTCGCGCAGCTGTGCGCCGACAAAGGCATCCCGGTGCACGCGCCGGAAGACGCCAACCACCCGCTGTGGGTCGAGCGCATCGCCAAGCTCAACCCCGAGTACATCTTCTCGTTCTACTACCGCAACCTGCTGAGCGAGGCCTTGCTGGCCACCGCTTCCAAGGGCGCCTACAACCTGCACGGCTCGCTGCTGCCGCGCTACCGCGGCCGGGCACCGGCCAACTGGGTGCTGGTCAACGGCGAGACCGAGACCGGCGTCACCCTTCACCGCATGGTCAAGCGCGCCGATGCCGGTGCCATCGTCGCCCAGCAACGGGTGGCCATCGAGCGCAGCGACACCGGCCTGAGCCTGCACGCCAAGCTGCGCACCGCCGCCGGCGACCTGCTGCGCGACACCTTGCCGGCGCTGCTGCAAGGCAAAGTCACCGAAACCCCGCAGGACGAGTCCAAGGCCACCGTGTTCGGCCGTCGCACCCCGGCGGACGGCAAGCTGCTGTGGAACAAGCCGGCCGAAGAACTGTTCAACCTCGTGCGCGCCGTCACCCGGCCGTATCCGGGCGCGTTCTGCGCCGTGGGCGAGCACAAGCTGATCGTGTGGAGCGCCGACGTCGTCCAGGGCAACGAAGGCCAGGCCCCGGGCCGGGTGATCAGCACCGATCCGCTGCGCATCGCCTGCGGCCAGGACTCGCTGGTGATCAACGCCGGCCAGCGCAACGACAACGGCCTGTACCTGCGCGGCCCGCAACTGGCCGACGAACTGGGCCTGGTGGACGGCTCGCTGCTGCGCGGCGCCGAGTCCGGCCGCGGCCCGCGCCGCACCCGTGTGCTGATCCTCGGCGTCAACGGCTTCATCGGCAACCACTTGTCCGAGCGCCTGCTGCGTGACGACCGCTACGAAGTCTATGGCCTGGACATCGGTTCCGACGCCATCGAACGCCTGCGCAGCCATCCGCACTTCCACTTCGTCGAAGGCGACATCAGCATTCACTCAGAGTGGATCGAGTACCACATCAAGAAGTGCGACGTGGTGCTGCCGCTGGTGGCCATCGCCACGCCGATCGAATACACCCGCAACCCGCTGCGCGTGTTCGAGCTCGACTTCGAGGAAAACCTGCGGCTGGTGCGCTTCTGCGTCAAGTACAACAAGCGCGTGATCTTCCCGTCGACCTCGGAGGTCTACGGCATGTGCCAGGACCCGAACTTCGACGAAGACAGCTCCAACCTGGTGGTCGGACCGATCAACAAGCAGCGCTGGATCTACTCGGTGTCCAAGCAGCTGCTGGATCGTGTGATCTGGGCCTACGGCCAGAAAGGCCTGAACTTCACCCTGTTCCGTCCGTTCAACTGGATGGGCCCGCGCCTGGACCGCCTGGACTCGGCCCGCATCGGCAGTTCCCGCGCCATCACCCAGCTGATCCTCAACCTGGTGGAAGGCACGCCGATCCGCCTGTTCGACGGCGGCGAGCAGAAACGCTGCTTCACCGACATCGCCGACGGCGTCGAGGCCCTGGCGCGGATCATCGACAACGACAACGACGTCTGCAACGGCCAGATCATCAACATCGGCAACCCGGACAACGAAGCCAGCATCCGTCAGTTGGGCGAAGAGTTGCTGCGCCAGTTCGAAGCCCACCCGCTGCGCCACAACTTCCCGCCGTTCGCCGGTTTCCGCGACGTGGAAAGCAAGGCGTTCTACGGCGGCGGCTACCAGGACGTGTCGCACCGCAAGCCGAGCATCGCCAACGCCAAGCGCCTGCTGGACTGGGCGCCGACCGTGGAGATGCGCGAGACCATCGGCAACACCCTGGACTTCTTCCTGCGCGAGGCGATGCTCGAAATCGCCCAGCGCCCTAAAGAAGAAGCGCGCTGATGCAGGCAGGCTTGCGTATTGATGTCGATACCTTCCGCGGCACCCGTGAAGGCGTGCCGCGCCTGCTGGACATCCTCGACGAGGCGCAGGTCAAGGCGACGTTCTTCTTCAGTGTCGGCCCGGACAACATGGGCCGGCACCTGTGGCGCCTGATCCGCCCGCAGTTCCTGTGGAAGATGCTGCGCTCCAACGCCGCCGGCCTGTACGGCTGGGACATCCTGCTGGCCGGCACCGCCTGGCCGGGCAAGCCGATCGGCCGCGAGCTCGGGCACCTGATGCGCCAGGCCCGGGACGCCGGCCACGAAATCGGCCTGCACGCCTGGGATCACCACGGCTGGCAGGCCAATGCCGGACGCTGGAGCGACGCGCAGCTGATCGAACAGATCCGCCGCGGCGTGGATACCCTCGGCGACATCGTCGGCGAAAAGATCCAGTGCTCCGCCGCTGCGGGTTGGCGGGCGGATGAGCGGGTGATCGAAGCCAAGCAGGCCTTCGGCTTTCGCTACAACAGCGATTGCCGCGGGCAGCAGGTGTTCCGGCCACTGCTCGCCGACGGCTCGGCAGGCACCCCGCAGATTCCGGTGGATCTGCCGACCTTCGACGAAGTGGTGGGCCCTACGGTGGCGGCCAAGGACTTCAACGCTTTCATCCTCGACCGGTTCCGCGACCGGCAACTCAACGTCTACACCATTCATGCCGAGGTGGAAGGGATTCTGATGGCACCTGATTTTCGACAATTGCTGGCCGATGCGCGCCGGCGCGACATCGCGTTCCGACCGCTGGGCGACCTGTTGCCCGAGTTCTTGAACACACTGCCCCTGGGCCGTGTGCAACGGGGTGCCCTGGAAGGCCGCGAAGGCTGGCTGGGAGTGCAAGGGGCATGAGCAAGCGCTGGGCGTTGCCGCTGCTGCTGTTGCTCTTTCTGCTGGCCTACCTGCTGCCGCTGGGCAGCCATGGCTTGTGGATCCCCGACGAGACCCGTTACGCGCAGATCAGCCAGGACATGCTGCTGAGCGGCAACTGGGTGTCGCCGCACTTCATGGGGCTGCGCTATTTCGAGAAGCCGATCGCCGGCTACTGGATGATCGCCCTGGGGCAGGAGCTGTTCGGGCAGAACCTGTTCGGCGTGCGTTTCGCCTCGGCCCTGAGCACGGGCCTGAGCGTGTTGCTGTGCTTTTTGGTGGCCCGGCGGCTGTGGAACGATCCGCGCAAGAGTTTCGCCTGCGCCCTGCTCTACATGAGCTTCACCGTCGTGGCCGGCCAGGCCGGGTACGCCAACCTCGATCCGCAATTCACATTCTGGGTCAACCTGAGCCTGGTGGCCTTGTGGTTCGCCCTCGACAGCCGCACCACCGGCCAACGCCTGGCGGGCTGGTCGGTGCTGGGCCTGGCCTGCGGCATGGGGTTCATGACCAAGGGCTTTCTGGCCTGGGCGCTGCCGGTGCTGATCGCCTTGCCGTGGATGCTCTGGCAGAAACGCTGGCGCGAGCTGCTGGTCTTCGGGCCGGTGGCCGTCGTCGTGGCGATCGCTGTGAGCCTGCCGTGGGTGCTGACCGTACACGCCCAGGAGCCGGACTACTGGCGGTTCTTCTTCTGGCACGAGCACATCCGCCGTTTCGCCGGCGATGACGCCCAGCACGACGCGCCTTGGTGGTTCTACATTCCGTTGCTGCTGGCGTTCAGCCTGCCGTGGGCCGGGCTGTGGCCGACGGCGGTGCGTCAGGCCTGGCAGACCCGTCGCGAGCCGGCCATGGCGTTCCTCGGCCTGTGGCTGGTGATGCCGCTGCTGTTCTTCAGCCTGAGCAACGGCAAGCTGCCGACCTACATCCTGCCGTGCCTGCTGCCGCTGGCCCTGTTGCTGGGCCATGTGCTGGCCGAGCGGCTGCGCCTGGAGCAAGGCCGGGCCCTGGGGTTCAACGGGCTGCTGAACATGGCGCTGGGGATCGTCACCCTCATCGCCCTGGTGTACGTGCAGCTGAAAAAGCCGCTGTACGACCACGAGCTGCACAGCCTGGTGCTGGTGTTCATCGGCCTGACCGGCTGGATCATCAGCAACCTGCTGCAGGCGTTCCGCCCGTTGCAGTGCTGGGCGGCCCCGGCGTTCGGCAGCCTGCTGTTCATTGCGCTGCTGCCGGCGGCGCTGCCCAAGTCGGTGGTGGCCAACAAGACTCCGGACCAGTTCATCCTGCATCACCAGGACGAACTGGCCGGCACCACCCACCTGCTGAGCAACGACCTCGGTGCGGCCTCGGCGCTGGCCTGGCGCCTGCAGCGCCCGAACGTGGCGTTGTACAACACCGTAGGCGAACTGAAATATGGCTTGGCCTATCCTGAGGGCATCGAGCGGCGGATCGACTCTTTCCGGGTCGAACAGTGGATGCGCGAAGCCCGCCGAACCGGTTCGGTCGGCGTGGTGATGCGCGTCAAGGGGCAGGACGAACTGGACGAAATCGATCGTTTGCCCAAGGACGGCGTCCGCTACGAACAGGGCAACCTGGTGATCATGATCCTGCCGAAGGTGGCGTCATGAGCCTGTTGCTGCTGTTGACCGCTTGCCTGCTGACGTGCCTGGGCCAGGTGGCGCAGAAATACGCCGTGGAGAGCTGGCGCGGCGTCGACTCGTCCTGGGTCGACAAGCTGCGCTCGCCCTGGCTGTGGCTGGCGCTGTTCGCCCTGGGTTCCGGCCTACTGGTGTGGCTGCTGGTGTTGCAGCGCATGGATGTGGGCATCGCCTACCCGATGCTCAGCCTCAACTTCGTCTTCATCACTCTGATCGCCCGCTTCGTGTTCCGTGAGCCCATCGACCGCCGCCACTGGTTCGGCGTGTTGCTGGTGATCGGCGGCGTGGCGCTGCTGGGGCAACAGTCATGAGCCAGAAACGCGGAATCGCCTTCGCCCTGGGCAGTGTGGCGCTGGCCAGCGGCGCGCAACTGGGCATGCGCTGGAGCATGGTGCGCCTGCCGCAGCCCCAGCAATGGCTGGAGGCGCTTGGCGCCGGCGGCATCGACCTGACCGCGCTGGCGTTGGTGGCCGCCGCGATCCTGGCCTACGCCCTGTCGATGCTCTGCTGGCTCGCCGCTCTGCGCGACGTGCCGCTGGGGCGGGCGTACTCGCTGCTCAGCGTCAGCTACGCATTGGTTTACCTGCTGGCGGCCAGCCTGCCGCTGTTCAACGAATCCTTCAGCGTTACCAAATCCCTGGGCGTGGCCTTGGTCATGCTCGGCGTCATCACCATCAACACTCGTCCGGCATGTGCGCCTGAATTGAGGAGTACCCCATGAAAATCACAGTATTCGGTAGCGGTTACGTCGGTCTGGTGCAGGCGGCCGTGCTGGCCGAGGTCGGCCACGACGTGGTGTGCATGGACATCGACGAGAAGAAAGTCGAACTGTTGCGCCAAGGCCACGTGAGCATCTTCGAACCGGGGCTGGCCAGCCTGGTGCGCGAGGGCCTGGACGGTCAGCGGCTGCAATTCACCAGCGACGAAAAACTCGCGGTGCAGCACGGCCAGGTGGCGTTCATCGCCGTCGGCACGCCATCCCAGGAGGACGGCTCGGCCGACCTGCGCTACGTGCTGTCGGTGGGCGACGCGGTGGCCCGCCACCGTGAGAAGCCGCTGATCCTGGTGGAGAAATCCACCGTGCCGGTGGGCACCGGCGACACCCTGCGCACGCACATCGAAAAAGCCTTGGTCAAGGCCGGCAAGCTGCTGCAGTTCGATATCGTGTCCAACCCCGAATTCCTCAAGGAAGGCTCGGCGGTCAGCGATTGCCGCCGCCCGGACCGGATCGTCATCGGCTGCGAACGCGAAGAGGTGCGCGATGTGATGCGCGACCTGTACTCGCCGTTCAACCGCAACCACGATCGCATCATGTTCATGGACCTGCGCAGCGCCGAACTGACCAAGTACGCCGCCAACTGCATGCTGGCGACCAAGATCAGCTTCATCAACCAGATCGCCGAACTGGCCGAACACCTGGGGGCCGACATCGAGTCGGTGCGTCAGGGCATCGGCGCCGACACCCGCATCGGCTACCACTTCATCTACCCCGGCTGCGGCTACGGCGGCTCGTGCTTCCCCAAAGACATGCGCGCCCTGATCCACAGCGCCGAGGAAGCCCACTGCTCCAGCGACCTGCTGCAAGCGGTGGAAGCCATTAACCAGCGGCAGAAGCACAAGCTGTTCGAACGCATCAACGCGTTCTACAAGGGTGAACTGCGCGGCAAGACCTTCGCCCTCTGGGGCCTGGCGTTCAAGCCCAACACCGACGACATGCGCGACGCGCCGAGCCGCGTGCTGCTCGAATCGCTGTGGGCCGCCGGCGCCAACGTGCGGGCGTTCGACCCCGAAGCGATGCAGGAAACCCAGCACCTGTACCCGGACGAGTCGAAGCTGATGCTGATGGGCACCCCCGAATCGGTGCTGGCCGGTTCCGACGCGCTGATCATCTGCACCGAATGGCAGCAGTTCAAGGCGCCGGACTTCGACCTGATCAAGCAGCGCCTCAAGGATCCGGTGATCTTCGACGGCCGCAACCTGTACGACGCCGAACGCCTGGCCCGCAACGGCTTCCATTACTTCCCGATGGGCCGGGGGGAATCGCGCACGCTGCCGATTCCGCTGCAGCAGTGGCCTCACACCTCGGACGTCGCTTGACCGCGCTGTCGCCTGCCGTCCGCCGGCAGTCCCTGGTTGCGGGGCTGCTGGCGTTGCTGCTGTTCATCGCCGGGGTGTACGGGCAGGCCCCCATCGGTTTCGATTCGCGGTTCGTGCTGTTCGCCCAGGAGATGCTGCGCCACGGGCCGACGGTGTTCCCCACCACTTACGGCGAGCCGTATGCCGACTACTCGGCGCTGTCGACGCTGTTCGTCTGGCTGCTGTCCCTGCCCTTCGGCGCGGTCAACAGCCTGACGGCGTGGTTGCCCAGCGCCGTGGCGGGCGCGGTGACCGTGACCTTGATGTACCGGCTGCTGGCGGTGCATTCGGTTCGCTGGGCGCTGACCGCCGTCGCCCTGCTGATGCTGACCGTCACCTTCGTCACCGAAGTGCGGGCGGTGTCCCAGGACCTGATGCTTGCGGCGGTGGCGCTGGCGGTGTTTTACCTCGGCTACGCCCATGACCATTTCGGCGCCGGCCGGCGCTGGCCGCTGGTCTTTGCGTTGCTGCTGCTCGGTTTCGGCATCCGCGGGCCCATCGGCCTGGTGGTGCCGACCGGCATGCTGTGCAGCTATTACTTGCTCGAACGCCAATGGGTGCGGTTGCTGCTGTTCGGCGTGCTGGCCTCGGTGCTGCTGGCGGCGTGCGTCGGCCTGCTGTTGTGGCTGGCCAAGGTCAGCGGCGGCCCGGCGTTCGTCCAGGACGTGATCCGCATGCAGTTCATGGGGCGCATGGACGGCAGCGAAGGCGTCAGCGGCTCGCTCTACTACTTCACCAGTTCGCTGGGCAACTACGCGCTGGCCTATCCGCTGGCATTGCTGGCCCTGGCGGCAGCGTGGCTGAGCAAGCCCCGCCAACGCGGGCCGGCCCTGCGTTTGGTGCAGTACTGCGCGGCGGCGGGTTTGATCGTGATGGTCGGCCTGTCGATCCCGCAGGCGAAGAAGGCCCGTTACCTGCTGCCGATGCTGCCGATGGCGGCGATCATTGCGGCGTATCCGTTCCAGGTCGCCCATGGCCGGGTGTTCGCCTGGCTGCGCGGGGTGATTCAAGGCTTGTGGCTGGTGACGCCGGGGTTGCTGATGGTGGCTTTGCTGGTTGCCCGGAAGAGATTTCCGGAGCATCTGACGGGGTTGCTTCCGGTGCTGATCGTGTTGGGCGTCCTGCAACTGGCGGCGTTGTCGCGGCTGTGGCGGCCGCGCTGGCGGGCCGAGACGCTGGCCTTCAGCGCGGTGCTGGCGTTGTGGGCGGTGTATGCGCTGGTGTTCGAACCGGTGGAGCGTCAGCTCTACGACACCCGCACCTTCAGCCGGGCCGTGCTCGCTCAGGTGGAGCAGAACCCTGCGCCGCTGGTGCTGCAAGGCATGGGCAAGGACGCCAAGGCGATCAAGTTCATGGTCAACGTCGAGAAGGACCTGCAGCCGCAGTTCAGCGATTCCCTCCAGGCGCTGGAAACCCTCAAGGGACCGGCCTGGCTGATGATGGACCGCAGCGACTACCAGACCTTGAAAGGCACGCCGTTGGGTGACGCGCCGCCGGTGCTGAGCGGCCGTTTCGACAAAAACGACTATGTGCTGCTGTGGCTGAAGCCGTAACCTGCGGGTTTTCCCTGCGACTGGAGCGGCTTCTCCCATGACATTCAGCGTGCGCCCGGCCCGTGAATCGGACGCCAGCGCCCTGCCCGCCCTGGAGCGGTCGGCGGCGCGGCTGTTCCGCCTCGACCCTTCCCTTGCCTGGCTGGCCGACGCCCCGGTGCCCGACGCCGAACAGCATCGGCAGGCCATTCGAACGGCACGGGTGTGGGTGGCGCAAGGCATTGACGGACAACTTTCAGGCTTCTTGCGGGCGGTGCAAACCGATCGTCAACTGCATATCGAAGAATTGTCCGTTGGGCAGGACTTCCAGGGTCTGGGCATCGGCCGCAAGTTATTGTCGGCGGCCATTGAACAGGCACGCCACGAGCAACTTGCCGCGGTGACGCTGACCACCTTTCGCGATGTGCCGTGGAATGCGCCGTTCTATCAACGAATGGGATTCGAATTGTTGAGCCCGGAACAAACCGGCCCGCGTCTGAGCGAAGTTCTGAACAACGAAATCGCCCACGGTTTGCCCGGTGAGCGCCGTTGCGCAATGGCACTGACGCTGGGCTGAGATCAGGCCGACGCCTTCAGATCGACGCCCAAGGCGTGGGCGAATGCCTTCACCAACGGGCTGCGCACGGTGTTGTGGCGCAGGATCAGGCTGAACGGCGTGACGATGTTGATCACCTGCGGGCGCACCGCTCGGAACTGCCCGGCCGCCACCCATGAGGCGGCGTAGTGCTGGGGCAGGAAACCCACGAAACGCCCGGTCTTGATCAGCAGCGCCACGGCTTCGACCTGGGTCGCCGACGCGGAAAAACTGTCGTAGCGCGCATGGTTGAGCTTGTCCCGGTGGATCGCGTAGCGGTGGTTGATGCAGGCATGGTCCAGCAGCACGTCACTGCCCATCTGCGCCTCCGGCATGTCGAACAGCGGGTGGCCGACTGCGCAGTAGACTTCCGAGCGTTCTTCGTACAACGGGTAATAATCAAACTCTTCCCGCCGTTGATAGACCGGCACGATTCCGGCAACTAAGCGACCTTCCACCACCCCTCTTTCGACTTCATCTAGCTGGGTCGCCTGAAGTTGAAACCTTACTTTCGGCGATTCTTCATTCATGCGTTTAAGCGCTGCAACTAACGGCGAATTAACGTCGCTGATCGTATTGTCGATAACGCCAATACCAAGGTCGCCGATCAGTTCATTCTGCGCAGAACTAAGCCGATCCCGAAAGTTGTCGACCGAGGCAAACAGGTCAATCGACGCCTGATACACCAGACGCCCTTCCTCGGTCAGATGGAACCCCTCGCGCCCGCGGGTGCACAGGCGCATGCCGATGCGGATCTCAAGGTCGGAGATCTGCTTGCTGATGGCCGCAAGGCCCACGTTCAGCTCATTCTGGGCGGCACTGAAGCCGCCGGCCTCGACCACGGCCTTGAACACCTTTAGCAGTTTGAAGTCCAGTCCGCTGAGGGCCAGCGGCGCCCGGTGGGCAGTCTTCACCGGCGGGTTTCCGGAATTGGAAAGTGGGGTTTCCATAATGCTGATTTACCTCTGGCGCAATGTTCAACAATCTGTGTCCAACAACAAAAACATCGCCGACCAATAATAATGAACACAGAAAACAAGGCTTGGCAACCGCCAAAAAATCCCGCACATCAGTGCCAACTCACTGATCGCAAAACATTAAAAGCTGACACTTCGATCAGCTCTCGCGACATTGCAACTGCCCTCTTGAAGACTGCTTCGGCCTGATTCCGTCCGCTGTTTTTTCAGCGTGAACGGCAGGCCGTGCACACCGATTTCAGTTCGCGTTACCGACGAGGAAAACAACACATGTCACAAGCCACCGACCGTCTCTGGGGCGCCCGTTTCAAAAGCGGTCCGTCCGCTGCCCTGGCGGCCCTGTCCCGTTGCCCCGAGCGCTATTTCCGCCTCACCCCGTACGACCTGGCGGGCTCCAAGGCCCACGCCGGCGAACTGCAGCGGGCCGGCCTGCTCGACGGGCAGGAAACCCGCACGATGATCGAGGCCCTGGACGCCATCGGCGCCGACTTCGCCGCCGGGCGCATCGCCCCGACCCTGGACGACGAAGACGTCCACACCTTCATCGAACGCCTGCTGACCGAACGCCTCGGCGCCTTGGGCGGCAAGCTGCGCGCCGGCCGTTCGCGCAACGACCAGACCGCCAACGACCTGCGTCTGTTCCTGCGTGACCACGTGCGCACCCTGGCCGTGGAAGTCCTGGCCCTGCAACAGGCCCTGGTGGACCAGGCCGAGCAACATGTGGAGAGCATCTGCCCCGGCTTCACCCACCTGCAGCAGGCCCAACCGATCGTGTTCGCCCATCACCTGCTGGCCCACGCCCAAGCGATGCTGCGTGACGTGCAGCGGCTGGCGGACTGGGATGCGCGCACGTCGCTGTCGCCTTTGGGCGCCGCGGCCATGGCCGGCTCCGCCATCGCCCGCCAGCCACAGCAGTCGGCCAAGGAAATGGGCTACGCCGGCGTCTGCGAGAACTCCATCGACGCCGTCGCCAGCCGCGACCACGTCGCCGAATTCCTGTTCATCGCCAGCATGCTGGGGATCAACATCTCGCGCCTGGCCGAAGAGTTCTGCCTGTGGTCGTCGCGCCAGTTCCGCTGGGTCGACCTGGACGACGCCTATGCCACCGGCAGCTCGATCATGCCGCAAAAGAAAAACCCGGACATCGCCGAACTGGCGCGGGGCAAGGCCGGGCGCCTGATCGGCAACCTGACCGGCCTGCTGTCCACCCTCAAGTCCCTGCCGCTGTCGTACAACCGCGACCTGAGCGAGGACAAGAACGGCGTGCTCGACAGCGTCGACACCCTGCTGCTGGTGCTGCCGGCCATGGCCGGGATGGTCGCGACCATGACCGTCAACGTCGAGGAACTGCGGCGCCAGGCACCGTTGGGCTTCACCCTCGCCACTGAAGTCGCCGATTGGCTGGCGGTGCGCGGCGTGCCGTTCAAGGAAGCCCACGAGATCACCGGTGCCCTGGTGCAGGCCTGCGAGAAGCACGGCATCGAGCTGTGGGAAGCCTCGCCGGCCCTGCTGGCGGAAATCGACCCGCGCCTGACCGCCGACGTGCGCGACAGCCTGACCCTGGAAGCCGCCATCGCCGCCCGCAGCGGCTGGGGCGGCACCGCGCCGCAGCAGGTGCGCGAGCAGATCGGCCGACTGAAGACCGCCCTCGCTGCGCAGCAGGCGTGGACAGAAGACTACCGGGGCTTGCGCCTCTAAGACACGACCGCGGCCCCTGTGGGAGCTGGCTTGCCAGCGATAGCGTCCAGACCGTCGACATCGATGCCGGATGACCCACCGCAATCGCTGGCAAGCCAGCTCCCACAAGGACCGGTGTCGGATTTGAAAGTACAGTTCGGAGAAACACCATGAGCCAGACTCAGGCAGAACGACTCCAGGCGGAGCGCAAACTGGCGGAGAACCAGTTCGACATCACCCAGTACCAACATGTGCCGCGGCGCTACTACGGGCGGATCTTCTTCGCCACCGTGATCGTCATCGCACTCATCGGCCTGGTGCGGGCCTTCGCCGAAGGCAAGATCGAATGGTCGTACATCGGCCAGTTCCTCACCTCCGAAGCGATCATGTGGGGCCTGTTCAACACCATCGTCATGGCCGTGTTGGCCATGGCCCTGGGCATCGTGTTCGGGGTGATCACGGCGATCATGCGCATGTCGGCCAACCCGATCCTGCGCTACGTGGCGCTGACCTACACCTGGCTGTTCCGGGGCACGCCGCTGATCCTGCAGCTGCTGCTGTGGTTCAACCTGGCGCTGATCTTCCCCACGGTCGGCATTCCCGGCCTGTTCGAGCTCGACACCGTGAGCCTGATGACGCCGTTCGTGGCCGCCCTGCTCGGCCTGAGCATCAACCAGGGCGCCTACACCGCCGAAGTGGTGCGCGCCGGCCTGCTGTCGGTGGACACCGGGCAATACGAGGCGGCCAAGTCGATCGGCATGCCGCGCCTGCAGGCGCTGCGCCGGATCATCCTGCCCCAGGCCATGCGCATCATCATTCCGCCGGTGGGCAACGAATTCATCGGCATGGTCAAGATGACCTCGCTGGCCAGCGTCATCCAGTACTCGGAACTGCTCTACAACGCCCAGAACATCTACTACGCCAACGCCCGGGTGATGGAGCTGCTGATCGTCGCCGGCATCTGGTACCTGGCCACCGTCACGGTGCTGTCCTTTGGTCAAAGCCGCCTGGAGCGCCGTTTCGCTCGCGGCGCCGGCAAGCGCTCGTAAGCCGCGCAGGAGAATCGAACATGAGAAGCATCGTCAAGGCCGTGGCCCTGAACAAGTATTACGACCAGTACCACGCCCTCAAGGACATCAACATCGAGGTCGAGCAAGGCGAAGTGCTGTGCATCATCGGCCCGTCGGGCTCGGGCAAGAGCACCCTGCTGCGCTGCGTCAACCAGCTGGAGAAGATCGACAAGGGCGGCCTGTGGGTCGACGGCGAACTGGTGGGCTACCGCGTCGTCGGGCACAAGCTGCACGAGCTGACTGAGACCCAGATCGCCCGCCAGCGCCTGGCCACCGGCATGGTGTTCCAGCGCTTCAACCTGTTTCCGCACATGACCGTGCTGCAGAACATCATCGAAGGCCCGTGCCAGGTGCTCAAGCGTTCGCCCAAGGAGGCCCACGAAGAGGCCCTGGAACTGCTGGCCCGGGTCGGCCTGGCCGACAAGCGCAACAGCTACCCGATCGAACTGTCGGGCGGCCAGCAGCAACGGGTGGCGATCGCCCGCGCCCTGGCCATGCGGCCCAAGCTGATGCTGTTCGATGAACCCACTTCGGCACTCGACCCGGAACTGGTCGGTGAGGTGCTGTCGGTGATGCGCGACCTGGCGCAGACCGGCATGACCATGATCGTCGTCACCCATGAACTGGGCTTCGCCCGGGAGGTTTCCAACCGCATGGTGTTCATGGACGGCGGCCAGATCGTGGAGGCTGGAAGCCCCGAAGAAATACTAATAAGCCCGCAAAACCCGCGCACCCAAAGCTTCATTTCTGCCGTTCGAACCTAAGGCCCCCTTGGCCTTCACAACACTCATAAGAGAACGTCCATGAAGAACTTCGTCATTCCAGCAGTACTCGCTTCGTTCATGTCTTGCGGTTTCGCCACCGCCGCCGACTTGCCGGCCAGCATCAAGGCCAAGGGCGAGATCGTCGTGGCGATCATGCCCAACTACCCGCCGATGGATTTCAAGGATCCGGCCACCAACCAGCTCACCGGCCTGGACTACGACCTGGGCAACGCCCTGGCCGAGCGCCTGGGGGTCAAGATCAAATGGCAGGAGACCGGCTTCGAGCAGATGATCAACGCCCTGACCACCGACCGCGTGGACATGGTGCTGTCGGGCATGACCGACACCGCCGAGCGCCAGGCCAGCGTGACCTTCGTCGACTACTTCACCAGCGGGCCGCAGTTCTACACCTTGCAGAAGAACGCCGCGACCAACGAGATCATCGACCTGTGCGGCAAGAAAGTCGGCACCAGCCGCCGCACCACCTTCCCGTCGGAGATCGCCGAATGGAGCAAGGCCAACTGCGAGGCGGCGGGCAAGCCTGCGATCACGGTGATCGGCACCGAAGGCTCGGCCGACGCCCGCGCCCAGCTGCGCCAGAGCCGGATCGACGCGGCGATGCAGGGCAGCGAAACCCTGTCGTACCTCAAGACCCAGGAAAAGGACATGTACAAGACCGTCGGCCAGCCGATCTCCGTTCAGTTCACCGGCCTTGGCGTGAGCAAGAAGAAGCCTGAGCTGAGCGAGGCGGTGAAAGTCGCGTTGCAGAGCATGGTGGATGACGGCAGCTACGGCGCGATCCTGAAGAAATGGGACCTGGAGCTGGGCGCGATCAAGAACGTGACCGTCAACGCCGGCAAGTGAGCCTGCGGGAGCGGGCCTGATCGCGATGGCGGTGTCGGCTGTACCGGCCTCATCGCGGGCAAGCCCGCTCCCACAGGAATCCCGGTCGTACACAGAACCCGGGCCCGACATTTAACCCTGTGGGAGCGGGTTTGATCGCGGCGGCGGTGTCGGCTGTACCGGCCTCATCGCGGGCAAGCCCGCTCCCACAGGAATCCCGGTCGTACACGGAACCCGGGCCCGACATTTAACCCTGTGGGAGCGGTTTTGATCGCGGCGGCGGTGTCGGCTGTACCGGCCTCATCGCGGGCAAGCCCGCTCCCACAGGAATCCCGGTTGTACACGGAACCCGGGCCCGACATTTAACCCTGTGGGAGCGGGCTTGCCCGCGATAGGGCCGGATCAGGCGAAATCTCCGGCCAATGACACACCGCAAGGCCGCCCCCGCAAGGTCTTGTGTTTATCCATTGATGGTTGGAGTGCCTGTGATGTCCTCCCCGCTTCCCCCCACCTGGCCCGACGGGCACAAAGCCTGTCTGGCCCTGGCCTTCGACCTCGACGGCCCCACCGGCGACGCCATGCTCAACGGCTCGATCTGGCGCAAGCCCGAGTATTTCGGCTTCGGCGGCTACGGCCCTTACCGTGCCTTGCCGCGCCTGTTGGACCTGCTCGACGCGTTCAGGCTGCCGACCACGTTCTTCGTCCCGGCCTGGGTCGTGGAGAACTGGCCAAGGCAATGCCAGGCCATCGTCGAGCGCGGCCATGAGGTGGCCTACCACGGCTACAAGCACGAATCCTTCTACGCCCTGACGCTCGACGAGCAGCAGGCCGTCATGCAGAAATCCCGCGAGGTGTTCTGGCAGCACCTGCACATCCGCGCCGAGGGTTTCCGCACCCCGTCCGGCGACTGGCGCGCCGAGACCCCGAAGATGCTCGCCGACAACGGCGTCATCTATTCCAGCAGCATGCGCGGCGACGACCGCCCGTACCTGGTCGACGTGCCGGGCCACGCCACGCCGCTGGTGGAGATCCCCGGCCGCTGGGAAATGGACGACTACGCCTCCCTCGCCTACACCCGCGCGCCGAACTTCCCGTCCGGCCTGGACCGCACCGCCAGCTACGCCCTGACCCTGGACAACTGGCGGCGCGAGTACGACGGCGCGATGGACGAAGGGCTGTGCCTGACCACCCTGTTCCACCCGAAAATCACCGGCAAGCCTGGGCGCATCCTGCTGCTGGAACAACTCTTCGAACACATGCGCGAGCGTGACGACGTGTGGTTCGCCACCTGCCGCGACGTCGCCCGCTGGTGGCTCAAGGAGCATCACCATGACTGACGCCACCGTCTGGCCCGCCGGCCGCCGCTGCGCCGTGGCGCTGACCGTCGACTACAACGACATCCACGGCATTCTCACCCAGGCCCCCGAAGTGGCCGGGCGCGACAAGACCCTGTCGGTGTGGCGCTACGGCACCCAACGGGGCGTCGAACGGCTGTTGCGGCTGTTCAAGGAACTGGAAGTGACCGCCACCTGGTTCGTCCCCGGCATCGTCGCCGAAGAGAACCCGCAGCACATCGCCGCGATCCTGGCCGGCGGGCACGAAATCGCCTGTGCCGGCTACCGCCACCAGGACTACGACACCCTGGACCTGGCGGCGCAACGCGCCGAGGTGGCCAAGGGCTGCGCGGCGCTGCAAACGCTGACCGGGCAACGCCCGACCGGTTTCCGCATTCCGGCCGGCAACGGCGCGCCGGGGTTCATCGAAGCGCTGCGCGACGAAGGCATTCGCTGGTCGTCCTCATGGCGCGGCGATGACCTGCCGTTCGCCCACCCGACGGCGCCGGACGTAATCGAGCTGCCGCTGCACTACGAACTGGAAGACGAACCCTACTTCGCCTTCAACCTGAGCCCCGCCGTACCGCCGGCCCAGTCGCGGATCGCCTCCTACAGCCACACGCTGGGCAACCTGCTGCTGGACTTCGCCGGCTTCCACCGGTTCGGCCTGTGCTACGTGCTGCGCCTGCACCCGGAAATCATCGCCACGCCGGGCCGGATCGGCGTGCTGCGCGAGCTGCTGGAGAGCATCCGCCAGCACGGCGACGTGTGGATCGCCAGCGGCGCCGACATCGCCCGATGGTGGGCACAGAAGGCTGAAGCGGTGGGCGCGGATCATCCCGCCTCGGTGTATGAGCGGCATTATCGGGATTACCTCACATGACCGAATCGATGCAGCGGTTGGCGCAGTTCTGCGTCGAAACCCGGTTCGAAGCACTGCCCGAGGCGCTGGTGGCCCAGGCCAAGCGGCACATCCTCGACACTTTCGGCGCAGCGCTCGCCGGGGCGGACAGCCGCGTGGCGCTTCAGGCGCAACGGCTGTTCGCCAGCGACCCCGGAACCGTGCCGGTCTGGGGCACTTCACAGCGGGTCGGCGCCGGCGATGCCGCATTGCTCAACGGCATCGCCGCCCACGCGCTGGAGCTGGACGACACCGGCGGCTGCGACCACTCCGGCGCCGTGGTGCTGCCGGCGGCGATGGCCGCACTGTCGCTGGCGGAGCGCCCGGTGAGCGGTCGCGAGTTCATCACCGCCGTGGTGATCGGCTACGAGATCGGCCGACGGGTGCTGGAAGCCTGCGGCAGCTATTCGGCCCACAACGGCGCCGGCTGGCACTCGACCGCCACCTGCGGGGTGTTCGGCGCGGCGGCGGCCAGCGCGCGGATCCTCGGCCTGGACGCGGCGCAGACCGTGTCGGCACTGGGCATCGCCGGCAGTTTCAGCGGCGGTCTGTGGGCGTTCATCCACGACGGCTCGCAGAGCAAGAAACTGCACAGCGGCCGCGCCGCCGAGGGCGGGTTGCTCGCCGCCCGCTTCGCCCGCGAAGGGATCAGCGGACCGTCGCAACTGTTCGATGACGTGTGGGGCGGCTTTCTCAAGACTCTCGCGCCAGGCACCGCGCAACCGGCGGCGCTGGTGGCGGACCTGGGCCAGGTGTGGAAACTCGCCCGCTGTTCGATCAAGCCTTATGCGGCGTGCCGAGGGACGCATTCGGCGATCGATGCGTTGGGGCTGCTGATGGCGCAGCTCAAGGTCGAGGCGCCTCAGGTGGAAGACGTCCATGTGCGCCTGTGCGGCTTTTTGCAGGCCATGTGCGGCGGGCGCGACACCGCTTCGCTGGCGGCGGCGCAGATGAGCCTGCCCTACGCCCTCGCGGCGCGGCTGGCGCATGGGCATTGCCGGCTCTCGGCCTACGACGACGCCCGGCGCGACGATCCGGACATTGCCCGGTGGATGACGCGGATTCGCCTTGAAGTGGACGGGCAACTGTCCGAGGATGGCGAGCCGGTCGTCAGCGTCCGCACCGTGGACGGGCGTGAGGCCAGCCTGTGCGTCGAGGTGCCGTTGGGGGCGCCGGGCAATCCGCTGAGCGATGCGGCGCTGGAGGAGAAGTTCTTCAGCCTGGCGCTGCGGGCGTTGCCTCAGGAGCGGGCCGAAGGGTTGCTGGAACGATTGCGGCATCTGGAGTCGCTGGAATCGGTATCGGGGCTTGAGCGGTGGCTGACGTGATTGTTGGGGGGCCGCATTTGGCCTCATCGCTGGCAAGCCAGCTCCCACAGGGTTTTGCGGCGGGCTCAGGTCCTGCATCCAGCCGAAATTCCTGTGGGAGCCAGCCTGCTGGCGATGGCGATCCGGCAGGCGACATCGAGGCTAGAAGTGCCGGCCTCATCGCCAGCAGGCTGGCTCCCATAAGGGTTGTGTGCCGGGCTCAGGTTCTGCGTCCGGCCCGGATTCCTGTGGGAGCTGGCTTGCCAGCGATGAAGGCCACGCGGTTTCCAGTTGAGCAAAACACTAAATGAATAAGGACATTTGATTTTCCGTGGCCAAGTATTCGCTCGTTATCCGCCGTCTGATGATCGTCTCGCTGACCATCGTCGTCAGCCGCGCCATCACCAGCCCGCTGCTCACCCTGTTCCTGAGCCAGAAGCTGGGCCTCAACCAGCAGGATGTCGGTCTGCTGCTGGGCATCGCGGTGTTCATCGCCACCCTGCTCGCGCTGTACGGCGGCTACATCATCGACCGCCTGGAAAAGCGCCGGTTGCTGATCCTGGCGATGCTCTCCAGCGCCATCGGCTTCGTGCTGCTGACGTTCGCCCACAATCTGTACCTGACCACCGCCACCCTGGTGATCACCGAAACCGCCTCGGCCCTGTTCCTGATCGGCTCCAAGGCGATCCTCAGTGAACACCTGCCGATCAACCAGCGGGCCAAGACATTCTCCCTGCGCTACACCCTGACCAACATCGGCTACGCCACCGGGCCGATGCTCGGGGTGGTGATCGCCGGGGTCTATCCGATCGCGCCGTTCCTGATCGCCGCCGCCATCGCTTTCGCCAGCATCTTCCTGATGGTCGGCATCCCCAAGGACGCCAACCCCGTGGCCGTGATCGGCCAGCCCCAGAGCTTTCTCAAGACCCTGGTGACCCTGAAGAACGACCGCACCCTGATCATGTTCACCTGCGGCTGCCTGCTCAGCACCGTGGTGCACGGGCGCTTCACCCTGTACCTGTCGCAGTACCTGCTGGTGGTCGAGGATTCGCAGCAGGCCCTCAAGACCATGGCCGCCCTGCTCGCCTGCAACGCCATCGCGGTGATCCTGCTGCAATACCAGATCGGCCGGTTCCTGAGCCGGGAAAAGCTGCGCTACTGGATCGTCGCCGGCACGGGCCTGTTCATCGCCGGACTGATCGGCTTCAGCCTGGCCGACAGCCTGGTGAGCTGGTGCGTCGCCATGTTCATCTTCACCCTCGGCGAGATGATCATTTACCCGTCCGAGTTCCTGTTCGTCGACACCCTGGCCCCGGAAGAACTGCGCGGCAGCTACTACGGCGCGCAGAACCTGGCGGCCCTGGGCGGCGCCCTGAGCCCGGTGATCTGCGGCTTCCTGCTGATGCACACCCCGGCGCCGACCATGTTCTACGCCTTGAGCGCGTTGACCGCGATGGGCGGCTTCCTGTGCTTCATGAGCGGACGGCGGGTGGCCTTACTGCAAAAATAGTGCACTGAAACTGCATTTATATGAATTTGTCAGCATCCAGTTTGCTTGGCACACTGTGCGCGTTCCTCCCCCAATAGTTGGAACGTTTCGAAGGACTTTCCGGACATCACGGACAAGTCCTTTTTTTTGCCTTGCGCTTTTCTGCCCGATCCACGAGGAACGTCTTCACATGCTCGCCCGCTGGTTGCCTGCCGCCGTCAACACCCGTCCCACCGAATGGAGCCGCGCCGCCGTCGGCATGGCCTTGGGCACGCTGGTCAGCGTCTGGGTGTGCAGCCAGGTGTTCGGCATCCAGGCGGCCTATCACGTGATGGGCCCGCTGGGCGCTTCGGCGGTGCTGCTGTTTGCGGTGTCCTCCGGTGCCCTGGCGCAACCCTGGTCGATCGTCGGCGGCTACCTGTGCGCCGGCACAGTCGCGCTGTTGGTGGCCCATGTGCTGGGCCGCACCCTGGGCAGCGCTTGCCTGGCGGCCGGCATGGCGCTGATCGTGATGTGCTGGCTGCGCTGCCTGCACCCCCCGGCCGGTGCCGTGGCCCTGACGATGGTGCTGGCCGACCCCGCCACCGTGGCCATGGACTGGACGGCCCTGGGGCCTGTGATGCTCAGCGCGGTGAGCCTGGTGGTCTGCGCGCTGGCCTACAACAACCTGACGCGCATCCACTACCCCAAGCGCCCCGCCGAACCGGCCCCCGCCGTCGCCCCCGTGGACGCCCTGGCCATCACCGCCGACGACCTCAAACTGGCCCTGGCCGACATGGAAGCCTTCATCGACGTCACCCCGGAAGACCTTGAGCAACTGATCCATGCCAGCGAGCTGCACGCCAAACGGCGCAGCATCGGCGAAGTGCTCGGCGCCAAGCCCTGACCTCGGGCCGAGCTCACGCCGCCGCTTGCTGCCGCGCCGGCACCGCCAGCGGCACCGCCCGCACCGACGCCCCGGCCGTCAGCCCCAGCGTGCCGGCGGTCTGCGCATCGACGATCAAGGTGCCCGCCGCCACCCGCGCCGGCGCGGCCGTGATCTTGCAGTCGGCGAACCCACGGTTGTGGATCAGCCAGGTATCCGCCCCGTCCCCCGGTGTGCCGAGGCTCAGTTGCAGCACCTGGCTGTCGCGCACGGCGCGGATCTGGCCGGTGTCGCATTCGATCAGCGGACCGCCGTCGAAGATGTCGATGTAGTCGCGGTGTTCGAAGCCTTCGGCCTTGAGCATGCCCAGCGCCGGTTCGGTGTTGGGGTGGACGCGACCGATCACCGCGCGGGCGGCTTCCGGCAGCAGGCAGGTGGGCAGCGGGAACTTGGGCATCAGTTCGGCGATGAAGGTCTTGTTGCCCAGGCCTGTGAGGTAGTCGGCATCAGCGAAGTCCATCTTGAAGAAGTGCCGGCCCAACCCTTCCCAGAACGGCGACACCCCGTTCTCGTCCGAATAGCCGCGCATTTCTGCGATGACCTTGTCGCCGAAGCGCTCGCGGAACTCCGCCAGGAACAGGAACCGCGCCTTGGACAGCAACCGGCCGTTGAGGCCGCTGCGGTGGTCGGCGTGCAGGAACAGCGAGCACAGCTCCGATTGGCCGGTCATGTCGTTGCCCAGGAACAGCGTGGGCAGTTGCTGGTTGATGCCGAGGTTCTTCGACGCCGCCACGAACAGCCCCAAGCGGTAGTTGTACCAGGGCTCGCGCAGGCCCACCGCGCCGGCCAGGGCGCAGATGCCGATGGCCTCGCCGTGCGGGTTCTGCAGCACGAACAGGTAATCGGCATCGGCTCGGGAGGCTTCTTTCGCGAAGGTTTTCGCCGCCCAGTCCAGGCGCTGGCGCAAACGGGCCGCGTCGGCGGGCAAGGTGGTCAAACCGGCGCCGGCGCTGTGGGCCAGGGCCAGCAAGGCGGGCAAGTCATCGGGGGTGGCTGGACGGACGATCATCGGGTGCGCTCCTTGGCGGTCAGCGGTTGCGGCTCGCGTTTGGGGAAAAACACCTCGGCCAGCATGCAGCGTGCGCTGCCGCCGCCGATGCGTTCGATGGTGTCGATGTTCACCGGCAGCGGCGTGGCCAGGCTTTCGAGGGTGCGGCGCTGGGCGGCGTTCAGCGATTGCCACGCGGTGCGCGACATCACCAGCAGCGGCTCGCCGGCGTCGTTGTGGACTTCCAGCATGTTGCCGGCGAAGGATTCGAGCTGGGCCCAGTCCAGGGCGATCACCTGCTTGCCGCTCTCCTCCAGCCGCGAACGCAGCGCCTGGCGCTCGCCGGCATCGGCGACGCTGTCCAGGCACGCTACAGCCAGCCGGGTGCCGACGCTCATCATCACGTTGGTGTGATAGATCGCCACGCCCTGGCGGTCGACGGCGTTGAAGGCGCACAGCGAATACCCCAACTGCTCGACCGCCTGCTCCAGGGCATGGCCGTGGGTGCGGGTCGAATAGCCGGCGTAGCAAATGCGCTGCTGACGGTCGAGCACCATGCTGCCGGTGCCCTCCAGAAACACCGCTTGGCGCTCCAGCCCGGAAAGGTCCACCAGGCGCTCGACCCGGTAGGTTTCGCCCAGCCAGTCGAGCACGCCTTTGTCGCGCTCCAGCCGGCGGTTCTGCCCTTGCATCGGGTACAGCACCAGCGTGCCGTCGGGGTGGCTGCTCCACCAGTTGTTGGGGAAGATCGAGTCGGGGGTGTGCGGGGCCTCGCGGTCGTTGTGCACCAGCACCTCGACCCCGTGCCCGCGCAGCGCGGCGACGTAGCCGTCGAATTCCTGCAAGGCCTTGAGCTGCACGTCTTCGGCGTGCTCCGCCGGGCGCTGGAAGCGGTTGTTCGCCGCCGTGTCCTGGTTGAAGGAGAAGCGTGTCGGGCGAATCATCAAAACGGTGTTGGTGGTCTGCATGGGCACGGAACCGATGAGGGTTGGGAGGTGCCCATTGTCTGTTCCGGCCCGGAACAAACCCGGTTGTTGCGCTGACCGCCAGTGATGGAAACGGTCGAAATCGGCTGTTTGCCCAGCCGATTCGGCAGGCGCCCGGGCAAAAAAAACCGCAGCCTGCGGGCTGCGGTCTTGGTGTCGGGCCGGCTCACTCCATCGTGGTCTTCACCGTCGCCAGTTCCGGGTGGCTGACCAGTTTGTCGATGTGCAGGTCCGGGTCGTCGAACCACACTTCCGTCAGCACCCGGTAGTGCTCCATGTCCCGGCAGCGCATGCGCAGGCTGTAGTCGAACGCACCGCTGATCAGCCGGCATTCAAGCACTTGCGGGCAGGCGCGCACCTTGGCCTCGAAGGCCTTCTGCGCCGCGCGCCCGCTCTGGTTCGACAGCGCCACCAGCACCAGCAGCGAGAGCCCCGGCGTCAGCTTCTTCTCGTCGAGAATCGCCCCGTAGCCCCGGATGACGCCGAGCTGTTCAAGTTTGCGCACCCGTTCCAGGCAAGGCCTGGGCGTCAGGTGCACGCGCTCGGAGAGCTTTTGATAGGTGATGCGCCCTTCGTGGCGCAGCACTTCGATGATGGCCTGATCGATCCGATCAAGCACGATCGTCAGATCGCGGATGTCCGCCATGTATCCCTTGCCTCACTTCAAACGACCCGATAGGAATTGCTGCAAACGCTCGCTGCGCGGCCGGTCGAGCAGGCTCGCGTCGCCCTGCTCCTCCACCCGTCCCTGGTGCAGGAACAGCACCTGGCTGGACACCTGCCGGGCAAAGCCCATTTCGTGGGTGACCATCAGCATGGTGCGCCCCTCTTCGGCCAGGGCCTGAATCACTTTCAGCACTTCGCCGACCAGTTCCGGATCCAGCGCCGAGGTCGGCTCGTCGAACAGCAGGATCTCCGGCTCCACCGCCAATGCCCGGGCGATCGCCACCCGCTGCTGCTGGCCGCCGGAGAGGAACGCCGGGTACTGCTGCGCCACCCGCTGCGGCAGGCCGACCTTGTCCAGGTAGGCCAGCGCCCGCTCTTCGGCCTCCTTGCGGGTTTCGCCCAACACCCGGCAGGGCGCAAGCACGATGTTCTCCAGCACGGTCAGGTGGCTCCACAGGTTGAAATGCTGGAACACCATCGCCAGACGCGTGCGCAGCGACTGCAATTGTTTGGGGTTGGCCACCCGCATGCCGCCGGCGCCCTGCCGCGTGAGGATCCGTTCGCCGTCCAGGGTGATGGCGCCCTCGTCCGCCCGCTCCAGAAAGTTGATGCAACGCAGCATAGTGCTTTTGCCCGAACCGCTGGCGCCGATCATGCTCACCACATCACCGGCCCGCGCGTTCAACGAGACGCCCTTGAGCACTTCGTTGTCACCGAAGCGCTTGTACAGATTTTCTACCGTCAGTTTGTACATGGATCAAACTCCTGGAGCCGCCCTGCACCGGCGCGGCTCTGGATCAAAAGAAAGGATCAGTGGGCCGGGCCGAGGAAGTTCAGCCAGCGCCGCTCCGCCAGGCGGAATGCGCCGACCAGGCCGAACGACAGCGCGAGGTACAGCAGGCCGGCGATGCCGAACGCCTGAAAGGTCATGAACGTCGCGGCGTTGGCGTCCCGGGCGACCTTGAGGATGTCGGGGATGGTGGCCGTGAACGCCACCGAGGTGGCGTGCAGCATCAGGATCACTTCGTTGCTGTAGTACGGCAGCGCCCGGCGCAGCGCCGACGGCAGGATCAGCCGCCGGTACAGGCGCCAGCCGCTGAGGCCGTAGGCATGGGCCGCTTCGATCTCGCCGTAGGGAATGCTGCGGATCGCCCCGGCGAAGATCTCCACGGTGTAGGCGCAGGTGTTCAGGGTGAACGCCAGCAACGTGCAGTTCATCGCGTCGCGAAAGAACGCTTCGAGCAACGGCTGCGAGCGCACCGCAGCGATGCCGTAGATCCCGCTGTAGCAGATCAGCAACTGGATATACAGCGGCGTGCCGCGGAACACGTAGGTGAACAGCTGCACCGGCCAGCGCACCACACTCAGGCGCGAGACGCGCATGACCGCCAAAGGCAGCGACAGGCAGAACCCCATCGCGATGCTCGCCACCAGCAGCCAGAGGGTCATCGCCAGGCCGGTCAGGGCCTCGCCGTCGCTGAACAGGAAGGGTTTCCAGTACTCGGCAATCAGTTCGATCATCGCGCCATCCCCCGCACGCCCAGGTTGTAGCGGCGCTCCAGCGCGCGCAGCACGTAATTGGAGGCGCTGGTGATCAGCAGGTACAGCGCCGCCGCCAGCAGCAGGAAGTCGAGCATGTTGAACGTGCTCTTGCCCGCCTCCTGGGCCACCTTGACCAGGTCCGACAGGCCGATGATCGACACCAGCGCCGTGGCCTTGAGCAGCACCAGCCAGTTGTTGCCCAGGCTCGGCAAGGCGAAGCGCATCATCTGCGGGAACACCACGAAGCGGAAACGCTGCCAGCGGTCGAGGCCGAAGCACGCGGCGGCCTCTTGCTGACCCCGCGGCACGCTGAGGATCGCCCCGCGGAACGTCTCGGTGAAGTACGCGCCGTAGATGAAACCGAGGGTGACGATGCCCGCCACGAACGGATCGATCTCCAGGTACGGCCAGCCCATCAGTTCGGTGAGGCTGCTCACCCAGCCCTGCAGGCTGTAGAAGATCAGCAGCATCAGCACCAGGTCCGGCACGCCGCGGATCAGCGTGGTGTAGAACGTCGCCGGCAGGTTGAGCAGCTTGAGCGGCGACAGCTTGGCCGCCGCCCCCAACAGGCCCAGGGCCATGCTCACCAGCAGCGCCAGCGCCGACAGTTGCAGGGTCACCCATGTGCCGTGCAGCAACAGCGGGCCGTAGCCTTGCAGGCTCGACAGATCGAGCCCGGTCCAACTCAGGAAGTCATTCACGCCAGTCACCTGTCGTTTGCCGCCCGCCTCTGTGCGCTGCGCGCTTGGACAGCACACTGGGCGCGGCGGGCGCGGGGATCAGTTGTTGTAGAGGTCCAGGTCGCCGAAGTGCTTGCGCTGGATCTGCGCGTAGATGCCCTTGTCATGCAGGGCCTTGATGGCGGCGTTGAGCATGCCCTTGAGCTCGTCGTTGCCCTGGCGCACGCCGATGGCAATGTCCGACGGGATCATCGGGTCGCTGATGCCTTCGCTGTTCTGGAACGGCGCGCCCTGGGGAGATGCGAGGAAACTCATCTGCGCCTGCAGCTTGTCCTGGATCGAGGCGTCGAGGCGGCCGAACACCAAGTCGGCGTAGACCTGGTCCTGGTTCTGGTAGGCCCGCAGCTTGACCCCGGCCGGCCCCAGGCGGGCCTTGGCGTAGGCCTCCTGGATCGTGCCCTGCATGTAACCGATGGTCTTGCCCTTGAGGGATTCGCCGGTCGGCAGCAGGCCCGAATCCTTGCGGGTGACGATGGCGGTCGGTCCTGCGTACAGGCGGTCGGTGAAGTCGATCTGCTTCTTGCGTGCGTCGGTCACGGTCATCGACGACTCGATGGCGTCGAACTTGCCGGCCTTGAGCGCCGGGATCAGCCCGTCGAAGTCATTGCTGACCCACACGCACTTGACCTTCAGCTCGGCGCAGATCGCATTGCCCAGATCCACGCCGAAGCCCTGCACGCCGCCGTCGGCGGTGGTCGATTCAAAGGGCGGGTAACTGGGGTTGACGCCGAACCGCAGCTCTTTCCATTCCTTCGCATGGGCGCCGGTTGTGCAGCACAGCAACGCGAGTACGGACACGCTCAGCCATTTGGTTTTCATCTTCTTGAGTCCTGATCTGTCTGGAATTGTCGCGACCGCGCCGGTCGGCCGCCTTTATGGGCAGGAACAGAAAGTCGATGCGGCATCGGCCGCAACAGCGTTCTTGTTGTTTTTGTTCCGGGACATGGGTGATGCCCGGGCTGAAACCCTTGGCGCAGAGCGCTCGGGATCCGGGGGCCAGAATGCCAACAGACCGTCGGCGGCAGGTGTCGTATGGGGCGGCGGCGACCCCTCTATTGTGCTGATAACGGCACGTTCACAGCCGATTCTGTCGCGGGCGCCGAAGATCCGGCACTTGCGACGGGACACGGGCGCCGGCATGACAAAAATGCAGACACCCCCTGCACGGATCCCGGTTGTGCACGGCAAATTTGCACTGTTACGATCCGGCAACGCTCGCGCGCGAGCACACCGCACACACCGCACAAAAAACAATAAAAGCAGGGAGTTACTGATGACTGCTCAGGCTTCATCCCCGCGGACGCCGTCCATGGATGCCACACAGAACGACGTGCTGGCCGAGGTTCGCAATCACATCGGTCACCTGACCCTCAACCGCCCCGCCGGGCTCAACGCCCTGACCCTGGACATGGTCCGCCAGTTGCAGCGCCACCTCGACGCCTGGGCGGGCGATGACCGCATCCGCGCCGTCGTGCTGCGCGGCGCCGGCGAAAAGGCGTTCTGCGCCGGCGGCGACATCCGTTCCCTGTACGACAGCCACAAGAGCGGCGACACGCTGCACGAAGACTTCTTCGTCGAGGAATACGCCCTCGACCTGACGATCCACCGCTACCGCAAACCGGTGCTGGCGCTGATGGACGGTTTCGTCCTGGGCGGCGGCATGGGCCTGGTGCAAGGCGCCGACCTGCGGGTGGTCACCGAGAAAAGCCGCCTGGCGATGCCGGAAACGGCCATCGGTTACTTCCCGGACGTGGGCGGCAGCTATTTCCTGCCACGCATCCCCGGCGAGCTGGGGATCTACTTGGGCGTCACCGGCGTACAGGTCCGTGCCGCCGATGCGCTGTACTGCGGGTTGGCGGACTGGTATCTGGAGAGCGCCGCACTGGCGACCCTCGACGAGCGGCTCGACCGCCTGCAATGGCACGACACGCCGCTCAAGGATCTGCAGAGCCTGCTGGCCGGGCTCGCCGTGCAGACCCTGCCCGACGCGCCGCTCCAGGCCTTGCGCCCGGCCATCGACCATTTCTTTGCCCTGCCGGACGTCCCGGCCATCGTCGAACAGTTGCGCACCGTGACCGTCGCCGACAGCCATGAATGGGCCACCGCCACCGCAGACCTGATGGAGACCCGTTCGCCGCTGGCCATGGCCGTGACCCTGGAAATGCTGCGCCGGGGCCGGCACCTGAGCCTGGACAATTGCTTCGCCCTCGAACTGCACCTGGACCGGCAGTGGTTCGAACGCGGCGACCTGATCGAGGGCGTGCGCGCCCTGCTGATCGACAAAGACAAATCCCCACGCTGGAACCCGCCCACCCTCAAGGCGCTGGACGCCGCACGGGTCGCGGGTTTCTTCCAAGGTTTCACTGAGAGCGGGAGCTGAGCCATGCACGATCTCGAACTGACTGAAGAACAAGTGATGATCCGCGACATGGCCCGGGACTTTGCCCGCGGCGAAATCGCGCCCCACGCGCAAGCCTGGGAAAAGGCCGGCTGGATCGACGACGGCCTGGTGGCGAAGATGGGCGAACTGGGCCTGCTCGGCATGGTGGTGCCGGAGGAATGGGGCGGCAGCTATGTCGATTACGTCGCCTATGCCCTGGCGGTGGAAGAGATTTCCGCCGGTGACGGCGCCACCGGCGCGTTCATGAGCATCCACAACTCGGTGGGCTGCGGCCCGGTGCTCAACTACGGCAGCCAGGCCCAGAAAGAGACCTGGCTGACGGACCTGGCCAGCGGTCAGGTGATCGGCTGCTTCTGCCTGACCGAACCCCAGGCCGGCTCCGAGGCGCACAACCTGCGCACCCGCGCCGAACTGCGCGACGGCCAGTGGGTGATCAACGGCGCCAAGCAGTTCGTCAGCAATGGCAAGCGGGCCAAGCTGGCCATCGTGTTTGCGGTGACCGACCCGGAGCTGGGCAAGAAAGGTATCTCGGCGTTCCTGGTGCCCACCGACACCCCGGGCTTCACCGTTGACCGCAGCGAACACAAGATGGGCATCCGCGCCTCCGACACCTGCGCCGTGACCCTCAACGATTGCCGCATCCCCGAGGCCAACCTGCTGGGCGAGCGCGGCAAGGGCCTGGCCATCGCCCTGTCCAACCTCGAAGGCGGCCGCATCGGCATCGCCGCCCAGGCTTTGGGCATCGCCCGCGCAGCCTTCGAAGCGGCGCTGGCCTACGCCCGTGAGCGCGTGCAGTTCGGCACGCCGATCATCGAGCACCAGAGCATCGCCAACCTGCTGGCCGACATGCACATGCAACTGAACGCCGCACGGCTGATGATCCTACACGCCGCCCGCCTGCGCACCGCCGGCAAGCCGTGCCTGTCCGAAGCCTCCCAGGCCAAGCTGTTCGCCTCGGAAATGGCCGAGAAGGTCTGCTCCTCGGCGATCCAGATCCATGGCGGGTACGGGTACCTGGAGGATTACCCGGTGGAGAAATACTACCGGGACGCGCGGATCACCCAGATCTACGAAGGGTCGAGCGAGATCCAGCGCATGGTCATCGCCCGCGAGCTCAAGCACTACCTGATCTGAAAGCAAAAGACCGCAGCCTGCATGAGGCTGCGGTCTTTCTCTGAACCGTGTCGGATCGCCGGCATGTGTGTCGGCCGACACGCCGCCATCGCGGGCAAGCCCGCTCCCACATTGGTTTTGTGTTGAAGCTCAAACTGTGGGAGCCAGCCTGCTGGCGATGACGGTGGGTCATCGGCATCTCTGTTGGCTGACACTCCGCTATCGCCAGCAGGCTGGCTCCCACAGGGCATTTGCGGTGCAGCTCCCACAGTGAACTGGATCTTTCACAGATGATGTGATCGGAACAGACCCTGTGAGAGCTGCGGTGCGACGCTTCGACTTGCCAGGCAGCGGCGCCGCCTCATTGGCCCTTGAACTCAGCCTCGCGCTTGGCGATGAACGCCGCCATGCCTTCTTTCTGGTCATGGGTGGCGAACGCCGCATGGAACACCCGGCGCTCGAAGCGCACGCCTTCGGTCAGGTTCACTTCGAAGGCGCGGTTGACGCTTTCCTTGACCATCATCGCAATCGGCAGCGACTTGCTGGCGATCACCGCCGCCACTTTCAGCGCCTCGTCCAGCAATTCGTCGCTCGGCACGATGCGCGCCACGATGCCGCAACGCTCGGCCTCTTCGGCGCCGATCAGACGGCCGCTCAGGCACATCTCCATGGCCTTGGCCTTGCCCACCGCGCGGGTCAGGCGCTGGGTGCCGCCCATGCCCGGCAGCACGCCGAGGTTGATTTCCGGCTGGCCGAACTTCGCGTTGTCGCCGGCCAGGATGAAGTCGCACATCAGCGCCAGCTCACAGCCGCCGCCCAGGGCGAAACCGTTGACCGCCGCGATGATCGGCTTGCGCCGGTTGGCCACCCGGTCGCTGTCGCTGAACAGGTCGTCCATGTAGATCTGCGGATAGGTCAGCTCCGCCATTTCCTTGATGTCGGCGCCGGCGGCGAAGGCCTTCTTGGAACCGGTGATGACGATGCAGCCGATGTTCGCATCGGCTTCCAGACCGTCCAGGGCACGGTTCACTTCGCTGACCAGTTGCGCGTTCAGGGCGTTGAGCGCCTGCGGCCGGTTCAGGGTGATCAGGCCGACGCGGCCATGGGTTTCCAGCAGGATCGTTTCATAGCTCATGTGTGGATTCCTTCTCAAAGATTGCGCGAAATGACCATGCGCTGAATGTCGCTGGTGCCTTCGTAGATCTGGCAGACCCGCACATCGCGGTAGATGCGCTCCAGCGGGAAGTCGTTGAGGTAACCGTAACCGCCGAGGGTCTGCAGCGCCATCGAGCAGACCTTCTCGGCCATTTCCGAGGCGAACAGCTTGGCCATCGACGCCTCGACCAGCGCCGGCTGGCCGCTGTCGCGCAAGGCGGCGGCGTAATGCACCATTTGCCGGGCCACGGCGACCTGGGTGGCCATGTCCGCCAGGCGGAAGGCCACGGCCTGGTGCTCGATGATCGGCTTGCCGAAGCTGTCGCGCTCACGGGCGTAATCACGGGCGGCCTCGAACGCGGCGCGGGCCATGCCCACCGATTGCGAAGCGATGCCGATGCGCCCGCCTTCCAGGTTGGCCAGGGCGATCCTGTAGCCCTCGCCCTCTTCGCCCAGTCGGTTGGCCACCGGCACCTTCACGTCCTCGAAGAGGATCTGGCAGGTGTCGGAGGCGTGCTGGCCGAGCTTGTCCTCGACCCGCGCGACGCTGTAGCCCGGCGAGTCGGTGGGCACGATGAACGCGCTGATGCCGCGCTTGCCGGCGCCCGGATCGGTCACCGCGAACACGATCACGACCCCGGCGTTCTGCCCGGAAGTGATGAACTGCTTGCAGCCGTTGAGCACGTAGTGGTCGCCTTCCAGCCGCGCCCGGGTCTTCAGGCTGCTGGCGTCGGAACCGGCCTGGGGCTCGGTCAGGGCGAAGGCGCCGAGCATCTGGCCGCTGGCCAGCGGCTTGAGGAAGCGTTCGCGCTGGTCGTCGTTGCCGAACTTGAGGATCGGCACGCAGCCCACCGAGTTGTGCACGCTCATGATGGTCGAGCAGGCGCCGTCGCCGGCGGCGATCTCTTCCAGGGCCATGGCGTAGGCCAGGTAACCGGTGTCGCAACCGCCCCACTGCTCCGGCACCAGCATGCCGAAGAAGCCCAGGCCGGCCATTTCGCCGATGGCTTCCTTGGGGAAACGGTGCTCGCGGTCCCACTCGGCGGCGAACGGCTTGAGCCGCTCCTCGGCGAACTGCCGGGCCATGTCGCGGATCTGTTGTTGGTCTTCGTTGGGAATCATGGTGAATCCTTAAAAAGTCACGCCGACTGCTTCGTGTGGGAGCCAGCCTGCTGGCGATAGCGGTGTGTCAGTCGACAGAGAGGTCGATGATCCGCCGCCATCGCCAGCAGGCTGGCTCCTACAGGGGTTGGGACCTGGCGATCAGTAGAGGCATTCCACGGCCATCGCCGTGGCTTCGCCGCCGCCGATGCAGATCGCCGCCACGCCGCGCTTCAGGCCCCTTTGGCGCAGGGCCGAGAGCAGCGTCACCAGGATCCGCGCGCCGGACGCGCCGATCGGGTGGCCCAGGGCGCAGGCGCCGCCGTGCACGTTGAGCTTCTCGTGGGGGATCTCCAGGTGGGTCATGGCGGCCATGCCGACCACGGCGAAGGCCTCGTTGACTTCCACCAGGTCGACCTGCTCCAGGGACCAGCCGGTTTTCTTCATCAGCTTCTTGATCGCACCGATGGGCGCCACCGGGAACAGGCCCGGCGTGTCGGCGAACGCCGAATGGCCGTGGATCACCGCCAGCGGCTTGAGGCCCAGCGTCTGCGCCTGGGACTGGCGCATCAGCACCAGCGCCGCCGCGCCGTCGGAGATCGAGCTGGAGTTGGCCGCCGTCACGGTGCCACCCTCGCGGAACGCCGGCTTGAGCGAAGCGATCTTGTCCAGCTTGGCCTTGGGTGGCTGCTCGTCGTTGCTGATCACCACCTGTTCCTTGCCGACGGTCACGGTCAGCGGAACGATCTCATCCTTGAACGCGCCGTCCTTGATCGCCTGCTGGGCGCGGGTGGTCGAGGCGATAGCGAAGGCATCCTGGGCCTCGCGGGTGAAGCCGTTGGTCTCGGCGCAGTCCTCGGCGAAGGTGCCCATCAGGCGGCCCTTGTCGTAGGCGTCTTCGAGGCCGTCGAGGAACATCGAGTCCAGCACCCGGCCATGGCCCATGCGGTAGCCGCTGCGGGCGCGGTCGAGCAGGTACGGCGCGTTGGACATGCTTTCCATGCCGCCGGCGATGACCACGTCGGCGCTGCCGGCCACGAGCATGTCGTGGGCCAGGATGGTGGTCTCCATGCCGGAGCCGCACATCTTGTTGACGGTGGTGCAGCGGGTCGACTTGTTCAGCCCCGCGCCCAGCGCGGCCTGGCGCGCCGGGGCCTGGCCGAGGCCGGCGGGCAGCACGCAGCCGAACAGGACTTCATCGACGGCATCGGCCCGGATGCCGGCACGTTCGACGGCGGCCTTGATGGCGGCGGCGCCCAGCTGCGGCGCGGTGAGGCTTTTCAGTTCGCCCTGGAAGCCGCCCATCGGGGTGCGGACGGCGCTGACGATGACGATCGGATCGTTGGCGGTGGTCATGACAAATCCTCCTTACTTGGCGGCCATGCGCAAGGCGCCGTCGAGACGGATCACCTCGCCGTTGAGCATGCTGTTCTCAATGATATGCCGAACCAGCGCGGCGTACTCGGCAGGCTTGCCCAGGCGCGGCGGGAACGGCACGCCGGCGGCCAGGGAGTCGCGCACCTCGGGGGTCATGCCGGCCATCATCGGGGTCTCGAAGATGCCCGGGGCGATGGTCATCACACGGATGCCGAACCGCGCCAGCTCGCGGGCGGCGGGCAAGGTCAGGCTGGCGATCGCTCCTTTGGAGGCCGAGTACGCGGCCTGGCCGATCTGGCCGTCGAACGCGGCGACCGACGCGGTGTTGATGATCACCCCGCGTTCGCCGTCGGCGTTGGCTTCGCTTTCGGCGATGGCCGCAGCGGCCAGGCGCAGCATGTTGAAGCTGCCGATCAGGTTGACGTTGATCACCTGGCTGAAGCTGGCCAGCGCGTGCGGGCCGTTCTTGCCCAGGATCTTCTCGCCGCGCACGATGCCGGCGCAGTTGACCAGCCCGTTGAGGCTGCCGAACGCTTTGAGCGTCGCCTGCACGGCGGCTTCGGCGGCGGCCTCGTTGCTGATGTCCGCCACCGTGCTGTGGGCGCCGAGGCGCTGGGCCTGGGCGGCGACGGCTTCGGCGTTCATGTCCACCAGCATCACCTTGGCGCCGGCCTTGACCAGCGATTCGGCGGTGGCGGCCCCTAGGCCGGACGCGCCGCCGGTGACGATAAATACCTTGTTCTCGATCTGCATGACGGTTTCCTTGGATTCAAGCTGAAACGTTTTTCGCCGCGGCCTCTTGAGCCTTGGCGATTTCCTGGTTGCGCAGGATGAAGCGCTGCAACTTGCCGCTCGGGGTCTTGGGCAAGTCGCTGACGAATTCGATTTCACGGGGGTACGAGTGCGCGGCCAGGCGCTTGCGCACGTGTTGGCGCAATTCTTCGGCCAACGCAGGTTCGGCGCGGTACTGCGGGTTGAGCACCACGAAGGCTTTGACCAGTTCGGTGCGCTCAGGGTCGGGCTTGCCGACCACCGCCGCCTCGATCACCGCCGGGTGTTCGATCAGCGCGCTTTCCACGTCGAACGGGCCGACCCGGTAGCCGGACGTGGTGATCACGTCGTCGCTGCGGCCGACGAAGCTGATGCTGCCGTCGGGGTTCCACTCCACAGTGTCGCCGCTCAGGTAGTAGTGGCCGACGAAAGCCTTGGTCGGCGCACCTTCGTAGCCGGCGAACCAGCACATCGGCGAGCGGTCGCGGTCGATGGCGAGGATGCCGGGCTGGCCGACGCCCAGTTCGGTGTTTTGCTCGTCGAGCACCACGATGCGGTGGCCCGGCGAGGCGAAACCGGCGGCGCCCAGGTGGATCGGGTGCTCCAGGCCATGGTGGTTGCACAGCACCATGCCCAGTTCGGTCTGGCCGTAGTGGTCGTGGATGGCCACGCCCAGGTTGTCCGCGAACCAGCGGATCACCTCCGGGTTCAGTGGCTCGCCGGCGCTGCTGACGATGCGCAGCTTGCCCTTGATCGACTTGGCGAACTCGTCGCCGCCGGCGATCAGCAGACGGTACGCGGTCGGCGAGCCGGTCAGGTTGGTGATGCCGAGCTTGTTGATCACCCGGCAGGTGCTTTCGAGGGTGAACGGGCCGTCGTAGAACGTGATCGGGTGCCCCATCGACAACGGCCCGGTGACGCCGAAATAGATGCCGTAGGCCCAGCCCGGATCGGCCACGTTCCAGAACGCGTCTTCCGGGCGCAGGTCCACGGCGTCGCGGGTGTAGCTCTGGAAGGCGACGATGGCCTTGAGCGGCACCGACAGCGCCTTGGACGGGCCGGTGGTGCCGGAGGTGAACATCAGCAGGAACGGGTCTTCGCCGGTGAGCAGCACCGGTTCGCAGACGTTGGAATGGTGGGCCAGTTCGGCCCAGAAACTGAAATCGCCCCGCACGATGCCCTGGCCCTTGGCGCCGCCGACGGTGACCACGGTCGGGCAACCGTCGACTTCGGCGAGCTTGGGCCGGTTCACGGCATCGGTGACCACCACTTTGGCGCCGGAACTGTTCAGGCGATGTTCCAGGGCCTTGGGCCCGAACGCGGTGAACAGCGGCTGGTACACCGCACCGATGCGCCAGGTCGCGAACACGGTGATGAGCAGTTCGATGTTGCGCGGCAGCAGGCCGGCGACCTTGTCACCCTTGCGCACGCCCTGGGCGAGCAGGAAATTGGCGAAGCGCGCGGCCTGATCCTGCAGGTCGCTGAAGGTGTAGGTCGCGCTGGCGCCGTCGCGGCCTTCCCAGAACAACGCGATGCGACCCGGCAAGGCGTGACGGTCACAGCATTCGACACAGGCGTTGAGCGCCTCCAGCGTGCCGCTGAGGGCGGCGTCCACGGTGTGCTGATAGTTGAACTGTTCGGTGGCGGACAAGTAATCGCGCATTGCCAGAATCCCTCTGTGTTCTTATTAGGTTGGGGAACCGTAAACAACACCGGGATAGTCGCTCCGCACAGCGAGCGCGGCAATGGTCAAAGGCGTCAAGTTGGATGACCGGTTTGGCCAAGGCTCAGGCCCTGTGGGAGCCGGCCTGCTGGCGATGAGGCCGGTCAATTCATCGCAGAATCCAGATCAGACCGCCTCGTTCAGGATCAGGCTGCGGTAATGCCCGGGATTGCTCCCCGACCACTTGCGAAACGCCTTGTAGAACGAACTGGCATCGGCAAACCCCAGGCGCGCCGCGATTTCGGCGAAACTGATCGAAGGCTCCGCCAGCCAGGCGATCGCCAGTTCCTTGCGCACGCCGTCCTTGAGGCCCTGCCAGGTCTGCCCTTCTTCCGCCAGCCGGCGGCGCAGGGTCGAGGCCGACATGCACAACTGCTGGGCCAGGGCTTCGGTTTCCGGCCACTGCTCGGCGGGCAACTGGCGCAGGTCGTGACGGATCCGGCTGGCCAGGCTTTGCGGGTCGCGGTACTTCACCAGGATGTTGGCCGGGGCATGGGCCAGGAAGCGCTTGAGCTCATCGGCGCTGCGCTTGATCGGCAGGTCCAGGCAATCGGCGGCGAAGATCATCCGGGTACGCGGTCGGTCGAAGCGCAGGTTCTGCGAGAACATCACCCGGTAGTCGTCGCAGAAGTCCGGCTGCGCGCAACGCAGCTCGATGGACAGGATCGGGATCCGCCGCCCGGCCAGCCAGCAGGCCACGCCGTGGACGATCATCCAGTAGGTGAAATAGGTGAACGCCCGGCGCGGCTCGGGGTCCTCCTCCAGCAGAACGATCTCCGCCAGGCTCTGCTGATGCACCAGTTGCGCCGGCAGTTTGTCCAGCATCAGCGACAGGAAACTCAGCCCGCTGGCCAATCCCAAGGCAAGGTTGGGTTGCGCCATCGCAGTGCGACAGAGGAACGCCAAGCTGCCGGACTTGAGCCGGCGCGGATCCATGCCGAAGAACTCGTCATCGCCGCGCCGGGCCAGCAGCCGCCAAAGCCTGGCGTACTGCGAGGCCGGCACCCGGCTGTGGTCGGTCTGCAGCAGCGCCGGGGCGATCCCGACCTTGTTCAGCACTTCTTCCGTGGCCTGGCCCGGTGCGCAGCTTTGCAGCAGCGCCTCGCGCACGAGCTGAATGGCGATGGTGTCTTTTTCCGACATGGAGCGCGGCTGATCCGTGGTTGTTCGAGTGCCGGCATCTTAACGCAGCGGCTCAAGGCCGGCACATTTCCTGGTGAGCAGCAGCCCTATAGCGCCTTCGCTGATGTCATCGCCAGCAGGCTGGCTCCCACAAGGATCTCCTTCTACGGCCACCGCTGTTTCGGCCATGCAAAAACAGGTTGTTCAGCTAAGGTTCAGGTAAATGTCAACGGATGCCATGTGAGAATGAATTTCATTATGTTACAACTTGTAACTACATTTCCCGACCCCATGGACACCGAATGCTCGTCCCTTTTTTGATCATGTTGCGCGAGGGCATTGAAGCCGCGCTGATCGTCGGCATCATCGCCAGTTACCTGCAACAGACCGGCCGCGGGCACTGGATGCCGGCGGTGTGGATCGGCGTGTTTCTCGCGGCGGCCCTGGCCTTGCTGGTGGGTGGCGGCCTGGAGCTGGTCAGCGCCGAGTTTCCGCAGAAGCAGCAGGAACTGTTCGAAGGCGTGGTCGGCCTGGTGGCCGTGGGCATCCTCAGCTCCATGGTGTTCTGGATGCGCAAGGTGGCGCGCTCGATCAAGCACTCCTTGCAGGCGTCCCTCGACCAGGCCCTGACCACCTCCAAGCACCAGGTCATCGCGCTGATCGCCATGGTGTTCTTCGCCGTCGCCCGGGAAGGCCTGGAAACCGTGTTCTTCCTGTTGGCGGTGTTCCAGCAGAGCGAAGGCCCGGCCGCGCCGATCGGCGCCCTGCTCGGCCTGGTCCTGGCGGTCATCGTCGGCTTCCTGATCTACACCGGCAGCATGCGCCTGAACCTTTCGGCGTTCTTCCGCTGGACCGGGCTGTTCATCCTCGTGGTCGCTGCCGGGATCCTCGCCAATTCCGTGCAGGCCCTGCATGAGGCCGGGCTGTGGAACCACTTGCAGACCGTACTGTTCGACGTCAGCGAGACATTGCCGATGGACGGCCCCGTGGGTTCGGTGCTGGCCGGCATGTTCGGCTATCAGGACGCGCCGACCGTCAGCACCTTGGGTGCCTACGTGATCTATCTGGCGGTGGCGCTGGCGGTGTTCTTCTATCCGGCGGCGGCCGTCGGCCCCCAGTCCGCCGACAAATCTCCTTCCGTTTCCAGCCAGTAAGGGCCTTCATGTCAAAGCCATCCTCTCTTCAGGCCTCCCCTCCCCGCGCCCTGCGCTGGGCGGTGGCCGGCTCGGTGATCGTGATGATCGCCGCCGGCGGCCTGTTCTACTACGCCTCGAAACTGGCGGCGGCCAAGCGTCAACTCAACCACGACGAAGTGGTGGTCAACATCCATCCGCGCAGCTGCGAGCCGAATGAACTGACCGTGCCGGCCGGCCACTCCAGTTTCCGCATCGTCAACCGCTCCGACCGGGCGGTGGAATGGGAAATCCTCAGCGGCGTGCTGGTGATCGAGGAACGGGAAAACATCGCGCCGGGCCTGAGTCAGGTGATCAACGCCAACCTTGCGCCCGGCACCTACACCATCACCTGCGGCCTGCTCAGCAACCCGCGCGGAACGCTGAACGTGACGCCCACCGCCGCTTCCGAGGCCGCCGCCAAGGCCAAGCCGTCGATGGTCGCGTTCGTCGGGCCGCTGTCGGAGTTCCGTGTGTACGTGGCCATGCACAGCAGTGCGTTGATCAAGGCCGTCAAGGCACTGAACCAGGCCATCGACAGCGGCGACCTGGCCCAGGCCCAGGCGCTGTACGTGCCGGCCCGTGCCGCCTATCAGCGTCTGGCCCCGGCCGCCCAGCGCCTGGGCGAGCTGGACAACGCCATCAACGCCCGCGCCGACTATTTCGAGCAACGCGAACAGGATCCGGGGTTCACCGGGTTCCATCGCCTGGAATACGGGCTCTTCCAGCAGCGCAAGCTCGACGGCCTGGCCCCGGTGGCCAAACGGCTGCTGGACGACGTGACCACGCTCAAGCTGCAGTTGCTGGCCCAGTCGCTGCCACCGGAGCAACTGGTGGAAATCGTGGTGCGCAACCTCAACACCCTGGCCGACGTGCGCATGGCCAGCGGCGAAGAGGAACGCTACAGCCACAGCGACCTCAACGGGTTTGCGGCCAACGTCGAGACCGCCCGCAAGGTCATCGACCTGCTGCGCCCGATGCTGGCCAAATCCGCCGCCGACCTGGTGCCCAAGATTGACCAGGCACTCGCCGACGTCGACGCCGAACTCAACGGCCTGAAGGCCGATGGCGCCTACGTGCGCTACGACACCGTCAGCGGCGAAAAGCGCAAGCAGCTCGCCGACAAGGCCAAGACCCTGGCCGACACCCTCGACGCCATTGACCCCGCCCTCGGCCTCTCCGGCCTGTAAGCAGAAGACGACCCGCGATGAACGATACAGAAGACTTCAACCTGCAACGCCGCCGCCTCCTGATGGGCATGGGCGCCGCCGGCGTTGCGCTGGCAGGCTCCACCCTGAGCTGCCCGGCGATGGCCGCAGCGGCCGAACCTGCGCAAGTGACCGAAGCGCCCAGCAGCGACAAGACCCAGGACCGCCACGACTTCCATGGCGTGCACCAGACCGGCATCGTCACTCCGCGCCCGGTGGCCGGCATGCTGGTGGCCTTCGACGTGCTGGCCACCGACCGTGACGACTTGGAGCGCCTGTTCCGCACCCTCAACGAGCGCATCGCATTCCTGATGAAGGGCGGCCCGGTGGCCCAGGTCGACCCGAAGCTGCCGCCGCTGGATTCCGGCATCCTGGGGCCGGTGGTGACGCCGGACAACCTGACCATCACCGTCTCGGTGGGCGAATCGCTGTTCGACGAGCGCTTCGGCCTGGCCGGCGCCAAGCCCAAGCGGCTGATACGCATGGTCGGTTTCCCCAACGACGCCCTCGAAGCCGACTGCTGCCACGGCGACCTCAGCCTGCAGTTCTGCTCCAACACCGCCGACACCAACATCCACGCCCTGCGCGACATCGTGAAGAACCTGCCGGACCTGCTGCTGGTGCGCTGGAAGCAAGAAGGCAGCGTGCCGCCCCAGGCCCCGGCGAAACCCGGTACGCCTGCGCAGTCGGCCCGTAACTTCCTGGGCTTTCGCGACGGCTCGGCCAACCCGGACTCCACCGACGCCAGCGTCATGGACCGCATCGTCTGGGTGCAGCCGGGCAGCGACGAACCGGCCTGGGCCGCCCACGGCAGCTATCAGGCGGTGCGGATCATCCGCAACTTCGTCGAGCGCTGGGACCGCACGCCGCTGCAGGAACAGGAAAGCATCATCGGCCGGGTGAAGACCACCGGCGCCCCGATAGGCGCCCATCACGAGACCGAAGTGCCGGACTACGGCCAGGATCCCCACGGCAAGCTGACCAAGCTCGACGCCCACATCCGCCTGGCCAACCCGCGCACCGCCGCCACCCAGGCCAACCTGATCCTGCGCCGGCCGTTCAACTATTCCAACGGCGTGAACAAGAACGGCCAGCTCGACATGGGCCTGCTGTTCATCTGTTACCAGGCCGACCTGGAAAAAGGCTTCATCACCGTACAGACCCGCCTCAACGGCGAACCGCTGGAGGAATACCTCAAGCCGATCGGCGGCGGTTACTTCTTCACCCTGCCAGGTGTCACGGGCGACAAGGACTTCATCGGTCGCTCGCTGCTCAACGCTACCCAACCCAAAACAACTGCATAAGCCCAGGAGCCGCCACCTCATGAAGAAAACGCCTCTCGCGTTGCTGCTGACCTTAGGTCTGCTCAACACCCCGCTTCCGGCCTTCGCCGCCACCGCGCCGCTGGACCTGGTGGGGCCGGTGTCGGACTACAAGATCTACGTCACCGAGCAACTGGATGAACTGGCCAGCCACACCCAGCAGTTCACCGACGCCGTGAAGAAAGGCGACTTGGCCACCGCGCAGAAGCTTTATGCGCCGACCCGGGTGTTCTACGAGTCCATCGAGCCGATCGCCGAGCTGTTCAGCGACCTCGACGCCTCCATCGATTCTCGGGTGGACGACCACGAGAAAGGCGTGAAGGCCGAAGACTTCACCGGGTTCCACCGCATCGAGTATTCGCTGTTCTCCGAGAAGAGCACCGACGGCCTGGATGCCCTGGCGGACGGCTTGAATAAGGACGTCAAGGACCTGCAGGCCCGTGTCGCCGGCCTGACCTTCCCGCCGGAGAAAGTGGTGGGCGGCGCGGCGGCGCTGCTGGAGGAAGTGGCGGCGACCAAGATTTCCGGTGAGGAGGACCGCTACAGCCACACCGACCTGTACGACTTCCAGGGCAACATCGACGGCGCGAAGAAGATCGTCGACCTGTTCCGCCCGCAGATCGAGAAACAGGACAAGGCGTTCGTGGCCAAGGTCGACAAGAACTTCGCCACCGTGGACAAGATCCTGGCCAAGTACCGCACCCAGGACGGTGGGTTCGAGACGTATGACAAGGTGAAGGAGAACGACCGCAAGGCGTTGGTGGGGCCGGTCAATACCTTGGCGGAAGACCTTTCCACGTTGCGTGGGAAGCTGGGGCTGAACTGATTTTCTGTCGTGTTCTGAAGGGCCCTATCGCGGGCAAGCCCGCTCCCGCATTGGATCTGCGTCGCACACAGATCCCTGTGGGAGCCAGCCTGCTGGCTCCCACAAAGCATCCCCGCAGGCCGCAAGCCTCCCCACAAAAGGCTGGGGTGAACAGGCCTTTGTAGAGCGCTACAGAATGCGGTACAGCAGGCGCTCCACCCTCACCCGGCTCACACGCTTGAGGAACTTGGCCACCCCGGCCGGGTAGTCCGGCAACGCTTCCAGGCTCTGGAAATGCGCGATCCGCGTGGTGTGGCGCATGATGTTGTCCAGTTCCTGCTGCCGCGGCTGCAGCCACTCCCCCTTCGGATCGTCGATCAGCAGCGCGTTTTCCAGGTCAAGACGGAACGCCCGCGGGTTGAGGTTGTTGCCGGTCAGCAAGGTGCGGCGCTCGTCGATCCACATGCCCTTGAGGTGATAGCTGTTGTCGCCCTCGCGCCACAGGTGCAGGTTCAGCTGGCCGCTGTCGATCGAGCGCTGATGGCGCTTGGCGAACCGCCGCAGGCTGATCTCGTACAGGTACGGCAGCGCCGCGATCACCTTGAACGGCTCGCTCGGCGGGATGTAGAAGTCGTTGGCGGTCTTGTCGCCCACCACGATGTCGATCTTCACCCCACGGGCCAGCGCCCGGTTGATCTCGCGGACCACCCCCAGCGGCAGGTTGAAGTACGGCGTGCAGATGGTCAGCTGCCGCTGGGCGCTGGCGATCAGCTCCAGGATCACCCGGTTCAGCGGATTGTTCTTGCCCACCCCAAGCACCGGGCTGACCGACAGTCCGTTGCGCTCGGTGCTGCCGGCCGTGGTGTCGTAGGCCGCGTGCTTGAGGCGGCTGCGCAGGTCGCCGATGTCGTTGCGCAGGCTGCGGGTGGTCGGCAGTTTCGGCAGATCCAGGCGGTGCACGGCCTTCGACTCGATCAGGCCATGCTTGACCAGATGGTGCATCGAATCCGCCAGTTCGCGGCTGTGCAGCAGGTGATAGCGGTCGAAGCGGTACTTGTCGAACTTGTGCAGATAGACGTTGTTCAGGCTCGCGCCGCTGTACACCACGCAGTCGTCGATCACGAAGCCTTTGAGGTGCAGCACGCCGAACAGCTCGCGGGTCTGCACCGGCACGCCGTAGATCGGCACCGTGCTCTGGTGGGTGCGGGTCATCTCCTGATACCACGCCGCGTTGCCCGGCTGCTTGCCGGCGCCGATCAGCCCGCGCTGGGCGCGCAGCCAGTCGACCACCACGGCGATCTCAAGCTCGGGGCGCTTGAGCTTGGCGGCATGCAAGGCATCGAGGATTTCCTGGCCGGCCTCATCGTGCTGCAGATAGAGCGCAACGATGTAGATGCGTTGGGTCGCCTGGGCGATCTTCTCCAGCAGGCAACGGCGGAACTCGGCAGCGCCGGACAGCACGGTCACGGCCTCGGCGGTCAGCGGAAAGCTGCGCAACTTGGGCAGCAGGGAGCGTTTGAAAAGCAACGGCATAGGGCTCGCTATGGGTCGAATCCGAAGAACCCGAGAGCTTACACCATCGATTCGGCCCGGTCTTGTGAGTGTCTGTAAAGACCTCCTGTGGGAGCCAGCCTGCGGGCGATGGCGTCAATGAAAGCGCCACAGAACAAGAACCCCACCCCTGCGCCCGGGACGATCCGCCAAAACGATCGAGAAGATTCACAAAATATCTTCTTGACCAAGGAGAACGATCGTTCTACTGTTTGCCGCATGAACGAAATCAATAGCAACGACACGACCCGCGACATCATCCTGGATGTCACCGAAAAGTTGATCTACAAAAGTGGCATCGCCGCCACCGGCATGGATCTCCTGGTGAAGACCGCCGGTGTCTCCAGAAAAAGTATCTACCGCTACTTCGCCAACAAGGAGGAGCTCACCGTCGCCGCCCTGCAACGCCGCGACGTGCGTTGGATGCACTGGTACAGGACCGCGGTGGATCAGGCCGAAACCCCGGCCGACCGCCTGCTCAACCTGTTCACCGTGCTCAAGGGCTGGTTCGCCTCCGAAGGCTTCCGGGGCTGCGCCTTCATCAACACCAGCGGCGAGACCGGCGACCCCGAGGATCCGGTGCGCCAGGTCGCCAAAGACCACAAACAGAAACTGCTCGACTACCTGTTCGAGCTGTGCACCGAACATGGCGCCGAGGATCCGCAACAGCTGGCCAGACAGTTGCTGATCCTGATCGACGGCGCCATTACCGTAGCGCTTGTGATGGGTGATCACAGTGCCGCCGATAATGCGCAATGCATGGCGCGAAAGTTATTGGACCTGTAACGCCGAAACAAGCCGACAAGTTGTTTAACTGTTAATTGATCGGGAGATAAATATGTCTACTGCAGCCGAAGTTCGTCCGCCATTGCCGCCGTTCAACCGTGAATCGGCCATCGAGAAAGTTCGCCTGGCCGAGGATGGCTGGAACTCCCGCGACCCGGAACGCGTGTCGCTGGCCTACACCCTGGACACCCAATGGCGCAACCGCGCCGAATTCGCCCACAACCGCGCCGAAGCCAAGGCGTTCCTGACCCGCAAGTGGGCCAAGGAGCTGGACTACCGTCTGATCAAGGAGCTGTGGGCGTTCTCCGATACCCGCATCGCCGTGCGTTACGCCTACGAATGGCACGACGACTCGGGCAACTGGTTCCGTTCTTACGGCAACGAGAACTGGGAGTTCGATGAGAACGGCCTGATGTTCAACCGCTACGCCTGCATCAACGACATGCCGATCAAGGAAAGCGAACGCAAGTTCCACTGGCCGCTGGGCCGGCGTCCGGATGACCATCCGGGCCTCTCGGAGCTGGGCCTGTAAGCCCGCGCAGCCTTGACGACACGGCGCCCCGTCCCTGACGGGGCGTCCGCCGTCGAAAAAACTGAACCGCCGCACCAGGCGCCTCTCAATACTTTTATAGCCCTGCCCGGGCCGTGAAAGATCGGAGGTCGTCATGTCCGCGCCCATCATCAAGCTCTTCACCCAGCCCAACTTCGCCTGGAGCGACATCCGCCGCGAAGAAGAGGCCCATCCCCGGCATTACCTCGCCCACCTGCTGTTGCTCGCCCTGATACCCGCCGTCTGCCTGTTCATCGGCACCACCTCGGTCGGCTGGAGCCTGGCGGCTGGGGAAACGGTCTGGCTCAGCAACGCCAGCGCCTTGCAATTGAGCCTTCTGCTGTACCTCACCACCATCGCCGGTGTGGCGATCATGGGCGGTTTCATCCGCTGGATGTCGCGCACGTTCGACGCGCGGCCGACGCTCAACCAGTGCATCGGCTTCGCCGCCTACACCGTCACGCCGTTTTTCATCGCCGGGATCGCCGGCCTGTACCCCAGTCGCTGGCTCGCCATTCTGGTGTTGGGCGCGGCTTCGGTGTACTCCACATTCTTGCTGTTCGTCGGTCTGCCGACCTTCATGCATGAACGCAAGGAACAAGGCCTGCTCTATGCGGCCAGCGTCTGGGGCGTCGGCCTGCTGGTTTTGGTGACCATTCTGGTGTCGATGATCCTGCTGTGGTTCAACGTGCTGACGCCGGAGTACCTGCGCGCGCCGCTCGGCTAGGCGCGGTCGGGGCGCCGGCCGCTCGCCGTGAGTTTCATCGATTGGGTCGCGGTGCTCGGCGCCGTGCTGCTGGCCCTCGCCCTGACGTCTTCATACCTGCGCTGGCTGCCGGTGACGACGTCGGCGGTTTGTCTGTTGCTGGGCATCGCCATCGGCCCCGCCGGGCTGGGCCTGCTGAAGCTTTCGCTGGACGGCGCCTCTCTGTGGATGGAACATCTGACCGAAGTCGCCGTGCTGTTCTCGCTGTTCATCTGCGGGCTGAAACTGCGCCTGCCCTTGCGTGACCGGAACTGGCGGATCGCCGCCGGACTGGCTGGACCTGTGATGGTGCTGACCATCCTCGGCGTCTGCCTGCTGCTGCATTACGGCCTGGGGCTGGGCTGGGGCCCTGCGCTGCTGGTCGGCGCGATCCTGGCGCCGACCGACCCGGTGCTCGCCGCGCTGGTTCAGGTCAACGACGCCCGCGACGTCGACAGCGTGCGCTTCGGCCTGTCGGGCGAGGCCGGGCTCAACGACGGCATCGCCTTTCCGTTCGTGCTGCTGGGCTTGTTGCTGCTGCCGGCAGGTGACCTGTCGGACAGGTGGGCCGACTGGGCCTTGCGCAGCCTGCTGTGGGCCGTGCCCGCCGGCCTGCTCAGCGGCTATTGGCTGGGACGCGGCATCGGCCGGATCACCTTGTCGCTGCGCCTGCGCCACGACGACAGCACCGTCAGCCCCAACGATTACCTGGCCCTGGCGCTGATCGCCCTCGCCTATGTGGTGGCCGAATCCTTGGGCGGCTACGGTTTTCTCTCTGTGTTCGCCGCAGGCCTGGGCCTGCGCCAGGTAGAGGTACGATCCACCGGGGCGGAACAGCCACCGGCCGAACACCTGGTGCAACCGGTGGTGGGCCATCAGAACGTCGAACCGCAGCACGCGGTGCACGGCGACACCGAGCGCCTGGAGGACAGCCAGGTGGCCGCCGGCATCATGATGGGCGACATGCTGGCCTTCGGCAGCCTGGTGGAACGGGCGCTGGAAGTGTTCCTGCTCACCCTGCTCGGGGTGGTGCTCATGCCCCATTGGGACTGGCGCGCGCTGGTGGTCGGTGGCGTGCTGTTCGGCCTGATCCGACCGGCCTGTGTGGCGCTCCTGCCGTGGGGGGCACTGTTGACGGGACATCAGCGCCTGCTGATCGGCTGGTTCGGCATCCGCGGCATCGGCAGCCTGTTCTACCTGTTCTATGCCCAGAACCACGGGTTGAACGACGCGCTGACGGCCCTGTGCACCGACCTGACTCTGTCGGTCGTGGCGCTGAGCATCCTGTTGCACGGCGTCAGCACCCAGCCGCTGCTGGCCCGCTATGAGCGGCGCAAGCGCCCTACTTCATCGACCGGGCGATGATCTCCAGCAGGTTGACCTGGGTGAAGGGTTTCGACAGCCGCGGCAATTGCGCCGCAAACCCTTCCAGGCGCTCGGCATAGCCGGTGGCGAGGACGATCGGCAGGTCGGGCTTGAGCACCCGCACCGCATGGGCCAGCTGGGCGCCGGTCATGTTCGGCATGGCCATGTCGGTGATCATCAGGTCGATGACTTCCCCCTGATCGAACAGCGCCAGCGCTTGGGCTCCGGACGTCACGCCGATCACCCGGTGGCCCAGGTCCTCCAGCAGCAGCGTCGTGCTGGTGAGCACCAGGCTGTCGTCGTCCACCACCAGCACGCGCAGCCGCGTGACCACCGGCGAATCCTCGGCGCAGGCCAGCGGCTTGCCAGCCACTGCGTCGTCGGCCACCGGCAACCAGAGCTCGGCGGTGGTGCCCTGCCCCTTTTCGCTCTTGAGCACGAACCGCCCGCCCAGTTGCTCGACGAGCCCGTGCACCATCGACAACCCCAGCCCCGTCCCTTTGCCGAGCCCTTTGGTGGTGAAGAACGGATCCTTTGCCGACGCCAGCGTCGCATCGTCCATGCCTTCGCCGCTGTCGGCGAAGCTCAGGCACACATACCGCCCGGCCATCACCGGGGCTTGGGCATGCTCCAGCACGACCTCCGGCCGCGTGCTGATGATCACGCTGCCGCCCTCCGGCATCGCGTCCCGGGCGTTGGTCGCCAGGTTCAGCACCGCCAGCTCCAGCTGGTTGACGTCGGCCATCACCGGATCGAGCCCCTGCGCAAAGCGGGTCTCGATCCGGATCCCCGGCCCCAGGGAACTGCGCAGCAGGCCGGTGATGCCCTGGATCAGCGCGGCCACGTCCACCGGTTCAGTCTTGAGTTCCTGGCGGCGAGCGAACGCCAGCATGCGTTGGGTCAGGGATACGCCGCGCAGCACGCCCTCGGTGGCGTTCTCCAGCAGGCGGCTGACCTTCGGGTCGTCCCCCACCCGTTTTCGCACGATCTCCAGGTTGCCGAGGATCACCGTCAACAGGTTGTTGAAATCGTGGGCGATGCCGCCGGTGAGCTGGCCGATGGCTTGCATCTTCTGCGCCTGGAACAGCGCTTCGCGGGTTTTCTCCAGGGCCTCCTGGGCCTTCTTGCGGTCGGTCAGGTCGCGGGTGATCTTGGCGAACCCGAGCAGTTGCCCGCCGGGGCTGAAGATCGGATCGATCACCACATGGCACCAGAACTGCGTGCCGTCCTTGCGCACGCGCCACCCTTCGCCCTCGAACCGCCCCTCACGGATGGCGGTGTCGAGTGCGCGCTGCGGCAAGCCGGCGGCGCGGTCGCGCTCGGTGTAGAACCGCGAGAAGTGCTCACCGAGGATCTCCGCCTTCTCGTACCCTTTGAAGCGCTTGGCCCCGGAGTTCCAGCTGGTGATGACGCCATGTGGGTCGATCATGTAGATCGCGTAGTCGACCACCGCATCGATCAACAGGCGAAAACGCGTTTCTTCACTGATCGAATTCTTGCTGAAATTTTCGCTCATCGGCTCACACACCCGTCATGACTCTCAGGAGTATGCGTCAAACCACGGGATTGAGAAGCGGCCCGTGCAGATCGACGCCCCCGAATGCGGTCAACGGTAGACGTGCTTCACGATTCGGGCGTGAAGTGCGTTGTAGACAAACATCGGAACCTGATCCACATGCGCGGCCGTCTTGCTCAGGGCCAGGTGGCATTCCCTGATCATTTCGTCGCGTTCAGCCGTCGTGTTGACCGTATTGCCGCTGACCTGCTCGTAGTCGCTGTAGCGGTAGGGTTCGAGCATCGAGGTCACCGTGAGTTTTTTCGACTCATCCAGGCTGTAGGTGCTTTGCCGGCGCAGCACACGGTCATTGAGGGCGCCCAGGCCCCGTTCGTACAGGTGGATCTGCGATCCGTCGACCGTTTTGGCCGCGCTTTCCAGGGCAAAGAGCACCGCGTGGGAATTGCCCAGGCTCGAACGCAGGTCCGACGGCCGCACGAACCGCTCCAGCTCCTGCTTTTCAAGGCTTCTGAAGGCCCGCTTGACCCCCGAGATGAACGCGAACGGCAGGCTGCAGGCGACGATGTGCGCTTCGATCCGGTAGCCGGCGCCTGCAGCGAAGGCCGGCAGATTCGCAAAATCGATGTCGTCGAAGGCGCACTCCACGATCATGGAATACCGGCCGGTGAAGGCCTCTTCGAACAGTTTCGCGCAGACTTCGCGCACGAACGACTCCGTGTGTTCGTACGCGTGCAGCACGCCCTTGCGCAGCATGGTGTCGTATTGCGGATGCTTCTTTCGAAAGTCCGGCGAGTACAGCCGGATGTAGTTCGCGTACTGCCCCGACGGCAGCAGCGTCTTTTCCAGCAAGTAGGTCTTGCCGGAGCCTTGCAGTCCGGCGGTGATCAGCAACTGCGGGACTTCGCTGGCCTCTTTGCCGGTGAACAACGCTTCGCGGATGTCGGTATACGCAGCGTTCACGTCGGCAGGGGTGTAGGCATAGGTCGCAAGTTCGGACATGTCATTGATTTCCTTATCAAGGTTCTGTCGTGAGTGACGGCACCGATAAGGCCTGATGTCTGCGACATTTTCAAAGCAGAAAGATTTACCGGATATCTCTTTGATTTTATTAATGAAAAATCCTACAAGCCCAGTTCCATAACACACGAGTGAGAGGGTCAACGACCTACAGGCACAAGGGCTTTTGCAGACGCCTCCTCAGAGGCGTCGAGCGCCCACCACTGCGGCAGCAATTGCCGGATCCGGGCTTCGGCGAACCGATCGTCGATCAGCGTCACCACGCCGCGGTCCTCCTGGGTGCGGATCACCCGCCCGGCGGCCTGCACCACCTTCTGCACACCGGGAAACAGGTAAACGTAGTCATGGCCGGCGCCGAACACCGCCGCCATGCGCCGCTTCATCTGCTCGTTCACCGGGTTGAGCTGCGGCAGGCCCAGGGTGGCGATGAAGGCGCCGATCAAACGCGCACCGGGCAAATCGATGCCTTCGCCGAACGCGCCGCCCAGCACGGCGAACCCGACGCCTTGGCCGTCAGCCGTGAAACGGTCGAGAAACGCCTGGCGCCGCTCTTCGGTCATGCCCCGCGACTGCTGCCATTGCGCAATGTGCGGATGCCGCTCGGCCAACAGCTGCGCCACCTGCTGCAGGTAATCGAAACTGCTGAAGAACGCCAGGTAATTGCCCGGACGCTCGCCGAACTGGCGGGCGATCAATTCGGTGATCGGCGCCAGCGACGCCTGACGATGGTTGAACCGCGTTGAGATCCGGCTTTCGATCCGCACCTGCAACTGCTCGGCGCAGAACGGCGATTCGACGTCGATCGACACCGTGTCGGCCGGCGTGCCGAGCAGATCGGCGTAGAACCGGCGCGGGGCGAGCGTCGCGGAAAACAGCACGACGCTGCGGGCGGCGCCGAGGCGCGGGCCGATGAACGCCGCAGGCACCACATTGCGCAGGCACAGCTGTGAGCGCGGGCGCTTGCGGTCGAGGTCGCGTTTGCTGATGTCGAACAGGTAGTGCGCGTCGAACAGTTCCGCCACCCGGCCGAACTGGAGCATCTCGAAGTAGAAGTTCTGCAGGCCGCTGTCGAGCCCCTGCGGGTGATCGTTGAGGTAGTCGCCGATGCTCGCGCAGCACAGGGAAACGGCCTGAAGCAGTTTCTCCCCCACCTTGTCGTAGGCCTGGTACGGCGCCGTCTGGTCGCTGTGCAGGGCGTTCCACTCGCGGTTGACCCGCTGCAGCGGCTTTTTCAGGGCCTCGGGCGCAGCCTTGCGCACGCTGTCCAGGGTCGCCTGGTCGAGGCTCGCGCTGTACATCTGCCGCCCGCGCTCGACCAGGTTGTGCGCCTCATCCACCAGTACGGCGACCTTCCACTGATTGAACTGGGCCAGGCCGAACAGCAGCGCACTGAAATCGAAGTAATAGTTGTAGTCCGCAACGACCACGTCAGCCCAGCGGGCCATTTCCTGGCTCAGGTAATACGGACAGACCGCATGTTGCCGGGCGATCTCGCGGATCGCCGCCTGATCCAGCAGGCGCACTTGGCTGGCCGCCTGCCGCGCGGCCGGCAAACGGTCGTAGAAGCCCCGGGCCAAGGGGCAGGATTCGCCGTGGCAGGCCTTGTCCGGATGCTCGCAGGCCTTGTCCCGGGCGACCATTTCCAGCACCCGCAACGGCAAGGCTTCGTTGCGCTCGAACAGCACGTGCGCGGCGTCCAGGGCCAGTTGCCGTCCCGGTGTCTTGGCGGTGAGGAAATACACCTTGTCCAGTTGCTGCGGCGCCAACGCCTTGAGCATCGGAAACAGGGTGCCGAGGGTCTTGCCGATGCCGGTGGGCGCCTGGGCCATCAGGCAGCGGCCGGTGCTGACGGCCTTGAACACCGACTCGGCCAGGTGCCGCTGCCCGGGCCGGAAGCCTGTGTGGGGAAACCCCAGTTGTTGCGCGCCGAGGTCGCGGGCCTGGCGGTGGGCCAGTTCCTGTTCGGCCCACTGCAGGAACAATCCGCATTGCTGCTCGAAGAAACGTTGCAGGTCGTCGGCGCTGCAGGCCTCGACCAGGCAGGTTTCCTTCTCGCTGACGATGTCGAAGTACACCAGCGCCACGTTGATCCGCGAGAGCCCGAGCCTGCGGCACATGAGCCAGCCGTAGACCTTGGCTTGGGCCCAGTGCAGTTGGCGATGGTTGGGCGGTTGCGTGGCCAGGTCGCCCCGGAAGGTCTTGACCTCTTCGAGGCAGTTCTGCGCCGGGTCGTAGCCGTCCGCCCTGCCCTTGACCTTCAGGTGGCGGAATTCGCCTTCCAGCGCCACTTCGCTCTGATAGTTGTCGTTGCGGCGGGATGCGACGGTGCGGTGGCCGGCGATGCCCTCCAGCGCCGTCGGCGACGGTGTGAAACGCAGGTCGAGGTCGCCGCACTTGGCGGTGAACTCGCACAGCGCCCGCACCGCGATGCTGTAGCTCACAGGTCCGGCTCCTGCCACTGGACATAGCAGACCGCCACGGGCATGCGGTGCAGGTCGCAGAACTCCAGCCAGCGCAATTGGTTGTCTTGCAGGCGGTCGCCGGGGCCTTTGACCTCGATCATCCGGTAGGCCCGTTGCCCGGGCCAGAACTGGATCAGGTCGGGCATGCCGGCGCGGTTGGCCTTGATGTCCAGCAGCAGGCGGTCGAACCAGTGCCGCAGGTGTTCGGCGGGCAGGCAGGCCAACGCCTGCTCCAGCAGCGCTTCGGTCAATGCCCCCCAGAACACGAACGGCGATTGGAGGCCCCACTTGGCGACGAAGCGAGTGCGGATCGTGTCGATGTAGCGGCCGTCGTCGAGTTCGGCCAGGCAGGCCCGGAACAGCTCGGCGCGGCGCGGCTGGAAATCCTCATGGTGCAGGTCCGCCGGGCCGCGCTGGAACGGGTGGAAGAACGCCCCCGGCAGCGGCGCGAAGATCGCCGGCCAGCACAGCAGGCCGAACAGCGAATTGATCAGGCTGTTTTCCACGTAGTGCACCGGGCCGTCGTCTTCATGCAGGTGCAACTGGACGCACTGCTCGACCGACAGCGCCGGATCCAGGCGCGGCAGGTGCAGGTCCAGACGCTCCACAGGCCTGGCCGCCGCACGCTTGACCGGCGGGCCGCCGAGCTTGCGCCGTAGCCTCGGCAGCACCCGTTGCAGGCCCTGCGCTTCGGCCGCGCTTTCCGGCGACTGCTCGGCGAGGTCGCCCGCCTCCAGCGCCAGGCCGTATTCCCCGCAGCGCTCCAGCACCCGGATCATCCGCAGCCGCGCACCGGGGTACGCGCAGTCGCGGTAGATGCCCAATGCCTGGGCGAACTCGCCGAGGCGTTCGCAATACTGGGCGATCTGGAACAGCAGCTTGCCGCGTCGGCGCTGCAGCCACGGGTTGTCGAACGCCAGCGCGGCGAGTTGCCCGACGATCGCTTGCAGCGGCTCGCCGCGCTCGAAACGCTGCTGGCAGTCATGCAGGAACAGGCAGGCATCGACGTCGGCCCGGCTGCGCAGGCTGCGGGAGTCGGCGCTGAGTTCGACCTTTTCGTAGGCGTAGATGCCAAGGTCGGCGAGCACGAACTCCGACCAGTCCTGATGCAGGTTGCCGAAGAACATCAGGCGCAGGCGGTCGCACAGCCCCATCACCGTCAGGCTGAACAGGCGCTCGTCCAGCTCGGGGCACCAGCCGCGCAGCGGGCGCGCTTCGGGGAAGCGTTCGTCCAACGACGCCAGCCACTCGGCCTTCTTGCCTTTGGGCCGGTCGATGTACGGGCCGAAGGCCTGCAGGATCTCATCCTTGAGCAGCACGTCGAACAGCTCGGCCATCGACAGCGGTGCGCATTCGTCGAGCCAGCCCCGCTCCAGCAGCGCCAGGGACGCCTCGCCGATGTCGCCGATCTCCGCGTAGCCGAGCTTGCCCGCCCGGAAATGCACGCCCTTGCGCATGACCAGCCGCACCAGCAGGCCCTGGGAGGCCTGGGGCAGCGCCTTGAAGCCGTGGATGAACGCGTGTTCCGCCTCGTCCATCACATCGGCATAACGAAGCTCAAGCCAATCAAGCACTTGCCGAAAATTGTTAAGGTAATAGAACGGATCGTCGAGGGGATTGGCTGTCACGGTGATGTCGGGTCGTCGCGTACGGATACTGGTTATGCGTACAGATACCAGCTCGGGCAAGCCTGGCGCAAACGAAAAAGGATCAATGGCCTGCGCCGACGGTTTTTTTCGCCAGTCCATCGAACTTTTCCGAGCCTTATGGCACCAACCGCGTTAGAAGGCCGACAACGGCCGGACCGAATGAATCGAGGACATGAAACGATGGGAATCAAAACCAAACTGCTGGGCGCCTCACTGGCGGCGGCCCTGCTGGCGCTGGCCGGCTGCTCGACCCCGACCGTGGTGACGCTGCAGAACGGCACCCAGTACCTGACCAAGGACATGCCGGAGACCAAGACCAAGGACGGTTTCTATGAGTTCGAGGACATTTCCGGCGCCAAGATCAAAGTGCGCGGCGATGAAGTGGCCACCGTGCGCAAGCAGGACTGACCGGCCCGCAAGGAGCTGCCGGGCGGCAGCTCCCGGGCATTGCCCTCAATACGGCGACGGCGGCGCCATCCCCGGAAGGCTGTTGTCGCAACGGATGTATTGACCGCCGCGCCGGGCCACTTCGGCCTGCATGCGCTGGCAGCGTTCGAGGTCCTGACGGGCCATGTTGTCGATGCTGAGGTTGCCGGTGGGCTCTTGCGGCGGCTTGCCGTCCCCCAGGCGCACGGTCACCAAAGGCTGCTCCGGCTGGAGCTGAAAACGGCTTTTCTCTTCGACGGGTTCGGCGGGCTCGGTCTCGGCCGGTGCCGGCAACTCATCGGTGCTGACCCCGTAACGGCTCAGAATCGAGCTGTGAGGCAGATCGGCCCAGGCCTGGGCCGTCATCAGCGCCATGCCCGCAACAACGACATACCCCTTGAAACGTTTCACGTTTGAATCTCCTGTACTCAATGGCGGCATCTAAATGACGACTGCGCATGCGCAGGGTTTAGTGCCGCGTTCCTGTTGATGCAGGGGTTTGAGTCAGGAATTGGCCAGCAGGTCACTTTCTGTATGCATTGTGGCGAAGGCGCTTGCTCCCGCTGGACTGCAAAGCCGTCCCCAGCAAGAGGGGTGGCTGCGCGTCCCTGCCGGAGCAAACTCCCTCGCCACGGGGTTTGCGGCGGTCAGGCGATGACGATGCTGTCAGCGCTGAGGCCGCTCAGCGACACCCCCACCAGCGTCACCGTATCGGCGCCGAACTTCAGCACGGTGTCCTGCCCCACTGCGGTGGCATGGGCGCGGAAGTCCTCGTTGGGCAGCACGCCCTGCACGCCGAGGAACACCAGCTTGTCGTTGCCGGTGAAGCCCACCACCCGGTCCTGGCCGAACGCGCCGTTGAACAGGAACGTATCCGCCCCGCCCCCCGACTCCATCAGGTCGTTGCCGGTGCCGCCGACGAACACGTCGTTGCCCGCCCCGCCGATCAGGTGGTCGTTGCCGTCCTGGCCGAACAGCCAACTGCCGCCGGCGCCCGCCTTGAGCGTATCGGCGCCGGCGCCGCCCTTCACGCTCGACGCGTATTGCGTGACGTTGTTGCCCACCTTCAGGCCGTCGGCGGTCACGGTGTGGGTGACGTCGTCCTTGAACAGGCCCCAGAGGAACCCCGGCTCCTTGGTGACGATGCTGCCGATGTCGCGGGTGATGCTGATGCCGCCGTTGGCGTCGCGCACGTACAGGTTGCCGGCGCCGTCGTTGGCGAAGGTGAACTTGCTCACCGACTGCTGCAGGTCGAGGGTGTTGTTGCCCGCGCCGCCGAGCAGGATGTTGTAGCCGCCGCTGTCGCGGAACGTGTCGTTGCCGGCGCGGCCTTCCAGGTAGTCGTTGCCGCTGCCGCCCTGGATCAGGTCATTGCCGTCGCTGCCGATGATGAAGGTGCTGCCCTTGTGGGTTTCGGCGTTGCGGTTCAGGTCCTGCACCCAGGTGTTGGCCCGCGCCGGATCCGACAGGTTGGCGACGATGATCGTCGAGTCCTTGCTGGTCAGGTCGTAGAACTTCGACTCCATGATCCGGTTCATGCCGTCGCCGTACGCGGTGGGCAGGTGCGAGATCCAGGTCGGGATGTTGGCGATGGAGTACGGCAGCAGGTTCCACGCGGTGGAGGCGTAGTGGTCGTTGAAGCTGACGATGTTGTCGGTGGCCGATTCCTTCGGCGCATCGTGCACGCCCAGGGTGGCGCCGGTGAAGGACGAGCCGTCCAGCGCGCGGAACACCGGGTCGTTCTCGTAGCCGATGTTGAGCACCTTGTCGGTACTGCTCTGGGTCGGCGAGGCGTAGGCGATGTAGTTGGAGTCCTTGAAGAACCCGCCCCACTTGTCGCCGCTCAAGTCCGCCAGGCTGTTGACCGCCAGCCCGCCCAGGCTGTGGCCGCTGACCAGCACGTCTTTGCCGGTCAAGCCGTTGGCCTTGGCGAACGCCACCACATCGGCGAGCAGATCGTTGAACGCATTGCCGACGTAGTTCTTCGCGTAGTCCTTGGGCCCGAACGCCGCCATCAGGTCGTTGATCACGTCGCCGATGGAGTCGCGCAGGAGAATTTCACGGGGACCGCTGGTGCCGCGGAAGGCGATGCCGATTTCCGTGAGGTGGCCCTGGGCGTCGTATTTGCCGAGGATCTCCACCTGGGCGCTGGTGTAGCCGGCCTTTTCGCCGAAGAAGGTTCCGCGGGCGTCGGTCTTGCCGTCGTAGCCCAGCTGCGAGGCGGTGATGGGGGTCCAGCCGGCCTTCTTCACCGCGTCGAGCGCGGCCTTTTCCGAATCCGGGTTCCAGGGGATGCCGGGAATCACCCCTTGCGAGTCGGTGCCGCCGACCAACGCCTTGATCAGCGTCAGCGGCAGGCCGATGCCGAAGCCGTTCTGCTGGTAACCCACGGCGAAGCCGTTGTCGAGGTTATGGTAGGAATACAGCGTAATGGCCATGGCATCGCTGAACAGCGCCTTGGATTCCGCCGTACTGAAGTTCTTGTAGTCATACACACCCATTGCTGTTGCCTCTCTTTTTTTGGAATTGTCAGAGATAGCCCACAACCAAGGCGCCCCACGGGGACGCCCCGGAGCATTTCACTACGTTTTGCACTGCGCTCATGCGGGAGGTGCGGCGGCCTTGCAGCCGCCATCGCCAGCAGGCTGGCTCCCACAGAGTTGCTGCCTGCGGAAGCGGGCGAACCCGCTCCCACATGCCTTTTACGCGAACACGAAACTCGAATCCGACAGATTACCGACTCCAACCCCAACAAGAGTCACGGCATAGTCGCCAATCTTCAGCACGGTATCGCCACCGGACTGCGACGCATGCTGCTTGTAGTCGTAGCCCTGCCCCGCGCCCTGAACGCCCATGAACACCAGTTTGTCGCCGCCCTGGTAGCCGTTGATCGTGTCGAAGCCGAACGCGCCGCTGAACAGGAAGGTGTTGTTGCCCCCCATCGCTGTCATCACGTCGTTGCCGGCGCCGCCGACGAAGGTCACATGACCCTTGTCGCTGATCAGCCGGTCGTCACCGCCCAGGCCGAACAGCCAGTCGCCGTCGGCGGTGGCGTGCAACGCATTTCCGTAGCCGTCGCCGCTGAGCGAATGGTTGTACTGGGTCAGTTCGCTGCCGTTGCTCAGGCCTTTGGCGGTGACGGTCCAGGTGATTTCCTTGCTGCCCCACCACGAGCCCGACTCCTTGCTCACCAGCGCCCCGATGTCGCGGGTCAGGCTGATGCCGCCGTAGGCGTCGCGCACATACAGCGTGCCGTCGCCGTCGTTGGCGAAGCTGAAGTTCTGCAGCGGCTTCTGCAGCTCGAAGGTGTTGTGGCCCTGGCCGCCGAGCAGGATGTTGAACCCGCCGTCGTCACGGAAGCGGTCGTCGCCGGCGCGGCCTTCCAGGAAGTCGTTGCCCGCCCCGCCCTTGAGCCAGTCGTTGCTGTCGGTGCCGATGATGAACGTGCTGCCGGTGTGCGGCTCGCCGCTGCGGCCCAGGTCCTCCACCCAGGTCTTGCCCCGGGAGGCCTCTTCCAGGTTGGAGACGATGATGGTCGAGTCCTTGCCAGTGAGGTTGTAGAACGATGAGCCGATCACCCGGTTCAGGCCGTCGGCGTACCCCAGCGAGCCGTGGGCCGACCAGTTCAGCGGATTGAGGATGCTGAACGGCACCAGGTTCTGCGCGGTGGACGCGTACTGGTCGTTGAAGTTGACGATGTTGTCGGTGGTCGAGTCGTGCGGCGCGTCGTGCTTGCCCAGCGAGGCGCTGCTGAACGTGGTGCCGTCCAGCACCCGGAACACCGGGTCATTCTCGAACCCGATGTTCAGCACGTTGTTGCCGGTGCTGCTCTGGGTCGGCGAGGCGAACGAAATGTAGTTCGCGTCCTTGAAGAACCCGCCCCAGTTGCTTGCGCTCAGCTCGGCCACGCTGTTGACGCCCAACCCGCCCAGGCTGTGGCCGCTGAACAGCACGTCCTTGGCCGCGATGCCGTTGGCGGCGGCGAACGCCGCCACCGCCTTGAGCAGGTTGTCGAAGGCGTTCTTGGCGTAGTTGGTCGCGTAGTCCACCGGACCGATCGCCGCCAGCAGGTTGTTCTTCATGTCGCCGAAGGTGTCGCTGTAGCCCAGCCCGCCGGTGCCCCGGAAGGCCACGCCGATGCCGATCAGCTTGCCGGCGGCGTCGTACTTGCCGAGCACCTCGGCCTCGGCGCTGGTGAACCCGTCCTTCTCGCCGAAGAACGTGCCCTGCGCGCCGACCTTGCCCTGATACCCCAACGCCTTGGCGGTGACCGGCGCCCAGCCGGTGGCCGGTAGCGGTTTGCCGGTCGGCGTGTAGGCATACAGCGTCAATGCGATGGCATCGCTGTACAACGCTTTGCCGTCGGCATTCTTATAGTCAAACACTCCCATGTCGCACTCTCTCTTCCATCAAAAAACAGCGTCTCAGAATGCCCAGTCGAGGGTCAGGCCCACGCCGTGGTCCTTTTCCCGCTCGCCGATCAGTCCGTTGTAATCCAGGCTCACACGGGCCGCGCTGCCCACCGCCAGCCCGGCGCGCACGCCGACCACGGCGGCATCGCGGTCCATCGACACGCTCTGCACGGTGAACGCGCTGTTGCCGTTGGCGAAGGCCAGGTGCTCCTTCGAGTCCACGCCGCTCAGGTTGTGCTGCCAGCCCAGGCTCGCGCCCAGTTCCAGTTGCTGCTTGTCGGTCAGGGCAAATGTGCGCTTGGCCCGTACGCCGAGGGTCGAGAGCACCGCGTCGCGGTTGTCTTCGCCGCCCTTGAGCGCCGCCGCGTCACCCTTCTCGGTGAAGCTGTCGCTGTTCAGGTGCACGTAGGCCAGGTTGACGAACGGCTCCAGGTTCATCGGTTTCAGGCCCAGGTCGTAGGCCGCTTCGGTGAACAGCTGTGCGGTGGTGGCGTCGCGCTTGACCTTCTGCTTGCCGCTGACGTCGCCGAACGCCAGATCACGCTTGACGTCGATGCGGTGCCAGCCGTAAGCGCCGCCCACGGTCAGGCGCCACGCGTCCATCTGATGCCCCAGGTAGGCGCCCAGGTGGTAGCTGTCGACCTTGGCCGACGAGTGCGTGCCCTCGCCCATGCTCAGCGAGCTGTCGCTGTAACCGGTCACGAAGCCCAGACGGGTATTTTCAGCGACCAGACCGTCGACACCCAGCAGCAGCCCGCCGATGGAGCTGGTGGAGTCGGCGTAGTCGTGCCCGCCGTCGCTCTTGCCCCAGGCGCCGAGCACTTTGAACCAGGCGTTGCTGCGGTCATCGGTGGGGGCGCCGGCGTCGAACATGTCACGTTCGCGCAGACGTTCGCCCACAGCATCGCGCAGGTGGCGGCTGTCGTTGATCAGCAGCGTGCCGATGGCCGGGTGGATCTCGCCGGTCAGTTGCTGGAAGGCCTGTTGCGCGTCCGCCGGGGTGGCCGACAGCAGCAGGGTTTCGTACAGGGCGTTGCCCGCACCGAGGGCTTCGGCGGCGGCGCCGACGGCACGCTGGTTCGGGGTCGCGCCGACGCTGGCGAACGATGCGCCGTTGCGCGCGACGGTCAGCCCGATCCCGCCGGTCGAGTAGTCGAGGATGCCGCCGAGGAACGCATAGTTCGGCAACACCTGGCCGAAGCGCCCTTCGATGCCGCCGGCCGCCTGCAGGATGTCGTAGCGGGTGCCGAGCAGGGATTTGACCTGGGCGCTGGTCAGCAGGGTCGGGCTGTTCTCCAGGGACAGGCTGACCGTGGCGCCGTCGATGATCGCCTTGCCGCTGGCGACGATCTGGTCGCTGCTGGTGGGCGAGACTTCCACCGCGTAGGTCGAGCCCGGCTCGAAGGTCACGTCACCGGCCACGTTCAAGGTGCCGATGGAGTTGCCCGGCGCCACGGTGCCGCCGCGTTTCACGCTCAGGGCACCGATCCGGCCGTTGCCGCCCAGGATGCCGCTGTCGTTGACGGTGACCGCCGAGGTCAGCGAGCCGTTGATCGCCAGGCGTCCCTGGTTCACCAGGGTAGGGCCTGCGTAGGTGTTGGCGCCGGCCAGCACCAGGGTGCCGAGGCCTTGCTTGGTCAGGCCGCCGTGGCCGGAAATGTCGTTGCGCCACACATCGAGCCCGCAGGTGATGTCGGTGCACAGCCGCTGGGTCGGTTTGCCGGCGTCCAGCACCGCGCCGATGCCCGGCAGGTCAGCGACGAACTGGCCGTTGCCGTAGGCGCCGTCGACGCGGAACTCCGCCGGGATGTCCTGGGCGGTGACGAACATCGCCGGGCCGTCGATGGCCTTGCGCAGGTTGATCATGCCCCAGCCGTACAGGGCGTCGATGCCCGGTGCGCCCAGGTCGGTCGCGGTGGTGCGCAGCACGCTGGCGACTTCCGCGCCGGTCATGTACGGGAAGCGCTCCATCAGCACCGCCACGGAGCCGGCGGCATGGGGCGCGGCCATCGACGTACCGTTGTAGTTGGCGTAGCCGGTGGTCAGGTTGTCGGCGTTGGTGCCTTCGATGATCGAGCTGTAGATCCGGGTGCCGGGGGCCGACACGCAGAAGCTCGCGGTGTAGCCGCAGCGCGAGGAAAAGGTGCTGAGGGTGTACGGAATCGGGCTGCCCTGATCCGGGTTCTTCTGCAAGGCCGCGACGGTCATCCAGTTGGGCGCGATGTCCGGCACGAAGTAACCGAGGCCGGCGATGGCGTCGGGGTTGTTCAGGTTGTAGTCGTTGCCGGCGGCGAAGATCGTCACGATCCCGCTGCGCGCCGCCGCGATGGCGCCGTCGTAGGCGCCGCCGGGCTTGGTGCCCATCAGCTGGCGGATCTCGTTGAACTGCAGTTGCGCGTCGTTGACGGTGAAGTGCGGATACGCCGGGTCGCGGCCGCCGAGGTCGAAACGGTCGGTGATGCCGATCCCCCAGCTGTTGTTGATGATCCGCGCACCGCTGGCGATCAGGGCATCCCAGCCGGCCTTGTACACGGCGCCGTCGTTGCCGCGCACGATCCCGTCTTCCGGGCCCGGGTCGCCGTTGTCGGCACTGATGATCTGCGCGCCGAACGCCACGCCGTGCATCACCCCACCGTCGCGGCTGCCGGCGGCGATGCCGCCGACGTGGGTGCCGTGGGCGCCGAGCTTGCCGTTGGAGCCCACCGAAGGCGAGCCGTCATAGACAAACGCATCGCCTGCCTTGACCGGAATGTAGGGGTCGGTGTATTCGCGGATGCCGCGGGTCACCAGGGTGACGACCTTGTTCGCGCCGGAGAACTCCGGGTGCGCGGCGTACACCGGCTGGTCGAAGATCCCCAGTTTCACGCCTTTGCCGGAGTACCCGGCGGCGTAGGCATAGTCCGCGCCGATGGCGCCCAGGCCCCAGTCGGCCTGGAACTCGGCGCTGCGCCAGCTGGCCGGGTCCCCGGCCCGGCCGTTCTCCACGTAGGGCGCCGCCTGGGCGTTGCCCCAGGTGGCGAGCGCGCAGAGCAGCGCGCCGTTGAGGGTTTTCAGGCGAAAGCGTCCACCCGATTGCGCGGGGGTGTTGTTGTTTTTCATCCAGCGACCTTCCTTAGTGATGTTGCACAAAATCCTTTTTCCTCAACGCATCGAGGAACACCCTGTGGCGAGGGATCTGGCGCCCGCCCGACGGCATGGCCGCCGTCAAAGAGGCGCGGCTGCAGCCCCCTCCCCACCTTCAAAACTGCCAGTTCAGGCTCAGGCCCACCCCATGGCTCTTCTCGCGGCTGGCCAACTGGCCGGCGTAATCCAGGTTCACCCGCACATCGCGACTCAGCGCCAGGCTGGCCTGCACGCCCACCACGGCGGCGTCGCGCACCAGCGGCGAACTCTCGACCGTGTACGGCGCAGTGCCGCTGGCGAAACGCAGGTGCCGTTCCGACTCGATGTCGCTGAGGCTGTGCTGCCAGCCGAGCTTGCCGCTGACGTCCAGGGCCTGGCCGGCCGGCAGGGCGAACGTCTTGCCCGCCCGCACGCCGAGGGTGCCGAGCACCGCGTCGCGGCGGTCATCGCCGCCCTTGAGCGCGGCGGCGTCGCCCTTCTCTTTGAACCCGTCGCTGTCCAGATGCACCCAGGCCAGGTGGGCGAACGGTTCCAGCGCCAACGGCTGCACGTCCAGCCGGTACGCCGCTTCGCCGAACACCTGTGTGGTGGCGGCATCGACCTTGGCCTTTTGCTTGGCGCTGAGGTCGCCGTACTGCAGATCGCGCTTCACGTCGGCGCGGTGCCAGCTGTAGGCGGCCCCCGCGCTCAGGCGCCAGGCCTCGATCTCGCGGCCGGCGTAGACGCCCAAGTGATAGCTGTCGACCTTGGCCGACGCGTGCGTGCCGGAGCCCATGCTCAACGAGCTGTCACTGTAGCCGGTGACCAGGCCGATGCGGGTCTGCTCGTCCAAGGCCCCGTCGACGCCCGCCAGCAGGCCGCCGAGCGAGGTGCTGTAGCCGGCGGTGTCGTGCGTCGAGTCCGTGGTGCCCCAGGCGCCCAGGGCCTTGACCCAGCCGTTGCCTTGCGCAGCCTGCGGGTCGCGCAGCCGCTCGCCGACGGCATCGCGCAACTGACGGCTGTCGTTGATCAGCATCGAGCCCAGGGCCGCATGGATTTCCCCGCTCAGTTGCTGGAACGCCTGCTGCGCCGAAGCCGCCGTCGCCGACAGCAACAGGCTTTCGTAGACGGCGTTGCCCGCTCCCAGCGCTTCTGCGGCACCGGCCACGGCACGCTGGTTGGGGGTTTGCCCGACACTGGCGAAGGACGTCGCGTTGCGCTGCACATCGAGCTGAATGCCGTTGCCGGCGTAGCTCAGGTTGCCGCCGATGAACAGGTAATCCGGCACCACCGCCGCGAACTGCCCCCGAATGCCGCCCGCCGCTTGCAGGATGTCGTAGGAACGGCCCAGCAGGCTTTTCGCCTCGACGGTGCTGAGCAGCGTCGGGCTGTTCTCCAGCGACAGGCTGACGGTGGCGCCGCTCACCGAGGCTGTGCCGCCGGCGACGATGCGGTCGCTGGCGGTCGGCGACAGTTCCACCGCATAGGTCGAGCCGGGTGCGAAGGTCACGTCGCCGGCCACGTTCAAGGTGCCGATGGAATTGCCCGGCGCCACCCGCCCGCCCCGGTTGGCGGTCAGTGCGCCGATCCGTCCGGAACCGCCGAGGCTGCCGCCGTCGTTGACGGTGACCGCCGATGTCAGCGAACCGTTGACCGTCAGCAGGCCGCCGTTGACCGTGGTCGCGCCGCGATAGCTGTTGTTGCCGCTGAGCACCAGTTGCCCTGCGCCGCTTTTGGTCAGGCTGCCTTCATACACCCGACCGGCCGCGGCGGCATCGCGAAGGCTGCCGACCGCGTAGTCGGTCTGGTCCTGCTGGCTGCTGCCCGCCGGAAGGCCGCTCTGCCAGCCGCGGCTCTGCAGGGTCTGCTGCCAGGCGGCGCGTTCGGCGAGGTCTTCGTTCTGACGCTGGATCAGCGCCTTGTCGGAGAGGTCGTTGCTCCACACGTCCCGCTGCCCTGGCGAAAGATTCGCGTCGAAGGCCCCGAGCAACTGGCCCGGCCCGCGCATCGCCCGGGCGAGATCCGCCACGCCCCAGCCGACCTGGGTGGTCGGCGCCTCGGTGACCGAGCCGTCCAGTTGCGTGGCGGTGGTCAGCAGCACCTCCAGCGCCTGGCGGTTGGTCATGTACGGGTAGCGCTCCATCACCAGCGCCAGCGCCCCCGTGGCATGGGGGGCGGCCATCGAGGTGCCGGACTTGACCGCATAGCCGCCGTCAGGAATGGTGCTGTCGATCTTCGCCCCTGGCGTGGTGATGCACCAGTACTTGGCGATGCCGCACTGGTTGTACTTTTGCTGGTTGCCTTGGTCCAGCCCCGAGACCGCCAGCCAGTGGCCTTCCAGGTCCGGCTGGAAGTACGGCAGCGCCGAACGCACGCTGGCGTTCGGGTAACCGCTGTTGCCGGCGCTGAACACGTTGATCACGCCGCGCCGCGACACGTCGGCGGCGGCATCGAGCCAAGTGCCTTTGTTCCAGTGCTGGGCGTAGGCCGCGTGCAGGTCGGCCAGGGTGCGGTAGCTGACGTCCGGCGGCTGGCTGCCCCAACTGTTGTTGATCGCCCGCACGCCGGCATCGGCCAGGGCGTCGTACACCGCCTTGAAGTAGCGCGGGTCGGGATTGGGGCCGAACAGGAAGCTGTCGTTCTTGTTGGTGTTGCCGACGTAGATCTGCGCGTTGTACGCCACCCCATGCATGCCGTTGCCGTCCCGGGCCGCGCCCATGGTGCCGACCACGTGGGTGCCGTGGGAGTCGTTGTTGGGGTTGAGCGTGCCGTTGACGCTGAACGGCGAGCCGTCCAGGTAGCTGCCGTTGGCCAGCACCGGGCGGTAACGGTCCGTGGAGAACTCGGGATGGGGCGCATCGAAACCCGAATCCAGGGCGCCGATCTTCACGCCTTTGCCGGTGATGCCGGCGGCATACGCCTGGTCGGCCTGCATGCGGCCCAGGCCCCAGTCGCGCAGGAACTCGGCGCTGCGCCAACTGGCCGGATCGCCGGCCTTGCCGGTTTCGAGGTACTGCGCCTGGGCCTGCGCCACGGAAATCGCGAGCAACAGGGTGCCGACCGCTGCCGGCTTGAAGTGTACGTCCATGTTCACCACTCGTTTTTCTATTGTTGTTTTAGTGCTGCAATCCCTTCACCTACCCCTATGGTGAAGGCCGCCATCAATTCATCCGGCCTTTGGGACCTTGTCCGAAGGCTTCGTCCACCCGGGCCAGATCCTGCTCGCTCAAGGTGCCTGCGTAGTAGTGCAGCTTGGTCCAGGCCATCAGGTAGTCGTAGCGTGCCTGCGCCAGGTCGCGGCGGGTGGTAAACAGTTGTTGTTCGGCGTTCAGCGCGTCCAGGTTGGTGCGTTCGCCGCCGAGAATGCTCTGCTTGGTCGACACCACCAGCGCTTCGGCCGACGCCAGCGCCTTCTGATAGGCGCGCAGCTTGCTCACGCCGGACAGACAGGCGCTGAACTGGCGGCGCAGCTCGATCAGGGTTTCGCGGGTCTTGCCGTCCAGTTCGTATTCGGCCCGCTCCATGTTGCGGCTGGCTTGACGGGTCGAGGCCGAGACCCCGCCGCCGGCGTACAGCGGCACGCTCACTTCAAAACCGATGGTGTTGGTCTCGTAGCGCTGGTTGTAGGTGTTGCCGCTTTCCGATTCGTTCTGGCGCATCGAAGCGTAGGCGCTGACCTTGGGCAGGTGCCCGGCGCGGTTGCGCTCCACTTCGTAGCGTGCGACTTCCACGGCCTGGCGCTGTGAGGCCAGGTTCGGGTTGTTGCTGATCGCCAGCTCGTGCCAGGTGTCGTAGTTGGCCGGTTGCAGGGTGAACGTCTGGAAGTTCTGGTCCAGCGGCGCCAGGTCGCCGATGTCGATGGCCGGCACGCCGGTCAGGGCGCCGAGCTCCCGCAGCGCCGCGTCCTGTTCGTCGCGCGCCTCGATCTCTTCGGCGGTGGCCAGCTCGTAGCGCGATTCAGCTTCCAGGATGTCGGTGCGGGTGCCCTCGCCTGACTTGAACAGATGCTCGTTCTGCTGGAACTGCTGCTCGTAGGCCTTTTTCTTGGCCTGCGCGATGTCGATCTGATCCTGGGCGAACAGGGCCTTGGTGTAGTTGTCCAGCACCCGCACCAACAGCTCCTGGCTCTTGCCGCGAAAATTTTCGTCGGCGAACAGCGACTGCGCCACGCCCTTGCGGTAGGCGGCGTAGGCCTCGTAGTCAAGCAGCGGCTGTTGCAGGGTCAGGCTGGAGCCGTAGCTGTTGTACTTACGGTCTTCGGTGATGTTGCCGCGACTGTTGAGCTGAGTGGCCTTGGAGTCGTTGTGGCCCTTGTTGTAGGTGTAGCCGAGCTTGGGCAACAGCCCCGCGCGGCCGATGGCGCGGTTCTCAAGGCCGGCGTCGCGCTCCTTGATCGCGCCGAGGAACACCGGGTCGTTGCGCAACGCTTGTTCGTAGATCTCGAACGGCCCCACGGCCGCCACCGCACTGTTGCCTGCGAGCAGCGCGAACGCTGCCGCCAGCATGGAAAGCTTATTCATACAGCCGAACATCCTTATTCTTCGGTCAACGCGGAGCCGGCCCGATCGAGCAGCGGTTTGAACAGGTAGTTGAGGAGTGAACGCTCGCCGGTGCGCACGAACATTTCCGCCGGCATGCCGGGCTTGATCACCAGACCGTTGAGTTTCTCCATGGCCTGGTCGCTGACGCTGCTGCGAATCACGTAATAGGGCGCGCCGGTCTTCTCGTCGACCATCTGGTCGGCGGAAATCAGGCTGACCTCGCCCGGCACCCGTGGGGTCTTGCTCTGGTTGAACGCGGTGAACAGGATGTCCACCGGCAAGTGGGTGCCGACCTTGTCGATCAGGTTGATCGGCAAGTGGCCTTCCACTTCCAGGCTGGTGCCTTGCGGAACGATCTCAAGCAAGGTCTCGCCCTGGCGCACCACGGCGCCTTCGGTGTGCACGCCGAGGTTGACCGCCACGCCGTCGGAGGTGGCCAGGATCTCGCTGTGCTGCAAATCGAAGCCGGCGGAGGTCAACTGCTCGGACAGGGTGACGCTCTTGAGCTGGGCGTCGGCCAGTTGGCTGCGCACTTCTTTCTGGTATTCCTCGCCGTGCTGCTGCAGTTTCAGGCGCGATTCGAGGATGCCCTGCTCCACTCGCCCGCTTTCGCCGGTGTTCTCCGCCAGTTGCTGCTGCACTTGCGACAGCTGACGCTGGTATTCGAGTACGCGGTTGCGCGGGATGTAGCCGTTGTCCGCCAGCGGTTGCAGGTTGCTCAACTGCTGTTGGAGCGAATCGGCCTGGGCGTTGAGGTCCGTGCGGGCGCGGCGCATGCCGGCCAGTTGCGCACTGGCGCCTTCGATGCTGGCGCGCAGCGCGGCCTGCTCGCGGGAATACGCCTCGCGGCGGCTGCTGAACAGCTGACGCTGGCCTTCGAGCACCAGCGCCAGGCGCGGATCCGGATCGTTGCTCAGTTCGGCCGGGAACGTCACCTGCTTGAGGTTGTCGCGCTCGGCCTGCCAGCGCGCCAGGCTGGCCCACGCCATACGGTACTGCGCCTGCAGCGACTGCACGTCGGCGGCGACCTGGGTCTGGTCGAGGCGGAACAGCGGCTGGCCCTGCTTCACGCTTTGGCCTTCACGCACCAGGATGCGGCTGACCACGCCGGCGCTCATCGACTGCACGGCCTTGCGCTTGCCCGACACCACCACGGTGCCCTGCACGGGAATGCCTTGGTCCAGCGGCGCCAGGGCCGCCCAGGTGAAGAAACTGCCGGCGCCGGCCAGCGCGAGGATCCAGCCCATCCGGGCGAAGAACTTCGCGTCGCGCTCCGGACGCTCGCGGGTGTAGTCGTTTTCCAGCGACGCTTCGTTGGTTGTGTTCATGCTTGCACTGCTCATACACCCGAATTCCTTGTCGTCGGCTGATACTGCCGGCTCATGCTGAGCCCGGCCGGTGCCTGCGCAGTCTTCTCACGTGGTTGTTCCTGATTGCCGGACAGCGCCCGCAGCACGTCCTGGCTCGGGCCGAACGCCTGCAGGCGCCCGTCGTTGAGCACCAGCAGCTTGTCGGCCTGGGCCAGCACCGAAGAACGGTGGGTGACCAGAATCACGCTGGTGCCCTGGGCCTTGAGCTGGGCGATGGCGCTGGCCAGCGCGGCCTCGCCGACGGTGTCGAGGTTGGAGTTCGGCTCGTCCAGCACCACCAGGCTCGGGGTGCCGTACATGGCGCGGGCCAGGGCCACGCGCTGCTTCTGGCCGCCGGACAGGCCGCTGCCGTCCTCGCCCAGCGGGGTGTCGTAGCCTTTGGGCAGGCGCAGGATCATCTCGTGCACGCCGGCCTGCTGGGCGGCGGCCACGACCTTCTGCGGGTCGGCGTCGCTGAAGCGGGCGATGTTTTCGGCCACGGTGCCGCTGAACAGCTCGATGTCCTGGGGCAGGTAGCCGATGTACGGCCCGAGCTGGTCGCGGTTCCAGCGGTGGATGTCGGCGCCGTCCAGGCGCACGGTGCCGCCCAGGGCCGGCCAGACGCCGACCAGCACCCGCGCCAGGGTCGATTTGCCGGAGCCCGAAGCCCCCAGCACGCCCAGCACTTCACCGGCCGCGAGGCTGAAGTTGACCATGTGCAAGGTAGGCATCCGCTGGCCCGGCGGGCCGGCGCTGACCTGTTCGAAACTGATCTGGCCCTTGGGCGCCGGCAGCGCCATGTTGTCATCGCTGGGCGGGAACGCCTGCAGCAGCGAGTCTAGGCGACGGTACGCCAGCTTCGCCCCGCTCCACTGTTTCCACACGGCGATCAACTGATCGATCGGGCTCAGCACCCGGCCCATCAGGATCGAACCGGCGATCATCATCCCGGCGGTCATGTCGCCCTTGATCACCAGCAAGGCGCCCAGCCCCAGCACCAGCGATTGCAGGCACAGGCGCAGGGTCTTGCTCAGGGACGAGATGACCGCCCCGGTGTCGCTGGCCTGGTTCTGCAGGCCGAGGAACCGCGAATGCACCTGGAACCAGCGCTTGCGCAGCGCGCCGAGCATGCCCATGGCCTGGATGGTTTCGGCGTTGTGCAGATGGCTGGTGGCCAGTTGGCTGGACTTCTGCGAAAACCCGGAGGCCTCGCCCAACGGCTTCTTGGTCATGTATTCGTTCAGGCACGCCAGGGCGATCAGCAGCACCGCACCGGCGGTGGCGAGCACGCCCAGCCAGACATTGAACAGGTAGATCACAAACAGATAGACCGGGAACCACGGCGCATCGAAGAACGCGAACAGCGCCGGCCCCGTGACGAATTGGCGGATATGGGTCAGGTCGTTCAGCGACTGACCGGCGTTGCCTTCGCCCTTGAACAGGTTGCGCTCGAACGCGGCCTGGTAGACCCGCAGGTTGAAGCGGCGCTCCAGCTGGCTGCCGATGCGGATCACGATGAAGCTGCGCACCACCTCCAGCAGGCCGATGAAGGCGAAGAAACCGACCACCATCAGCGACAGCATCGCCAGGGTGGTTTCGTTTTGCGAAGACAGCACCCGGTCGTAGACCTGCAGCATATATATGGAGGGCACCAGCATCAGCACGTTGATCAGTGCGGTAAAGCAACCGACGCTGATCAGAATGCCCTTGTAGTCACCCAGTGCCTTGAATAACGGTGCGGTGGCTGGGGCCTTCGCCATCTTCATTGATAATTCCCGAATGATATTCCCCGCCATTCTTTGGCGAGTCTTTATTAAACAACCCGTGCATGGCCCGGGAGATACTCTGCAAGTATCCGCTTACACTTCAATAACAACTTTCGCGATGTTTAACCGGCGTTGTCGCTATCAAGGCAATGCTTATAACTGCATCGAGGTCATTTATATTCAAACTGTTCGTTCGGACGGCCGTCACGGTTGCGCTGCGGCGCGCACCAGCGTGATCACCAGGCCCGACTTCAAAGTGCTCAGATAAAGCCCATCACGTTGTCGGCTGAAGAACTGGATTCTTGAGCCTTCCTTGCCGGTGATCGACAGGCCGTCGGGGTCGGGAAACCAGCCGATGGCGCTGTCCTGCAGCCAGGCGCTCAGGCAGTCGGCGCCTTTGCCCAGGGTTTGGTCCGGCTCAAGCTCGATGACGCAGGTGTTCGACGGCTTGTCTTGCAGGGCCTGGGCATCCGGCGCGTCGCTGCGGTCGCTCAAGGTCGCCTGCCACGGGCCGGCGAACGTCGAAGGTTCTTCGAGTCTGAGGCTGCTTGCCATGGGTGTCTCTCCAGAAATCATCATCAGCGTCGGCAACAGCCAAGCCACTGCCTTGCGGGAAATTGCGCTACGGGTCATGGGACATTTCGCTCCGGCGTGTAGCCTTGCCCACAGGGCGAGGCGATGCAAGTGAAGAAAGCGGCGCACCGTGCGCCGCTTTCCCGCTTCACATCACGCTGCGATGTCGGTGACAGCCGCGACGCCGACGGTGCTGACCAGGAAGTCCGCTACGCCGTGCCCGGAGAAGTCCACTTGCAGGGTGCTGTTGCCGCCCGAGGTGGTCAGGATCGCGTCACCCGCCGCACCGGTGAAGGCGCTGACGAAGTGCAGGCCGGCGCCTTTGGTGATGCCGGTCAGGTCGATCTTGTCCAGGCCCGAGGTGAAGTCCAGGATCTGGTCGGCCGCGCCCGGCTTGGAGTCGGTGCTGGCGCCGAACACGAAGATGTCCGCACCTGCCCCGCCCCACAGCTTGTCGGCGCCGCCGGCTCCGTAGAGGATGTCGTTGCCGGCACCGCCCTTGAGCTCGTTGGACACACTGTTGCCGATCAGCAGGTCGTTGCCCGAACCGCCGATGGCGTTCTCGATGGTGACGCCCTTGGCGATGGACACGTTGCCCACCAGGCCGCCCACGTCGGAGAACGACGCTTCATTGAGGTTGATCTTCTGGTTCTGGGTGAAGCCCGAGAAGTCGAAGGTGTCCTTGCCGCCTGCGTCCCACACCGAGAACACCAGCTTGTCGGCCGACGACGTGGCGCTGAGGAAATCGCGCCCGGCGTTGGAGTTGAAGCCGTAGGTGGTGTCGCCGGTACGGGTAGTCATGTTGGCGCCGTACAGCTTCTGGATCGCGGCGATGTCATCCATCAGCGGACCGGACGAATAGGCTTCCACCCCACCCTTGCTGAAGTTCTGGCTGGTGTTGCTTTCGCTCCAGTAGCTCATGACGCTGTAGCCACGGGTGTCTTGACCGTAGTGGGCGTCATTGTAGGTCGGGTTGCCGTTGCCGGCGTTGTAGTCGCCGGGGTGGGCCAGGCCCAGGGTGTGACCGATCTCGTGGGTCAGGGTCTGACGGCCGTAGTTGTTCAGGTCCGGGTTCTTGTTCTGCTGGTAGCCGCTGTTGATCAAGTACCACGAAGTGCCGTCGTAGCCGGCGCCGGTGCCCGGCAGATAGGCGAACGCCGCCGCGCCGTCCTGGCCGCCGCTGTAGTTGCCGAAGGTCATGTGGCCATCACCGCCCGAGGCTTTCTCGGTGAAGGTGACGTTGGCCACGTCGGCCCAGGATTGCATGGCGAGCACGGCCTGGGCTTTCTGTTGGGCGCTGAACTGACTGAACCCGCTGATCCCGTGCTTGTACATCGTGCTGGACGATGCCGAGGTCAGGAACGTGTAGGTGAGTTCGATCTTGCCGCTGCCGTCCAAGTCTTTGTAGGCAGCCCCGTCGCGCAGGATGTAATCGGCGGCCTGGTCGACGGAATAGGAGGGTTTGCCATTGACCGTGAGGTTGCCGCCACGATCGTACTGATGGCTGAAGCTATTGATCTGGTTCCAGGCGGTGCTGGACGCCGCCAGGGGGTTTGCCGCCGACAGCTGGAATGCCTGTTCGGCCGTATCAATAGCGTTAGCTTTTACTTTCGACATAAACACACTTCCTTGTTTAGCAATGGAACAGTTTTTGTCAGATAGCGACAACCTCTGGCGAGATTGTCCTATCACTCGCCCAATGAAGGCATTCGCAACCTGACACAATTTGAAATCGAACGTCTAGCGTTTTTTCGAACTCAAAACGAACTTTTCCGCAAAGCTCCCGTAAACAAAGCATGTGCTGTTGGACAATTGTTTGAACTTTGGTGAATTTGCCGAATTGTCTGACGATTTCTTATTTAAATATTAAATAGGGGTTAATTGTTTTTTGCCGAAGGCGTCTCACTTTCCTGCACTTTATTAGTGCAACCGGGCGTAGGCCGGCACCTGAACGACAGTAGGAGCGAGCCTGCCCGCGATGCGCATCCTTCAACGTGACTGCCGAGGGATCCACGCATCGCGAGCAGGCTCGCTCCTACGTTTTTTTTGGGGGGGATTGATCAGCTGCCGGTGCGGATCTTGTTCCAGACGCGGGTACGGATCCGGTCGATGTTGAGGGGCATCGCCTCCAGCGCGAACAGCTTGCCCATCATCTCGGGGCTCGGATAGACCTTGGTGTCGCCCTTGATGGCCGGGTCGATCAGACCGTCAGCCTGTTCGTTGCCGTTGGCGTAGTGCACGTAGTTGCTGATGCCGGCCATCACGTCCGGGCGCAGCAGGTAGTTCATGAACGCGTAGCCGGCCTTCTCGTCAGGCGCGTCGGCCGGCATCGCGACCATGTCGAACCAGATGGCGGCGCCCTCCTTGGGGATCGAATAGCCGATCTCGACGCCGTTCTTCGCCTCTTTGGCGCGGTTTTCCGCCTGCAGGATGTCGCCGGAGAAGCCCACCGCCACGCAGATGTCGCCGTTGGCCAGGTCGCTGGTGTACTTGGAGGAATGGAAGTAGCTGACATAAGGCCGCACCTTCATCAGCAGCGCTTCGGCCTTCTTGTAGTCCTCGGGGTTCTTGCTGTGGTGCGGCAAGCCCAGGTAGTTGAGCGCCGCCGGCAGCAGTTCCGGGCCGTTGTCGAGGATCGCCACCCCGCACTTCTGCAGCTTCTGCATGTACTCGGGCTTGAAGATCAGGTCCCAGGAATCCAGCGGCGCACCCTCGCCCAGCACAGCCTTGACCTTGGCCACGTTATAGCCGATGCCGGTGCTGCCCCACAGGTACGGGAAGCCGTGCTCATTGCCCGGATCGTTGGTCTGCAGCGCCTTGAGCAGCACCGGGTTGAGGTTCTTCCAGTTCGGCAGCTGGCTCTTGTCGAGCTTCTTCAGCGCCCCGCCCTGGATCTGCCGCGCCATGAAATGGTTGGAGGGAAACACCACGTCGTAGCCGGACTTGCCGGTCATCAGCTTGCCGTCGAGGGTTTCGTTGCTGTCGTAGACGTCGTAGGTGACGCCCAGGCCCGTGTCCTTCTCGAAGTTCTTCGCGGTGTCCGGCGCAATGTAGTCGGACCAGTTGTAGACCTTGACCGTGTCGGCCGCGTGGCTGAGCGAGGCGACCAGCAGCAGCGGCGCCAGTGAGAGGGTTTTCTGGATCATGGGGATACCTGTGGGTGCTGTTGTCTTTTTTGTCGTGAAGCGGGCAGGCAATCAAAGATCGGAAAGTCAGAAAATCAGGACATAGGTCTTGCGCACAGTCTCCTGGATGTCCCAGACGCCGAGCGTGTTCGCCGGCAGCATCAAGGCGTCGCCGCCCTGGATGTGCAGGGTTTCGCCGCCGCCGTCGGGGGTGAAGGTGCAGCGGCCGGAAATGAAATGGCAGAACTCCTGGGCGGTGATCTGCCGGCGCCAGCGGCCGGGCGTGCACGCCCAGACGCCGGTTTCGACGCCGTCGTCGCGCTCGACGCTGGTGGTCGAGGCGACCGCCACCGGCGTGCCGAGGGGAACGGCCACCGGGTTGGATTCATCCAGCGGCATCGTGGCGGTGTTTTTGAATTGGGTGATGCTCATGGGGCTACCTGTCTTGGGATTGAGGCTGGGGTTCAGTGCATGAAACCTTCCATGAAGCCCGCCACCCGGGTGGCCAGCTTGCGCCGCCAGGGCGCGGTCGCCGGGTTGGCCAGGGTCTGGTCTTCATGGACGAAGCTCTTGATGATCGCGTTGTAGCCCAGCCACCGGCACGGCTCCGGCTCCCAGGCGCGCAGCGCGTGGATCCCGCCGTCCGGCAGCACCCAGGGCTGGCGCACCAGCTCGCTGTCGCGCTCCAAAATCAGGTCGGCCAGGGTGCGCCCGCCCAGGTTGCTGGCGCCGACGCCCTCGCCGCCGTAGCCGCCGGACAAGGCGATGCCGTTGGCGCGATCGCAGAGCATGTGCGGCTTGAAGTGCCGGGACATGCCGAGGTTGCCGCCCCAGCCGTGGGTGATCTGCACGTTTTTCAGTTGCGGGAACAGCTCGCCGAACAGATAGCGACGCAGCTGCACTTCATCGCGGGTCAGGTCGAAGTCGTGCCGCAGCCTGCCGGCGAACCGGTAGCCGCCCCGGGCCCCGAAGATCAGGCGGTTGTCGGCGCTGCGCTGGCCGTACGTGACTTGGCGGCTGAACTCGCTGAACGCCTGGCCGCCATTGAGGCCGATCTCGTCCCAGACCGCCGCCGACAGCGGTTCGGTGGCGACGATCAGGCTTTGCACCGGCAACTGATAGCGGCCCAGCGGCGGCAGCGTCACCGAATAGCCCTCGACGGCCGGCACGATCCAGCGGCTGCGCACGCTGGCCTTGTCGGTGCGCAGGCTGCCGGCCTGCCAATGGGTGACCGGACTGTTCTCGTAGATCGTCACGCCCATGCGCTGGACGGCGCGGGCCAGGCCGCGCACCAGTTTGGCCGGGTGAAGGGTCGCCACGTGGGGGGCGAAGATCGCGCCGTACGGCTTGGCGATCCGCAGCTGCTGCGCCAACTGCTCGGGGCCGAGCCAGCGGTAGTCGTTGTCGCTCAGGCCCTGGGCGTGCAGCTTGTCGAGGTACTGGCGCAGGCTCGCCGCCTGTTCCGGGTAACGCGCGGCGCAGTACAGCACACCGCCCTTGCGGTAATCGCAGTCGATGCCTTCGCGCTCAAGAACAACTTCCACTTCATCGGGAATGCTGTGCAGCAGGTCGTAGGACGCCCGGCGCTCTTGGGGAGACAGCCCGGCCAGCAAGCGGTCCTCGCCCAGCAGGTTGCCCATCAGCCAGCCGCCGTTGCGCCCGGACGCGCCGAACCCGGCGGTCTGCGCCTCGACGATGGCGATGTCCAGGCCCGGCGCCAGCCGCTTGAGGTAGTACGCCGTCCACAGCCCTGTGTAGCCGGCGCCGATGATCGCCACGTCGACGTCCAGGTCCTGCTCCAGCGCCGGCCGCGCGGTCAGCGGCTCGTCGAGCTGGTCCATCCATAAACTGATGTTGCGCCACGCCGGCATGCAAGACTCCGCCAATCAAAAGGTCGATGGCGGCGATCCTAGTGGCTGGACTCAAGGGCTGTCTTGCGCGCGTGCCCGCAAAGAAATTTGTTTGGCGTAAGCCTTGGGCGACTGCCCGGTGTGCTGGCGAAAGCAGCTGTAGAACGCCGACAGCGAGTTGAAGCCGGCAGCGAAGGCCCGTTCATCGATGCGCAGCGGCGGCGTGGCGGTGTCCAGGCCCCGCAACACATGTTGCAGGCGGGCCTGATTGACGTAGCGATAGAAGCTTTGCCCCAGCACCTGGTTGAGCAAGTAGGAAATCTGGTTGCGGCTGTAGCCGCACTCCTTCGCCACCCGCTGCAGGTCCAGTTCCGGGTCGAGGTACGGTTGCTGGCGCTGGAAATAGCTTTGCAGGTCATCGGCCATGAAGCTCAACTGGCGCGGCGACAACCCCAGGCGGCTCGCCGCCGGGCGCCGGTTCGACGCCTGGGCCGCAGCGGCCGTTTCCCGCACCAGCGAGGCGTATTCGTTGACGCGCCAGATCAAGCCGTCCTTGACGGTGATCGCTTCGCTGGAGCGGAACGACACCAGGCCGCTGCCGCCGCGCAACGTCACCTCGTACTGAATGAACGCCGTGTTGCCGTCGATGCGGATCCGGTCGCAATGCTCCAGCGCTTCGTCGGATTCGCGCGGCATGCTGACCCGCACGTACTCGCGCAGTTCATCGAGGCCGAGCACACGGTTCTGGAAAAAGTCGTTGTACTGGATGGCCGGATGGTAGAGCGCCATCACGCTGTCCAGATCCCGGCGCTTCCAGCTCAGGTGATAGCGCATGACCGTTTCGCGGGTGGCCGGGGACTGCTCCGGGCCGTCGTCGTCGGCGTGCATAAGGATCTCTGCCAAAAGCACCGAGCTTGCCCAACTTCAGACGCCCGGGCAATGACCGAACCGCGGCGGCACTTCGTCGGCCGCAGCCGTATGGTTCGTGACTTACATCAAAATAATCCGCGCAATCGCCAAACGGCCTGAAAATTCTCACAGGATTTTCACATCCAGGTGCTACTTTTAATGGCACCCACCGGTTGAGCCAATGAAGGCTCTTCCCACCTACCCTGAGCAAACGGAAGCGCTCGATGAAGAAGGCGGGCAACACATGAATAGAGCCTCAAGCAAAGTCACCTTTCCCAATGCTTGCCAGCTGATGCGCTGGCATTTTCATCCCATGGGATTCGAGGCGAAGATGGACGCACCGGGCAGCATGATCGCCCGTCTGTTCGACCGCGCCAGCGGCGAAACCCTGATCGCGATCGCGGGCATTCCCTGCGCCACCGTGATGAACGCTGCGGATGTCGAACGAATAATCGAGGCGGTCGAGGATGAACTGGACGCGTTCACTCCTCCGGAATCGTTGAGAAGTTACGCATAACCACATGATCCATAAAGGAAAAGCCCGCTAGCGATAGCGGGCTTTTTGTTGGTCGGTCGATTCAGGCGGTCTTTTTCTCCGGGCGCCGGTCGGCGAAGAACGGCTTGCCCCCATCGACCCTGTCCGATGCCCGCGGCATGTTCACCGCTGGCCCGTCCTGGGGTTCGACATACCAATAGCAGTGACTGACCGCACGGGTGATACCGACGTAGGCCAAGCGCAGGATCTCATCCTTTTGCGCACTGTCGTACGGCTCGCTGTCGCCGGCCTTGCCCAGGCCAGCCATGCGGTAGACCTGGTTCTTGTAGGGAGAACTGGTCAAATGCTGGCAGTCTCCCAGCATGAACACCGCGTCGGCCTGCAGGCCCTTGGCGCTGTGAAAGGTCAGTTGCTTCAGGCGCCGGGCGTCGTACGGCAAGCTAGAATCCACATTAACTACGGACTGAATATGCTGTTTAATCAATGACTTATCGCTACTTTTTCGATACAGCATCAAGATCGAATCGCCTTTCCGGTAATGCTCCGCCAAACGCTGGGCCAATGCGGCGTCATCGCGCTCCATAACGTTGACCGGCCGCAGTTCGCCGGCCTCGCCGCAGGCCTTGGCCTTTTTCCCGGGAATCGCCGGAGCGGCCCGCACCACATGCTCCGCCGCATCGATGATGTGCTGGTGGCTGCGGTAGTTCTCGCTGAGCATCACCCGCGTGGTGGCCGGCGACGGGAACTCGGTGTTGAAGGCCATGAAGTAGCTCGGCGAACTGCCGCGCCAGCCGTAGATGGACTGCCAGTCATCGCCCACGCACAGCAGCGACGAGCGTTGCGCCCCGCGCCCGACATGCATGGACGGCCCGCGGCTGCGGATCTCGCCCAGGCTGGCGCGGATCCACGAGACGATCTGCGGCGAAACGTCCTGAAACTCGTCGATCATCAGGTGCGACATCGGCCGCAGCAGGTCATCGCCGAGCAGTTTGAGGTTTTCCGGCGAGTGCTCGCTGAACAGCGCGAACATGCGGTTGTAGGTCATGACCGGCGGCTTCTGATCCAGCAGGTGATCTTCCAGGGCGCGCCAAAACAGGCTCAAGGCCTCGAAGAAGAACCGGTCGGGGTCGTCCTTGGCGAAACTCATGCGGCCGACCGCGTCCGGCACGTCCAGCCCCAGGTTCTCGATGAAGCCGGCGGCGCCGACGAAACAGTCGAGCAGCGGTGCGGAAGCCAACTCGCCTTTGACCTTGTAGTCGAAGCCGGGGCCTGCGCTCGCATCCCCCGCCAGCGTGGCCAGAACCCGCTTCGACATTTCGTAATTGTCCAACCAAATCAATGGTTTACGACAGAAAGCTTGAAACAGGGTGCGTTTCACGGCCCACTCGGCGCGCACCGTCAGCTTGGCGCCCGGCCGGCAGGTCTGGGGGTTTTCGCCGGCATCGAAGCCGAGCACGACCCAGGCATCCAGGCTCGGGATGTAGCCGTGGCAATGGAACCGGGCACCGTTGATCTCAAAGGTCTGGCGGTTCGGCTCGATCCCCTTGATCGGCCAGGCCCCGGCCCGGAACCACAAGTCCTCAATCACGTCGCACAGCTCTTCATCGCGTTTGGCGGCCAGTTCGGTCACCGCCATGCGCTTCTGCACGTCCGGGTGATCGCGCTCCAGCTCCTTGAGCTGCAAGGCATGCCGCGACAATGGCTGGACCAACTGACGGAAACGCTCATCCTCGGTGTACAAGCGGTGGTAACAGGCATTGAGCCGCTGGCGCTGGGCCTCGTTGATGCGCAGGTCGAACGGATTGCTGTCTGCCTCGTCATCGCCGCCCTGGGGCCGGTTGCTGAGATTCTCGAAGGCCTGCAACCGCTCGAACCCCGGCAGGCTGCGCACCATCGGCAGGATGAGCGAGTGGAACGTGCGCACCAGGTCGCGCGCCTGCTTCTGCTCCAGCGGCCGCCCCCACAGGGCGAACAGTTCGATCAGCTTCCTGATGAAGTCCCGGCGCGATTCGCGGGTGAACGTCACCACGGTCATCGAGTCGAGCTCGAAGCCCAGGTAATGGGTCAGCAGCAGGATCCGCAGCACCAGGGTCGTCGACTTGCCGGCGCCGGCACCGGCCACCACGGACGTCGACGGCGTGTCGCTGAAGATCATCTTCCACTGCGCCGCGCTCGGCTGGGCCTGGGCCGGCAGCAGGCGCGCCACATCGGCCTTCATCCGCTTCTTCAGCTCCGGGGTGAGCGGCAGGCGCCAGTCGTCGAACAGGTGGTCATCGATGGACGGCGGCCGATGTTCGGTGCTGCGGCTGTCACGGATCAGCAGCACCTGGCGGCCCTCCTCCAGTCCGTCCTGCCGGCCTTCCTTATAGCCGTACTCGACGCCGGCGGTGTGGCCGCTGCGAAAGCCGTCGGCCTGGCCGTGCAGCCACGACGACCGGTGCTGGGCGCGCAAGCGGGTCAGGCCGTGCCCCAGGAAACGGGCGGCCAGGCGCTTGAACCACGGCATCTCGGCCAAGGGGCGAAGTTCGGGAGGAAGATCGGGGGTGTGCTGCGCCACGCTGACGGACTCCGGCATCTGAAACGGTTGAGCGCTATGGTGTCTGGAATTGCTTTCGAGTTCTAGCGAAATGCTTGCGCGTCATGGGGTTAGACGACGAATTGAAGGCTGGGTGAGACCGTTTCGAGGATCATAAACATCGATCGATTCGATTGTTATGGCGCACTTTTTACGCTTTTTATCGATGACTCCCTGATAGATGATGCCCGTCATCCCCCGCTGCTCCGGGAACCTATCGAGGATCACGACCATGCTTGAACTCCGACCTTTCAGCTCGCTGGGCGGCGCCCACCACGGCTGGCTGGATGCCCATCACCATTTTTCGTTCGCCGAGTACTACGACCCTCAACGCATGAGCTGGGGCAACCTGCGCGTGTGGAACGACGACATCATCGCGCCCGGCACCGGGTTTCCCACCCATCCGCACCGGGACATGGAAATCATCACCTATGTCCGTGAAGGCGCGATCAGCCACCAGGACAACCTGGGCAACAAGGGCCGCACCGAAGCGGGCGATGTGCAAGTGATGAGCGCCGGCACCGGCATCGCGCACAGCGAATACAACCTCGAAGCGGGCGACACCAAGATCTTCCAGATCTGGATCCTGCCGACCGAAACCGGCGCGCCGCCCTCCTGGGGCGCCAAACCCTTCCCCAAAGGCGAGCGCGAAGGTTTCGTGACGCTGGCCAGCGGCAAGGACGGCGATGACCAGAGCTTGCGCATCCGCGCCGATGCCCGCCTGGTGGCCGCCAACCTCAAGGCCGGCGAAACGGCGGAGTATCGCCTGGACGCCGGACGCCGTGCCTATCTGGTGCCGGCCACCGGCCTCATCGAGGTCAACGGCGTGCGCGCCCAGGCCCGGGACGGCGTCGCAGTGGCCCAGGAACAGGTGTTGACGGTCACGGCCATCGAAGACAGCGAGGTCGTCCTGGTGGACCTGGCCTGACGGCCGAACACGCAGGCAAAAAAAAGGGGCGACCGTAGTGGTCGCCCCTTTCTGTTTCACACCGACCTCTTCAGTGCCTGACCCACCGCTTTCGCGGGCAAGCCCGCGCCCGCAGAGGCCAGGGTGCAGCAGGATCCGTGGTCACTTCGCGCTGATCGCACCGTCCACCAGGGTCTGCGCCTCGGCCACCAGTTGCTTGAGGTGGTCGTCGCCGATGAAGCTTTCGGCGTAGATCTTGTAGATGTCCTCGGTGCCCGACGGACGCGCCGCGAACCAGCCGTTTTCGGTCATCACCTTCAGGCCGCCGATGGCCTGGTCGTTGCCCGGCGCGTGGCTGAGGATGCTCTGGATCTTCTCGCCCACCAGTTCGGTCGAGGTGACCTGCTGCGGCGACAGCTTGCTCAGCAGCGCCTTCTGCTCAGGGTTGGCCTTGGCGTCCACGCGTACCGAGAACGGCTCGCCCAGCTCGTCGGTCAGGGCACGGTAGGCCTGGCTCGGATCGCGGCCGGTGCGGGCGGTCATTTCGGCGGCCAGCAGCGAAGGGATCAGGCCGTCCTTGTCGGTGCTCCAGACGCCGCCGTCCTTGCGCAGGAACGAGGCGCCGGCGCTTTCTTCGCCGCCGAAGCCGAGCGAACCGTCGAACAGGCCGTCAGCGAACCACTTGAAGCCCACCGGCACTTCGTACAGACGACGGCCCAGACGCTTGGCGACGCGGTCGATCAGCCCGCTGCTGACCACGGTCTTGCCCACGGCGGCATCGGCGCGCCATTGCGGACGGTTCTGGAACAGGTAGTCGATGGCCACGGCCAGGTAATTGTTCGGTGCCAACAGGCCACCGCTCGGGGTGACGATGCCGTGACGGTCGTGATCCGGGTCGCAGGCGAACGCCACGTCGAAGCGTTCCTTGAGGCCGATCAGGCCTTGCATGGCGTGGCTGGAGGACGGGTCCATGCGGATCTGGCCATCCCAGTCGACAGTCATGAAGCGGAAGGTCGAGTCGACCTGCTTGTTCACCACCTCCAGGTCCAGACGGTAGTGCTCGGCGATCGCCGACCAGTAGCGCACCCCTGCTCCGCCCAACGGATCGACGCCCAGGCGCAGCTTGGCTGCGCGGATCGCGTCGAAGTCGATGACGTTGATCAGGTCGGCCACGTAGGTGTTGACGTAGTCGTGGCGGTGGGTGGTGTCGGCCTTGAGCGCTTGCTCGTAGCTGATGCGTTTGACCCCGGCCAGCTTGTTGGCCAGCAGTTCGTTGGCCTTGGCTTCGATCCACTTGGTGATGTGGGTGTCGGCCGGGCCGCCGTTGGTCGGGTTGTATTTGTAGCCACCGCTTTGCGGCGGGTTGTGCGACGGGGTGATGACGATGCCGTCGGCCAGACCGGACGTGCGTCCGCGGTTGTAGCAAAGGATCGCGTGGGACACCGCCGGGGTCGGCGTGTATTCGTCGCCGGCGGCGATCATGACGGTCACGCCGTTGGCCGCCAGCACTTCCAGGGCGCTGGCGCCCGCCGGGGTCGACAGCGCATGGGTGTCGATGCCGACAAACAGCGGCCCGGTGATGCCTTGGGCTTCACGGTACAGGCAGATGGCCTGACTGATGGCCAGCACGTGCCACTCGTTGAAACTCAAGTCGAAGGAGCTGCCCCGGTGCCCGGAAGTGCCGAACGCCACACGCTGGGTGGAGACCGATGCATCCGGTTGACCTGTGTAATAGGCCGTTACCAGTCGCGGGATGTCGACCAACAGATCTGTCGGTGCCGGTTTGCCCGCAAAAGGACTGAGTGTCATGCAAAACCTCTGAGAGAGAGTGGTTCAGGAAATACCGCGCAGTTTACTGGCACTTCGACCGCAGTGCGATGGGATCTATCCTGACAACATTTAATGTTTTTTCCGCTCACCGCAGCGGCGCCAGACGCAGCGCATCCGCCAACAGCCCTACCGTGCCCGAGGCGTCCCGGGCATCCAGGCCGAGGGGGCTCAAACGCAGGTGCTGGGCATGCAACCCTTGCAGACTGAACAGCTCTCCAGGCGCGATCACCACCTGCTGCTTGAGCAGGCGCCGAAAGACGTCGCGCATGTCCACCGGGCGCTTGGCGCGCACCCAAAGCGTCGCCCCGCCCTGGGGCTCGACCACCTGCAGGCTCTCCCCCAGCCGCTCGCGCAACAGCTCGACCATGGGCGTGCGGTGCTCTCTCAAGCGGCGGCGCAACGACTCCAGGTGCTGATCGAGCCGCCCACTGTCATACAAGCGTGCGATCGCCTTCTGGCGGATAGGCGACAGGCGGAACGAACGCAACAGGAAATGCCGCTGCAGCTCCGTGCGCCACTGCCGTGACAGCAGGTAGCCGTACGGCGCCTCCGCACCGATGAACGTCTCGAAGCAGGAGAACACCAGCAGGCGGTCAGGGTCGAGCAAGTCGCGCAGGCGCAAGCGGTCGAGGCCTTCGTCGAGTTCGCTGTAGCAATCGTTCTCCAGCACCCAGGTGCCGTGCCGGGCCAGCAGGCGCGCGATGGACTGCCGGTTGTCCGCCGGCACTTGGCTGCCCCGGGGCATGCTCAACCCGGAAGACAACAGGATCAGCGCCACCGACCGGGTCTTGAGCAGATCCTCCAGCCGCTGCGCATCGAGCCCGCCTGCGGCCTGCAACGGCAACTCGATCACCTGCACCTGCGCCGACTGCAGCAGGCGCAGGATCACCCAGTCGCACGGCGACTCGACCACCAGGGTGGCATGCCTGAGATCCAGCACGGCGATCAGAATCTCCAGCACCCCGCGCAGGTCGGCGCCGACGTACACGTCGTCCGCGTGCCAGCAGTGCCGGTGCGACGTGGTGTAGCGGGCCGCCACGGCTGCCCGCAACTGCTGCTCGCCGCAAGGAGGCGCCAGCCACTGCGACGGCCGGGGATACTGGCGCAGCAGCTCCCGCTCAAGCACCAGCAGCGGGCTGTCCAAAGGCTGGATCGACGCGGGCTCGTCACCGCTCAGCACTTTCATGCCCGGCCAGCGGGCACTGACATAGACGGTCTCCAGCAGGTCGCGGTCGTCGTCCGGCGACGGCACAGACGAGACGGCGCGGGCGAAATAGCCGGACTTGGCGACCGAATACACCCGCCCTTCCTTCTCCAGCAGCGAGTAGGCGCACTGGATGGTCGATATCGACACGTTCAGACGGTCGGCCAGTTGCCGCAGGGACGGCAAACGGATGCTTTGATCCGGGCCACAGCCGACCATCAGTCGGGTCAGGTAGCGGTACACCGCCTGATACGCAAAGTCGGTCTCCCGCCGCGCCTTCATGGGCGCCCGCCCGGCGCGATCCAGTCATTGTCGTGTGCGCCGCCCATCCTAACGTTCCTGGGAGCGGTCGCCCCCGAACGCGTCGTCACTCGTCGGCGACGCCGTTTCAAGCGGCCGCTGCGGTAGCGCCGGGACGGGCTCCATGGCATACAGCCGGCCGATGAGCCTGACGGGCAATCCGCTGACCTCCGTCATCCACTGCAACACCTGCTCCGGCGCGTGCAGGCCCTGCATCGCGCGATGCAGATCCGGAATCGCCACCAGCATGCCGGGGTGGCAGGCCCGCAGGAAACGCTCAAGGCCTGCGCCGCTGTCGGTGAACGGCGCAAACAGCAGGCAGACGATCTGGTTTTCGTTGAGCCCGAAACGCGCCTGCAGGCCGGCCAGGGCCTTTTGCCTCAACTCTTCATACCCCTGGGGCTTGGCGAAGGTCGCGGCCAGATGCTCACAGACCGGTTCCGGCACCTGTCGGCGCCGCATGGCCGCCAGGCTGCGCTGCACAAACGCCTGGACGCCGGCCTCGTAGCTGTGCCCTTCCACGAACTGGGCCTGGAGGCCGCACAGGTAAGCGGCCACCAGCGGATCCGGGCATTCGTCGTCGAACAGCGCCGCGGACCATTCGTCCGCCTTGAACCCGAGAAACTCGCTGAGCAGGGGCCAACGGTCATCGAGCTTGGCGACGAGCATGTCGTGGACGTCGATGAACACCGTGCGCCGGCAGGCCTCGAACTGCCCTTCCGGACGCCAGGGCATGCGCTCGGGCTCGGTGTAGAGCCGGCGGTAGCAGTCGCCGTCGAGGCCGTCGAGCAGCGCGAACAATTGATCGTAGCTGCCCGAGTTGTCCGCCAGCGGCCCGATGCCGACCTTGCGCACCGCACGGTCCAGCCCGTCGATGAAGCGCCTCTGGCGCGCGGCGGAGTCGCAGCCGGCCAGCACATCGACGCCGTTGTTCCAGCGCGCCACCTGCCCATGGAACTCCGCCGTCGCCAGGTAGCGGTCGTCCCACAGCTCCAGCGCCTCGTTCCAGGTCCGGCGGTGCCCCACCATCAGCAGATTGATGCGGTTGGCCTCACTGCCGCCTTCGCTGATGGGCGCCTGGTGATCGAAAGGCATCACCTCGCGGTGATCGACCATCAGCAACTCGACCCGCGGATCGTCGCAGAGAAACAGCGCGGCATGGCTGCGGTGCATGTTTTCGAGCGCGGCCAGGTCATTGCCTTCATAGCGCAAGGTCGCCACCCGCAGCTGAAAGGTGGCCGGCGCGCGCCCGGCGATGCTCAACTGAGCGGCCCGCAGCATCGCCAGGGCGTAGCAACTGTCACGGGTGCCGGTCTGGATGGCCAGCACCTTGAACTCGCCGATGCGCTCGCTGCCGCCGGCCGCGACGACGAGCCGTTGAATAAGAAGTTGCAGCGCCGTGCGTTCTGCGCGGGAGAAAAAACTCAACAAGCGTTGCAGCACTTGCTGGTAGACATAATTCATTGCCTGATCATGGATTGTGCTCATCGGTCTCTTACCCGGTGCAGAAAAGTTTCATACCCCGCCGCCAAACTCAGTGGCACGGAATAATGGATCACTAATAAATAGACGCTGAATCCTAACACTTAAGATTTCGTAGTTATTTGAAACACTTGAGTGCCGCTCACCCCATGAAACCAGCGCAGGCCAAGGGCCGCAAGGGTTTTCCGGGAGCAAAAGAGAGTCCTAGGAAACTTCTTACGCAGTCCCACAAACAGTGACCACAAGAAATAAAGAACGCTTTTTGCAACCCGCCTACAACTTTTAAACAAGAATCGGCATATCGCAAAAAGACAAACAAGAGTGTTCGACCAGAAAAAACAGAATGCACAGCCATGGCTCATTCCTTGAGATGAAAGTAATCATTCAATTATCAGGGCTTGAAGGACGATTAGAAGATACAGATCCCAGGCAAAAACCGGTTCAGTTGCTGAACGGTTGCGGGCAGACGCCGGTGAGAGTCCGGCCAGGGGCGTGAAGCAAAGGAAGGAGTCCGTGGCGGCACGGACTCCTGGGCTTGAAGATCAGGCCGTTTCGACCTGCAGGGCCACGCGTTCGCGGCAAGGGCACTCATCCATGTAGCGGTGGGCCTCGACGAACTGGTCGAACGGGAACACCCGGGTCTTGAGCGGCACCAGCACGCGGTCGGCGGTGAACTGGTTGATGTCGCGCAGGGCCCGCTGCAGCGCGTCGCCGTCCTGCTTGATGCCCAGCTCAGGCTTGCCGGTGAAGTTGCCGATGCAGTGCACGAAGAACTGGATGTTCTTCTGAAAGGCGGCACAGGCCGGGAACGGCGTCTGGTTGCCGCCCTGCAGGCCATACAGCACCAGGCTGCCGCGCGGCGCCAGCACATCGCCGAGCAACGACATCTGCGGACCGCCGAGGCCGTCGAACACCATCTCGACGCCACGGTTGTCGGTGATCTTGTTGACGCGGGTCAACAGGTCTTCCTCTTCGGTGACGATGACCTTCTCGGCCCCCAGCGACAACAGGTATTCACGCTCTTCGGCCGTCTTGGTCGCGGCGATCACCTTGACGCCCAGCGCCTTGCCCAGCTGGACAAAGGAAGGCCCCGCGCAGTGGCTGGCGTCGGTGACCAGGGCGAACTGCCCGGGCTTGACCCGCGCCAGGTCCATGTAGGCGAAATAGGCGATCAGCAGCGGCGTGTAGTGGACGCTGGCCTCGATCGGCGTGAGCACGTCCGGATAGCGGGTCAGCGCGGTGCGCGGCATCACGATCAGCTCACCGTAGACCGGGTAGTCGTTGGGGCTCTCGGCCGGGAAGCTTGCGACCTTGTCGCCCACCGCCAGGTCCTCGATGCCTTCGCCGACGGCCGTGACCACGCCGGCCATTTCATGGCCCAGGCCCGAAGGCAGGCGGGCCTGGGACGACGCCAGGTTCTGGCGCCACAAGGTGTCGTACCAACTGATGCCGATCGCCTCGACGCGCACCTGCACTTCGCCAGGACCTGGCTGAGCGGCCGCATGCTCTTCGCACTTGAGCACCTCGGCCGGACCAAACTTGTGAAAACGGATCGTGCGGGACATCGCAAACCTCGTCAAAGTAACCTCTAATGCCCTGAACTCTATCTGGGCTTTCCGGCCAAGACCATCAGCGGCCATTAATAGTCGACATGCCTGTCATTGATTCCGCAGCATGGGCGGCATTGGCAGAATCCATGAGCGTAAGACCGGAACCCGCTCAGTAAAGCTCAATTTTCCGGTGCAGAGTACCAGCCTTTCCCCGTACTATTCATGCCGGCCATTGTTCTCATATGGTCGCTCTCGTCAAGCTTGATGACTCTGCCAGGACTCCAGATGAATCGTAATGACCTGCGTCGTGTCGACCTGAACCTGTTGATCGTTTTCGAAACGCTGATGCACGAACGCAGCGTGACCCGCGCCGCGGAAAAACTGTTCCTCGGCCAGCCGGCCATCAGCGCCGCGCTCTCGCGCCTGCGTGGCCTGTTCGACGATCCGCTGTTCGTGCGCACCGGCCGGAGCATGGAACCGTCCGCCCGCGCCGTGGAAATCTTCGCCCTGCTCTCCCCGGCCCTGGACTCGATCTCCACGGCGGTCAGCCGTGCGGCCGAGTTCGATCCGGCCACCAGCACGTCGGTGTTCCGCATCGGGCTGTCGGACGACGTCGAGTTCGCCCTGCTGCCCATGCTGCTCAAACGCCTGCGCGCCGAAGCGCCGGGCATCGTGCTGGTGGTGCGCCGGGTCAACTACATCCTGATGCCGAGCCTGCTGGCCTCGGGGGAAATCTCCATCGGCGTCAGCTACACCACCGACCTGCCGGCCAACGCAAAACGCAAGGTGCTGCGCCGCAGCCAGCCGAAACTGCTGCGCGCCGACACCGTGCCGGGGCCGTTGAGCCTGGACGACTACTGCGCGCGCCCGCACGCGCTGGTGTCGTTCGCCGGCGACCTCAGCGGCTTTATCGACGAGGAACTGGAAAAGCTCGGCCGCAAGCGCCACGTGGTGCTGGCCGTGCCGCAGTTCAACGGCCTGAGCACCCTGCTGGCCGGCACTGACATCGTCGCCACCGTGCCGGACTACACCGCCGACGCCCTCACCGCCGCCGGCGGCGTCCGGGCCGAAGACCCGCCACTGCCCACCCGCACCTTCGAACTGCACATGGCCTGGCGCGGCTCGCAGGACAACGACCCGGGCGAGCGTTGGTTGCGGTCGAGGATTCAGATGTTCTTCGGCGATCCGGACAGCCTCTGAACACCCTCCATCACCCCTCCCCAGCCTCCAGCCCCCTGGAGGCCGCCCACGACCTCAAACCTCGCCAAAAACCGCCGGCCGCCACCGCGCAAGCTGGCGTTCAAGCAGCGCGGCCAGCGTCAGGAGGCGCTGTTCCTTCCAGTGAGGGCCGATGATCTGGAGGCCGATCGGCAGGCCCAGTTCCGGGTCGAGCCCCACCGGCAGCACCACCACGGGCGAACCGGAGAGGCTGAAGGGGAACACGTAGCCGTACCGTGAGCGGCCGTCCAGCGATTCGCCCGGTTTGAACGCGACGTCCGGGAAGACCGGGCAGATCAGCACGTCGTGGTCGCGGAAGAAACTGCTCAGGCCGCGGCGGAAGGTATTGATGTAGGCCAGGTCGACCTTGAACTGATCGACGCTCAGTTCCGTCTCCCTGCTCGCCTGCACCAGGCCCTCCAGGCATGCCGAGAATTTGTCGCGCCCAAGGCTGGGCAGGAATTTGTCCCAGGCCCGGGCGGCATCGCCACCGGAAAGGAAGATGTTCCACAGGCTATCGCAGGCCTGCTCCATGCCCGGCGGCGCGACCTGGCTCACTTGCCCGACCTGCGGCTCCAACAGGCCGGCGACCCGTTGCAGCGCATCGCGCACCGAAGCGCGCACCGTCACGCCCGGCAGCTCATGGAACAGCGCGACCCGTGCCTTGGCGAGGGGCAGGTCATCCTCGAACGGTACGTCGACGGTGTCCGGGTCATGGCCGTCCGCCCCGGCGATCAGTTGCCCCAGCAGCTTGATGTCATCCACGTAGCGCCCCATGACGCCATAGGCCGATGTCATGTGGATCAGGCCGGTACGCTCCACCGGGTATTGTCCGGTCAGGGGGACACGGCCCTGGGTCAGCTTGAACCCGCACACGCCGTTGAAATGCGCCGGGATGCGCAGGCTGCCCCCGGCATCCGAACCCAATCCTGCCGGGCTGCAACCTGCGGCGATGCCGGCGGCTTCCCCACCGCTGCTGCCGCCGGGGCTTCTGGACAGGTCGAAGGGGTTGAGGGTGCGTCCGTACAGGAAGTTTTCCGTCTCGAAGGACATGCACAGCTCCGGGACATTGGTGATCCCCAGGATCAGCGCCCCGGCCTCGCGCAGCCGCCGCACCACGGTGGCATCGGCCGGGCTCGGTGCGCCGTGCCATTCGGGCATGCCGCAGGACATCTTGAAGCCCTCGACATGGCAAACGTCCTTGATGGTGATGGGCACGCCATGCAACGGCCCCAGCGCCTCCCCCGCCGCGACCCTGCGGTCCGCCGCCTGCGCCTGTTCGAGCAACCGGGCCGGATCGGCCGGCTGGACGATGGCGTTGATCGATCCATTGCGCTCGGCGATGCGGCGCAAATAGAACTCGACAAGCTGTCGGCTGGTGACGTGTCCCTCACGAATGGCCCGTGCCATCTGGGCAATACTCAGCGCGTCAAAGTCCGTCATGAATGGCTTCCGTAAAAACACTGTTTGAAGGGTGCGCCGGGCCGCCATGGCGCCCGCACGGCGGGTCGGATGGGGCGAGCGTGCGCAAGAATAGGGGAAAAACCGGCCGTCACAAAAACCGGGCCACCCAGCCGACCGAACGTCGCGCATCGGGCAAATGCCCGTGTTTGCTGGGCGAGAAAACCGAACTGATTTTTTTCTCTTTTTTGTCCGCCAAAAGAGAAATAAAAATCCCGAAGCCTTTGTCATGACGGCAAAAAAAGCAAAAAACCTCTCACGCGGATTCAGATAATAGAGCTACAACACTTGCCGCCGGCAGCGGTTCACATGTCGGCGGCTCATAAATACTCAGGGCTCGCCTTATCGGACCGTGCCCCTGCCAGGATGGAACCTCTTCTCGCAACTTCTGCCCTTCTTCGATCATGCCGCTGCCTCATCAGCGAACGGCATCGGGCAACGTTGTCTCGCGAAAAGGCGCCACACAAGGAGTGGACATGCTTCAAAGTAAAGTCTTCAGGTACTCGTACTGGGATCTTGCGTGCTGCCTGGTGATTCCGTTCCAGATCGCCGTCTATTGGCTGCTGGCCCTGAACTACCAACACCTTTCCCTGATCGCGCTGCTGGCCATGGTGCCTGTGCTGTTCGCCTTGTCCTTGCAGAATGCCGGCGCCAACCATAACCACTACCACACCCCGTTCTTTCGCATCCGCTGGATGAACACCCTGGTGCGGATGGGCTTTTCCATGACGGAAGCGCCCAAGACGCCCTACAACATCGGGCACGGCATTCACCATGTCACCCATCAGTCGTGGAACGACACGTCCATCCTGCGCATCCTCGGCCTCAAGCGCTCGTTGCCCGGGCAACTCGTCAACTTCGGCCTGTTCGTTCTCGAATCGGTGGGCCTTAAGTATTTCGTCCTGCTGATCCTGCTCAAGCACTGGCCCCTGGAACGCGTCGCGGCGCTGGCCTCGCCCGACGACCCTGAACTGGGTGTCCGGGCGCTGAAGAAACTGCTGGAGCCGTCGAAGCTGAAAGCGGCGAAGTACGACCTGGCGGCCTGGTTCCTGTTCCGTCTGGTGCTATGCCTGACCGACTGGCAGTTCTTCTTCTTTTATTTCATCCCGGTCACCTACCTGATCGACAGCCTGCGCCAGGGCGAGAACTACTTCCAGCACTGGGGCGCCACCGACCCCTTCGACCCCAAGCGCGACTCGGTCAGCTGCTACGGCAAGCTCTACAACTGGCTGACCTTCAATCTCGGCTACCACCAGGAACATCACTACAAGCCGGGCGTGCATTGGCTGAAGCTGCCCGAGCTGACCAAGGACCTGCCCAGCGACCGCCACACCGTGCCGTACTCGCACTACCTCAATGCACCTTTGATGTTTCCGCAACGCTCGGCCCAGCTGAGGGCAGAGCGCGCCGCCCAGGCGCCTCAATGAGCTGAAGGCGGCCGCGCGCCGCCGTACCACGCTCCTCAACGAAACCGCGAATTCTTCAGAGTCGTGACATGGACAAGTCCCCGATGCACACCTTCGCCACCCTCCTCGATGTCGTCCGGTTCAGGGCCTCGCCAGGCGAGCCGAGCGCCGAACGCCTGGCGTTCACCTACCTGGATGACGGGGATTCGGTCAGCGGCTCGCTGACCTACGCCCAACTGGACTACAAGGCCCGCAGCCTGGCGGCGCACCTGCAGCGCCTGACCCGCCCGGGCGACCGGGTGCTGCTGGTGTATCCGCCGTGCCTGGAATACATCATCGCGTTCTATGCCTGCGTCTATGCCGGTGTCATCGCGGTGCCGGCCCTGTCGCCGGCCAACGCCAAGACCCTGCCGCGCCTGCAACTGCTGGCGGTCGACTCGCAGCCCGCCCTCGCCCTGACCCTCGACAAGGTGTCCGGCGCCCTTGACCGCATGACGGCGGACAGCAAGGCGGACTGCCCGCTGACCGGCCTCACGTGGCTGGCCAGCGACACCCTGGACGATGCCAGCGAGCACTGGCAGCACCCGCCGACCGTGGCGAGCGACATCGTGTTCCTGCAATACACTTCCGGCTCGACCGGCGCCCCGAAAGGCGTGATGGTCAGCAACGCGAACCTGTTGGCCAACGTCGAACTGTCGAAGCGCACCTACGGGATCCGCGAGCAGGACGTCTTCGTTTCATGGCTGCCCCCGCATCACGACTTCGGCCTGATCGGCGCCATCATCCTGCCGGTCTACCTGGCCAGCCACTGCGTGCAGTTCCCGCCGGCGGCGTTCGTGATGCGCCCGTTCCGCTGGCTGAAACTGATCGCCGACTACCGTGCCCGGGTCACCGGCGGGCCCAACTTCGCCTTCCAGCTGTGCGTGCAGCGCATCAGCGCGGCGCAGAAGCAGTCCATCGACCTGAGTTGCCTGGACATCGCGGTCAACGGCGCCGAACGCATCCGTCCGGCGACCTTGCGCTCGTTCGTGGAAGCGTTTGCCGAGTGCGGGCTGCAACCGCAGTCGATGATTCCCGCCTACGGCATGGCGGAGTCAGTGTTGCTGGTGAGCGCCAACACCCGCACTGCCGCCGGGCAACTGCCGAAGATCCGCAGCATCAGCAAAAGCGCCCTGGAAAGCGGCCGGGTGGAACCTCAGCCGCACGCCGCGGACGCCGTGGAAGTCGTCGCCACCGGCACCGTGGTCACCGCCGACCACCAACTGGCGATCTTCCATCCGCAGACCACCGTCCGGCTCGGCCCGGAACAGGTGGGCGAAGTCTGGATCAGCGGGCCGTCGACCGCCCGGGGCTACTGGCGCCGCGAAGAAGAAAGCCGCGTGTTTCACACCCGCGCCACCGATGACGATGCGCGCTGGTTCCGCACCGGCGACCTGGGTTTCGTCAGCGAGGGCGAGCTATACATCACCGGTCGCCTCAAGGAAGTGATGATCTTCAGCGGCCGCAACATCTACCCCCAGGACATCGAAATCACGGTCGAAGCTCTGGATCCGGCATTCCGCGCCAACGGTTGCGCGGCCTTCTCCATCGAGGACGGCGAGTCCACCCAGTTGGTGGTGGTGCAGGAGCTGGAAGCGCGACATCAGCCCGACACCGACACGCTGGTGGCCCGGTTGCAGGCGGAGCTGGCCGAGCGGCATGAGGTCTTCGACCTGTCGGCGCTGCTGCTGGTCAAGACCGGCGCCATTCCCCGCACGTCCAGCGGCAAGATCCAGCGCACCCGCTGCCGACAGCTGTTCCAGGATGCTGCCATCAAGACCGTTTGGGCCTGGCACCGGCAAGACCGGGCCGACGACCAGGAAGCCCAGGACGATCCGGCGCTGGCCGACATCGAGGCGGCGCTGTCGGCGATCTGGCAAGCCACGCTGGATCGGCCGGAGATTTCCAGCAGCGACAGCTTCTTTCAGTTGGGCGGACACTCCCTGCTGGCCACGCAGATGATGCTGGAGGTGCGCAAGCGGTTCGACGTCGAACTGCCGCTGAGCACGCTTTTCCACTCGCCCACCCTGCGCGCCATGGCCCGCGCCATCGCCAGCGCATCGGCGCATTCGGCCCCCGCCCTGCCCGCCATCGTCCGCGCAACGGGCAACGATCCGTTGCCGTTGTCCTATGCCCAGCAGCGCTTCTGGTTCCTCGACCAATACCAACCGGAAAACCCGTTCTACTCATTGCCCCTGGCGTTGGACATCGAGGGCCCGGTGGATCCGCAGATCGTCCAGCAGGCGCTGGACACGCTGGTGGAGCGCCACATGCCGCTGCGCACCCTGTTCGACAGCGAAGGCGGTGTGCTGCGGCAACGGATCCTCCCGGCGCTGCACATTCCCCTTGAGCGGATCGACCTGAGCCGACCGGCCGACATCGACGACGCCATCCGCCGCGAAGCCCACCGCCCCTTCAACCTCTCCCAGGGGCCGCTGATCCGGGCGTGCCTGCTGCGCAGTGCGCCGCAACGGCATGTGTTGTTGCTGACCCTGCACCACATCATTTGCGATGGCTGGTCGAGCCAAGTGCTGGAGAGGGAGTTCCTGGCGATCTACGACGCGCTCGCGCGCGGCCATGCCGTCGCGTTGCCGCCGCTGGCCATCGACTATGCCGACTACGCCGTCTGGGAGCAGCAGCACCTGAGCGGCCAGTGGCTCGAACAACGCCTGGCGTTCTGGCGGGAACACCTGTCGGGCGCGCCGACCGCGCTGGATCTGCCGACCGATTTTGCGCGTCAGGACGGCCACACCCAGGAAGGCGCGGTGAAAACGGTCGAGGTGCCGCCGGCGCTCGCCCGTCAGCTCGAAACCTTCGCGCAGCGCCATGACGCGACGCTGTTCATGGTCTTGCTCAGCGCCATGACGGTGCTGCTGCACCGCATGACCGGGCAGGATGACCTGTGCCTCGGGGTGATGTCCGCGAACCGCCCGCAAGGCACCGAAGGCCTGGTGGGCAACTTCATCAACGTGGTTCCGCTGCGCAGCCGTGTGCCGGCCGACGCGTGTTTCGCCGCACTGCTGGAAAGCACCGCGCAGCGCTTGCTGAGCACCTACGACCAGCAGATTCCCTTCGAGCTGATCCTCAAGCATCTGGCGCCCTCCCGGCAGGCGACCGGCACGCCCTATGCCCAGGTGGTGATGAACTTCCACAGCGAACTGGCCCAGACCCCGCCACGCCAGGCCGGCCCGGAGGACCGCCGCATCAGCCTCACCGGTCATCACGCCGGCAGCATCCACCACGCCGCTTTCGAGCTGAAGATCGAAGTGCACAACGCGGGCGGCCGCCTGGAACTCGCGTGCGAGTACAACACCGGGCTCTACAGCGCGCAGAGCGTCGAGCGCCTGCTGGATCACTACCTCCTGTTGCTCGACGGCGCCACCACCCGGCCGCAGGTGCCGGTCGGCCACCTGCCCCTTTTGCGCGACAGCGAGAAGCAACGGCTGACGCAGCAATGGAACGACACCGCCAGGGACTACCCGACGGGGAAAACCCTGCACGCCCTGTTCGAGGCGCAGGCCGAACGCAGCCCCGACGCCATTGCCCTGGTCTTCGAGGGGCAACCGTTGAGCTACGCCCAGCTCAACGCCTCGGCCAACCAGTTGGCCCACCACCTGGTCGGGTGCGGGGTCACGCCTGATTCGTTGGTCGCTTTGTGCCTGGAGCGCGGCCCGCAAATGGTCATCGGCCTGCTGGCGATCCTCAAGGCCGGCGGCGCCTACGTCCCCCTCGACCCGCACTACCCGGCCGAACGCCTGGCCTACATGCTCGAAGACGCCAAGCCTGTGGTGCTGGTCTCCGAGCAAAGCCTGCGGCACTGCCTGCCCGCACATGCATTGCCGACCCTGTGGCTGGACACCGATCAGGCACTGATCGCCAGCCAGCCCACCGCCAACCTGCAGCGCGGCGACGCCCAATGCCTGGCGTACTGCATCTACACCTCGGGGTCGACGGGCCGTCCGAAAGGGGCGATGAACAGCCATGCCGCCGTGGTCAACCGGTTGCTGTGGATGCAGGAACAGTACGGCCTGTCCAGCGATGACCGGGTGCTGCAGAAGACCCCCTTCGCCTTCGATGTCTCGGTCTGGGAATTCTTCTGGACGCTGCTGCACGGTGCCCGGCTGGTCATCGCCAAGCCCGAGGGGCACAAGGATCCGGCCTACCTGACGGAGGTGATCCAGGCCCAGGGCGTGACCACCCTGCACTTCGTGCCCTCGATGCTGCAGGCCTTTCTCGCCGCCGGGAACGCCCCGCACGCGAGCCCGTTGCGTTTGGTGTTCAGCAGCGGCGAGGCGCTGCCCGTCACGGTGGCCAACCAGTTTCTCGCCCGCTACCCGCAAGCCCGGCTGCACAACCTGTACGGCCCCACCGAAGCGGCCGTGGACGTCACCTACTGGCAATGCCAGCCCGACTATCGCCACGCGCTGGTGCCGATCGGCCGGCCGGTGGCCAACACGCGGATGTACATCCTGGACGAAGCCCTGGCGCCCGTGCCGGTCGGGGTCATCGGCGACCTCTACATCGCCGGCGTGCAGCTCGCCCGTGGCTACCTGGGGCGTCCCGACCTGACCGCCGAGCGCTTCCTGCCCGACCCGCACGGTGCCGACGGCGGGCGCATGTACCTCACCGGGGACCGCGGGCGCTACCTGCCTTCGGGTGATATCCAGTACCTGGGCCGCAGCGACCATCAGATCAAGATCCGCGGCTTCCGCATCGAGCTGGGGGAAATCGAAAACGCCCTGCTCGACTTCCCCGCCGTGCGCGAGGCCGTGGTCGTGCCCCGCGACGATGCCAGCGGCGCCCCCTGCCTGGTGGCGTTCGTCACCGCCGACGCCAGCGAGGCCGACAGCGCCCGTTTGCGCCAGCACCTGGCCAAGACCTTGCCCGACTACATGGTGCCGAGTTTCTTCGTGGTGCTCGATGCCCTGCCGCTGAACGCCAACGGCAAGATCGACCGCCAGGCGCTGCCGGCCACGGATGTGCGCCTGGCCTCCTCGGACGAACGCTACGTCGCGCCCGGCACGGCCACCGAAACGGCACTGGCCGAGATCTGGCAAGACGTGCTGAAGGTTCCCCGGATCGGGGTCAACGACAGCTTCTTCGAGTTGGGCGGGCATTCGTTGCTGGCCACACAGATCCTCGCCAGAACCCAGGCGCTGTTCGCGCTGAGCCCGCCGCTGAAGGTGCTCTTCGAGTCGCCGACGGTGGCGGCCATGGCGGCCTGGCTCGACGCCCAGAAACGCACGCCGCGCGCATCGGCACCGCCGATCAAGCGCCTGGCGCGCAACCAGGCCGTCGACTGAGCAATGTCTTGAACGCCGATCCGGGCCTTGGCCTCGCCCGCCAAGGCCCGGAGGTGCCCCAGGCACCGCAAACGCCCTGCACAAGAAACCAGATGAGAGTGTGAGTCATGTCGTCAGATCAATTCAGTACCTCCTTCGCTCAACAGCGTCTGTGGTTTCTTGAGCAATATGAGCCGGGCACTGGCCTGTACAACATACCGGCGGCCTGCCGGATCGAGGGCCCGCTGCGCCTCGACGCGCTCGAACACAGCCTCAACGCGGTCATCGCACGCCACGAGGCATTGCGCACCCGCTTTGACGTGGCCGACGACCTGCCGGTGCAGGTCATCGAGCACCACGCACCGGTGCGGATCGAGTGCATCGACCTGCAAGCGTTGCATGACCGGCACCTAACACTGCAGCAGTACATCGATGAAGAAGCGGCCAAGCCCTTCGATCTGGCCCAGGCCCCGCTGATCCGCGCCAGCGCGATCAGGGTCGGCCCCCACGAGCACATCCTGCTGCTGACCCTGCACCACATCGTCTCCGACGGGTGGTCCATGACGCTGCTGCTCAACGAGTTGAGCGCGCTCTACAACGCCCGGCTGCGCGGCGACGATCCCGTCCTGCCGGAACTTGAGGTGCACTACGCCGACTACGCCCACTGGCAACGGGACTGGCTGCAGGGCGAAACCCTCCAGGCCCAGCTCGACTACTGGGCGAGCCGGCTCGAAGGAGCGCCGGGCGTGCTGGAGCTGCCGAGCGACCGCCCTCGCCCGCCTCGCCTGGACCACGCCGGCGAGCGGGTGCATTTCGAGTTGCCCCGCGACCTGACGGAGCGCCTCCAGCAGCTCAGCCAGCGCCACCAGGCGACCCTGTTCGCCACGCTGCTCTGTGCGTTCAACAGCCTGCTGTTCCGCGTGAGCAACCAAGCCGACATCAGCGTCGGTTATCCGGTCGCCAACCGTAACGACGCGCAGACTCAGGCGCTGATCGGTTTCTTCGTCAACACCCTGGTGTTCCGCAGCCAGGTCGGTGCCGGACAACCCTTCGCCGACTACCTGAAACAGGCCCAATCGCGCCTGCTCGATGCCGACGAGCATCAGGAAGTGCCGTTCGAGCGGCTGGTGGAAGCCTTGTGCCCTACCCGCGAACTCAACCACTCACCGCTGTTCCAGGTGATGTTCTCCTTCTTCAACCAAGACGTCGCCCAGGCGCTGACGCTCGACGCCACCACCGCGAGCGTGCTGCCCCAGAACAGCCGCTTCGCCAAGTTCGACCTGTCGCTGGAAATGCACATGCGCGACGGCGTGCTGGGCGGCTTCTTCGAGTACCGCACCGCGCTGTACGACCGGGACAGCATCGAGCGTCTGAGCAGCTACCTGCACGTCTTGCTGGCGTCCATCGTCGCCGACCCGGGCCGCCCCATCGGCGACCTGGAGCTGCTGCCGCCGGCGGAGCGCCTGTTCCGGCTGGCGCCCCAGCCCGACGCCGGATTCGCCCTGTCGGCCGAGCGCTGCGTACACGACCTGTTCCTCGATCAGGCACGGCTGACACCCGACGCCACGGCCATCGTCTGCGCCGGGCAGCACGTGAGCTATCGCCAGCTCGAACAGCAGGCCCAAGCCATCGCCGCGCACCTGCTGGAGCTGGGCGCCGGGCCGGACAGCTGCGTGGCCGTTTGCCTGGACCGCTCCGTCGGCATGGTGGCGGCCTTGCTCGGCACCTGGATGGCCGGGGCCGCCTATGTCCCCATGGATCCTGCCTACCCGCACGCCCGCCTGCTGCACATGCTCCAGGACTCGCAGGCGCCGATCTTGCTGACCGAGCGCCAGCACGCCGAAGCCTTCGCCGGGCACGCGTCCGCCGTCGTGACCCTGGAGGACCTCGATCCGAACCGGGCCGCCGTCGTCACCCGTCCTCCCGTCGCGGCCCTGAACACCGCTTACGTGATCTACACCTCGGGCTCCACCGGCCTGCCCAAAGGCGTTCAGGTGCCCCATCGCGCGGTGGTCAATTTCCTCCGCTCGATGACGGCGAAGCCCGGCATCGGCGCAACGGATCGCTTGCTGGCGGTGACCTCCATTTCATTCGATATCAGTGTCCTGGAGCTGTTCTTGCCGCTGGTGAGCGGCGCCAGCATCGTTCTGGCCGAGCGCGAGGCGGCGGCGGACGGGCATGCGCTGATCAAGCTGGCGATGGCCCATGACGCGACGGTCATCCAGGCCACGCCCTCGACCTACTGGCTGATGCTCGAAGCCGGTTGGCCGAGCACGCTCAAGCTCAAGGCCCTGTGCGGCGGCGAGGCCCTGGCGCCGGAGCTGGCGGACAAACTGCTGCAACGCACCGAGTCGCTGTGGAACATGTACGGGCCGACCGAAACCACCATCTGGTCGGCCGTCGGCCGGGTGACCTCGACCCACTGCCCGATCGGCGAACCGATCGCCAACACGGTGCTGCGGATCCTCGATGAAAGCGGCCACCTGTGCGCCATCGGCAGCCCGGGCGAACTGCACATCGGTGGCGAAGGGGTCAGCCGCGGCTACCTGAACCGCGCCGAACTGACCGCCCAGAAGTTCGTCCCCGATCCGTACGCCAGCGAGCCGGGCGCACGGCTGTACAAGACCGGCGACCTGGTTCGCTGGCTGGCCAACGGTGACATCGAGTTCCTCGGACGGATCGACAACCAGGTCAAGGTGCGCGGGTTCCGCATCGAGCTGGGGGAAATCGAGCAGCAGCTGGATCGCCACCCCGCGGTGCTCCAGGCCGTGGTCGCCGTTCGGGAGGACGTGCCCGGCGAGCGGCAGATCGTGGCCTACCTGCGCCTTGCCGAGGGCCACACGCTGGATCCGGCGATCATGCGCCAGCACCTGGGGCTGGCCTTGCCCGGCTACATGATCCCCAACCATTTCGTGGCGCTCGAACAGCTGCCGTTGACCCCCAACGGCAAGATCGACCGCAAGCGCCTCCCCGCACCGGAGCCGACCGCCCGGACGGCAGCGGGCCAGCCGCCCTCCACGCCCCTGGAAAAGGCCATCGCCGACATCTGGCAACAGGTCCTCAAGCGGCAGGACATCGCCGTCACCGACAACTTCTTCGAACTGGGCGGGCACTCGCTGCTCGCGACCCAGGTCATCTCCCGGATGCGCAAGCACCTGAAGATCGACATCCCGGTCCGCAGCCTGTTCGAAACGCCGACCATCGCCCAACTGGTCGACAACCTCGACGCGCAGGCGGGCCGAGAGAGCCCGCCGATCCTCGCCTACACGCTGCCGCAGACGCTGCAGCCGTTGTCCTTCGCCCAGGAACGCCTGTTCTTCCTCAGCCATTTCGAACCTGACAGCGCGGCCTACAACATCGCGCTGGCCCTGGAGCTGAACGGCCCGCTGGACGCAGCGGTGCTGCAGCGCTGTCTGGATACGCTCATCCAGCGTCACGCCAGCCTGCGCACCACGTTCATCCTCGACGAGAACGGCAAGGCCCAGGCGCAGGTCCATCCGGCCGCTTCCGCCGCGCTGGCCTGCCTCGATCTGCGCCAGCACGGGCAACCGCTCGAAGAGGCCCGCCGCCTGGCGGAGGCCGAGGCCCGGCAACTGTTCGCGCTCGAACAAGGGCCGTTGCTGCGCACCACCCTGCTGCAGCTCGGCGAGCAACGGCATGCCTTGCTGTTCACCTTGCACCACATCGTCGGTGACGGCTGGTCCATCGCCCTGCTGGCCCGGGAAGTCATGGCCCTGTACCGGGCCTTCGCCCAAGGCCAGCCATCCCCGCTGCCGGCGCTGGAGATCCAGTACAGCGACTACGCCTTCTGGCAGCGTCAATGGCAGGCCCCCATCGAGTTCGAACCCCAGACCGCCTTCTGGCGCGAGCACCTGGCCAACGCCCCCACCACCCTGGAGCTGCCCACCGACCGCGTGCGGCCGGCGATCCAGACCTACCGCGGGCACGTGATCCAGCGGTCGCTGGACGCGCAAGTGTCCGGACAGATCGATGCCTTGGGCCAGCGCCACGGCGCCACGCCGTTCATGACCCTGCTGGCCCTGTTCAACCTGCTGCTGGCCCGCTACAGCGGCCAGCACGACATCGTCGTCGGCACCCCGATCGCCAACCGCACCCGGGCCGAGGTCGAGCCGCTGATCGGCCTGTTCGTCAACACCCTGGCCCTGCGCACCCGGCTGGAAGGCAACCCAAGCTTCAGCGCGTTGCTTGAGCAAGTCCGCCAGACCACCCTCGGCGCCTACGCCAACCAGGACGTGCCGTTCGAGAAAGTCGTCGAGGCCCTGGAACTGCCACGGGACATGAGCCGTTCGCCGTTGTTCCAGGTGATGTTCGTGCTGCAGAACGCGCCGACCGAGGCGTTCACGTTGCCGGGCCTTGAGATCGCGCAGCTGGCGGTCGAGGCGACCACCGCCAAGTTCGACCTGACCCTGGAGCTGACGCCGTCGGACCAGGGCTACCGCATGCGCTGGGAATACAACTGCGACCTCTTCGACGCCGCGACCGTGGAACGCATGGCCAGCCACTTCGAGACCCTGGCCCGTTCGGCCGTGGCGGCGCCAGACCAGCCGCTGCGGCGGATCGCGATGATCACCGAGACGGACAAACAGCAGCTGCTCCACGGCTGGAACGCGACGCAGCAGGCTTTCCGTCCGCTGCCGGTGCACAGTCTGTTCACGGAAATGGCCGAGCGTTGCGCCGACCTGCCGGCGGCGGTCTTCGGCGACGAATCACTGAGCTACCGCCAACTGGAAGCGCGCTCCAACCAGTTCGCCCGCTACCTGCAACGCGCCGGTGTCACGCCTGACACCCTGGTGGGCATCTGCCTGGAGCGCTCGCTGCACGTACCGGTCGCGATTCTCGGCATCCTCAAGGCCGGTGCGGTGTGCGTGCCCATGGACCCAAGCTATCCGACCGAGCGCCTGCGCTTCATGGCCCAGGATGCCCGGGCCGACCTCATCGTCACCCTCACCAGCCTGCGCCACCGCGTCGAGGGCTGCTGCGAAACCCTGGTCTGCATGGACCGCTGCGACGACGCCTGGAACGAGTCGTCGGTCAACCCAAGCCAGCCGCAACACCTGCTGAGCTTGTGCTATGTGATCTACACCTCGGGCTCGACCGGCCAGCCCAAGGGCGCAGCATTGACCCACGAGATGCTGACCAACCTGGTGCAATGGCAACTCACCGAGTCGCAACTGGGCCAGGGCGACAACACGCTGCAATTCTCGCCCCTGAGTTTCGACGTCAGCTTCGACGAGTTCTTTTCCACCTGGGCCAGCGGCGGCACGCTGGTGATGGTCAGCGAAGAGACCCGCAAGGATCCGGTGCTGCTGCTCGAACTCATCGAGCGGCAACGCATTGCCCGGCTGTTCATCCCGTTCGTGGCCTTGCAAGGGATCGCCGACGCCGCCGCCGATCTCGATCAGTTGGCTTGCCTCCGGGAAATCGTCTGCGGCGGCGAGCAACTGCAGATCACCCAGGAAGTCGTCGAGCTGTTCCAGAAGCTGCCCGCCGCGTTGCTGCACAACCAGTACGGCCCCACCGAGTCGCATTTCGTCACCGGCTACCGCCTCACCGGCGACCCGACGCAGTGGCCGGCGCTGCCGCCGATCGGCAAACCGCTGTTCAACTCACAGATGTACGTGCTCGACGCCGACCTGGAGCCGGTGCCCGTGGGCGTGCGCGGCGACCTCTACATCGCCGGCATCCACCTGGCGCGCTGCTACTGGGAGCGCACGGACATCACCGCCGAACGCTTCATCCCCAACCCTCACAGCCCGGCGCCGGGGGCGCGGATGTACAAGACCGGCGACGTCGCACGCTATCTGCCGGACGGCAACATCGAGTACCTGGGACGCTCCGACCACCAGGTCAAGATCCGCGGTTTCCGCATCGAGCTGGCCGAAGTGGAACAGGCCCTGATGACCCTCGACGGCGTGGCCGCTGCGGCGGCCACGGTCAGGGAGGACCGTCCGGGCCTGAAGAAACTGGTGGGTTATCTGGTCGCCAAGGGTGGCGATACGCTGGACATCGCTGCGCTCCGGGAACAGCTCAAGCAACGCCTGCCGGACTACATGGTCCCCAGCGCCTTCGTCTGCCTCGACACCTTGCCGCTGACCCCCAGCGGCAAGGTCGACAAGCGTTCCTTGCCGCGTCCCCAGCACGAAGCGCTGGAAGACGACCACGTCGCCCCCCGCAATGACGGCGAGCGCCAACTGGCGCAGATCTGGGCCGATGTCCTGAACCTGCCGCGGGTCGGCGTCACCGATGACTTCTTCGCCCTCGGCGGACATTCGCTGCTGGCGACCCAAGTGGTGTCGCGCATCCGCCGGCAACTGCAAGTGGACCTGGCCCTGCGCACGCTGTTCGAGACCCCGACCATCGAACAACTGCTGCCGCGGCTGGGCCAAAGCCCGGCGGCCAACGGCCAGGCGATCCCCGCGGCCCATGCCGGCCCCGGTGCGAGGAGCGCGTCTTTCGCGCAGGAGCGCCTGTTCTTCCTGAACCGGCTCGAGCGCTCCAGCGCCGCCTACAACATCGCGCTGGCCCTGGAGCTCAACGGAGCGCTGGACCGAACGCTGCTGCAACGCTGCCTGACCGAGCTGACCGCGCGTCACGAACCGCTGCGCACCACCTTCGCCCTCGACAGCGACGGACAGGTGCTGGCGAAAGTTCATCCGGCCGGCCCGGCCGCGCTGACCTGCCTCGATCTGCGCCAGCACGGGCAACCGCTCGAAGAGGCCCGCCGCCTGGCCGAGGCCGAAGCCGGGCATCTGTTCTCTCTTGAGCTGGGCCCGTTGCTGCGCACCACCCTGCTGCAGCTCGGCGAGCAACGGCATGTCTTGCTGTTCACCCTGCATCACATCATCAGCGACGGCTGGTCCATCGCCGTGCTCAGCCGCGAGGTCATGGCGCTCTACCAAGGCTTCGCCCAGGGACAGCCGGCGTCCTTGCCGCCGCTGGAGATCCAGTACGCCGACTACGCCGCCTGGCAGCGCCAGTGGCAGGCGCCCCGCGTGTTCGCGGCGCAGGCGGACTATTGGCGCAAACAGCTGGCCCACGCCCCCGCCAGCCTTGACCTGCCGACCGACCGGCCGCGCCCGGCGATCCAGACCTACCGCGGGCACGCGCTCAGCCTGTCGCTGGGCCGTCAGCTGTCCGGGCAGATCGACGCCTTGGGCCAACGGCACGGCGCCACGCCGTTCATGACCCTGCTGGCCCTGTTCAACCTGCTGCTGGCCCGCTACAGCGGCCAGCACGACATCGTCGTCGGCACCCCGATCGCCAACCGCACCCGGGCCGAGGTCGAGCCGCTGATCGGCCTGTTCGTCAACACCCTGGCCTTGCGCACCCGGCTGGAAGGCAACCCGAGCTTCAGCGCGTTGCTCGATCAGATCCGCCAGACCACCCTCGGCGCCTACGCCAACCAGGACCTGCCGTTCGAGAAAGTCGTCGAGGCCCTGGAGCTGCCTCGGGACCTGAGCCGCCCGCCGTTGTTCCAGGTGCTGTTCGTGCTGCAGAACACCGTCCCGCAGGCCCTGCAACTGCCGGGTGTGGAAGTCGCACCGTTCGACATCGGGACGACCACCGCCAAGTTCGACCTGAGCCTGGAACTGACGCCCTCGGACCAGGGCTACCAGATGCGCTGGGAATACAACCGCGACCTGTTCGACGCCGCCAGCATCGAGCGCATGGCCAGCCATTTGATCAACCTGGCCTGCGCTGCGGTGGACGATCCGGAACAGCCAATCGCCAGCCTCCCGCTGCTGTCTGCGGCGCAAAGGCACGAGATGCTTGAGCAGTGGAACGCCACCGAGGTGGATTACGAGCCCGTGGCCGCGCTGCATCAGCTGTTCGAGCGCCAGGTCGAGCGCACGCCCGATGCCGTTGCGCTCACCTTCGAAACGCAATCGCTCAGCTACCGCCAGCTCAACGAGCGGGCCAACCAATTGGCCCGCTACCTGATCGACCAGGGCGTGAAGAACGATGACCTGGTCGCGGTGCACGCCCACAGAAGCCTGGAGATGACCATCGGCTTGCTGGGCATCCTGAAGGCGGGGGCCGCCTACTTGCCGCTCGACCCGGACTACCCCGACGAGCGGGTCGCCTACCTGCTGGCCGATGCGGCGCCGGTGATGGTCCTGACCCAACAGGCCTTGCAGGCGCGCGCACCGCTGCGTGCCTACCGGCAGGTGTGCCTGGACGCCGCGCGGCTGGCCGAGCTGCCGCGCAGCAATCCGCAGCGGACGGTCGATCCGTTGGGCCTGGCCTACTGCATCTATACCTCCGGTTCCACCGGCAAGCCGAAAGGTTCGCTGAACACCCATCAGGCGATCATCAACCGCATTCAGTGGATGCAGGCCCAATACCCGCTGGACGCTGCGGACAAGGTCCTGCAAAAGACGCCGTTCTCGTTCGATGTCTCGGTCTGGGAGTTCTTCTGGCCGCTGAGCGTCGGTGCCCGACTGCTGGTGGCCCGCCCCGATGGGCACAAAGACCCACGCTACCTCGAAGCGTTCATCGAACGGCATGGGATCACCACGGCGCACTTCGTGCCTTCGATGCTCAGTGCCTACATGGCGTATACCCAAGCCGGCCATTGCCGCACGCTGCGCCAGGTGTTCAGCAGCGGCGAGGCTTTGTCCACGGCGGTGCAGAATGACTTCTTCGCACGCTTTCCGGCGACCGCGCTGCACAACCTGTACGGGCCGACCGAGGCGGCGATCGACGTCACCTTCTGGCCATGCAGCCCCGACGAAAGCCGCCATGCCGTGCCGATCGGCCGGCCAGTGGCCAATACCCGCACCTATCTGCTCGATGCCCGTCTGCAACCGGTGCCCGTCGGCGTGACCGGCGACCTGTACATCGCCGGCGTGCAGCTCTCGCGCGGCTACCTCAACCGGCCGGAACTGACCGCTGAGCGATTCATTCCCGACCCCTACGGCGCGCCGGGCAGCCGCATGTACCTGACCGGCGACAAGGCCCGTTACCTTGCCAGCGGCGACATCGAGTACCTGGGCCGCAACGACCAGCAGATCAAGCTGCGCGGCATGCGTATAGAGCTGGGCGAAATCGAAATGCAGCTGTGCGCGCACCCGCTCGTCAGCCAGGCCGTGGTCGGCGTGCAAACCCAGGGCGGCGACGCTTGCGGCCTCACCGCCCACCTGGTGTGCGTCGCCGGCGCGCAGCCGAGCGCCGCCGAACTGCGGGACTTCCTGTCCCGCACCCTGCCCGGCCACATGGCGGACATGAGCTTCAGCTTCGTTGAGCGACTGCCGCTGCTGCACAACGGCAAAGTCGACCGGCAAGCACTGTCCGCCCTGGCGGGCACGCCCCGGCAGAGCGAGCCGTCGACGCAAGCGCCGGCCACGGCACTGGAAAAGAGCGTGGCCCACATCTGGAAGTCGACCCTCAAGCTCGACGCGATCGGCCTGAACGACAACTTCTTCGAGAAAGGCGGTCATTCGCTGCTGGCCATGAAGATGGTCGATCAGGTCAACCGGGAACTCGGCCTCGCGGCCGAGGTGCGACAGGTGTTCGAGTCGGCGGACCTGGGAGCCTTTGTGCGCAAGATCAGCCAGGGCGATGCCGAACGCAGCTCGACACGCATGCAGCTTAAGGAAGGCGGGAGCAAGCACCTGTTCCTGGTGCATGCCGTGGGCGGAACCGTGTCGCCCTACATCCGGCTGGCGCACCTGTTGCCCGACGACTTCACCGTCCATGCGTTCCAGTCCGCCGGGCTCGAAGAAGGCACCTCGCCCGGCGACAGCATCGAAGCGCTGGCCACGGCCTACATCGAGCAGATGCGCCGGGTGCAGCCGACCGGGCCGTACTACTTGGGCGGCTGGTCGATGGGCGGTGTGATCGCCTTCGAAATGGCGCGCCAGCTCGAAATGCACGACCAGCCCGTGCGCCGGTTGCTGCTGATCGACGCGCCTGCCCCGGGCCTGGCGTCGCCGGCCCAGGCGTGGCCGCTGGGCGCCTACCTGGTGGATCTGGCCCGTTCGCTGTCGATGGACCTGCCGTTCTCGGCCGAGCGCCTGAGCCAGCTCATGGCGCAACCGGACCGGGACGCGGCGACCGTCGCGGCGGCCCGCCGCACCGGCCTGATCCCGGACAGCCTGGACGACGCCCAACTGGAGCGGCGCCTGGCGGTCTTCGCGGCCAACCAACAGGCGCTGTCCACGTATGCCCCCCGGAACGGGGTCAACAGCCCCGTGAACCTGCTGCACACCCAGGACAACGCGGCCAGCGAGACGCATTGGCGCCGATGGTGCGGACAGTCGTTCGCCGGCCAGGCGCTGCAGGCCGACCACTACAGCATTCTCGAAGCCGCCACCCCCTGCATCTACAAGCTGCTCGGATAAAAAAAATGATCAAGATCGGTTCGATAAGGAGTGTCCATGACCAACTTCAACAATGATGCCTATCTCCAGGCAAAAGCAGCCGAGCCACAGCAGCCTTGCGACCTGCGTGCAAACCCGGCCCACTCGGGCGGCCTGTTCATGGAGGCGCCTCACAGCGAGCTCTGGAGCCGCAATTTCGGCGCGCCCGTCACCGGCCTCTGCCTCACGGCGGATGCCGCGTGGCTTGCCGTCGCCTGCCGCAACCGCACCCTCACGGTGCTGACCCGCGATTGCCGACCGTGCTGGTCGCAGCAGTTCGCGGATGAGCTCACGTGCCTGGCGATCAGCTCCACGCCTTGCGTCGCGGCGGGTACGCAACGGGCGGCAGACGGCAGCGGTACGGTCAGCCTCTTCGATGCCGACGGCCAAGCGCTGTTCAGCGTCCCCCTGGCGTCGGCGCCCTACGACATCAGCCTCTCGGCCGACGGCGAACGACTGGTCGTCCTCTGCCAAGACCAGACCCAGCACATCGTCACCCGCAGCGGCAGCGGCAGCGGCTACGAGCTGCGGCAAGCCGACGCCCGCCACCTTGAGCCGGCCGCTGCATCGGCGGCTTCGAGCCACAGCGCCAGCCTGCTGAAGGTCAAGGAGCGCCTGCTCAGCGTGCTGGACCGAGACGCCGGGATCGTGGCGCTGCACGAGCTGCCGCGCATGGCGGTCAAATGCGCGGTCTCCCACACTGGCCGCGCCGGCATCGTCGCCCTGGAAGACGGCTCGGCCCTGCTGCTTGAGGGCGACGGCCTGCGGCAGTGCAAAGCCACCGCCGTGGTGGCCGCGCCGGGCATCTGCAGCGTCGCGATCTCTGCGGGCGGCACAGCCGTCATCGGTTCGCCCGACGGCACCCTTCGCCTGCTCGATCGCCAAGGCAAGCCGCTCTGGGCCTGCAAGGCGGGCGGTGAGGTCTGGGCCGCCGGCATTTCGCAAGACGGCTCGATCGTCGTGTCAGGCTGCACCGACGGCACGGTCAAGCTGCTGGTCAACCATGCCCACGACAGCCACAACCAGCACATCGGCCTGCTGCAACTGAACGCAGAACAACTGGCCGACGAGGCCGAACAGCGCGACGCGGCCGAAGCGCTGCTCGCCCAGCTCGGGCAAACGGGGCTGATCGAATATGCCGTGGACTGGCTGAACGGCGGATCGCTGCGACTGAGCCAGGCAGACCGGGAGGCACTGGCGATCAAACTGCTGGCCGAGGATGTGCGGCTGTTCCCCAGCCACTGCACCAGCCATTTCCTGTTGGCGCAGGCCTACCAGCAGCGTCAGGAATGGCACCAGGCGGCGCGGCACTTCACTTGGGCGGGCCAGGACGACCGGATGAAGCTCAAGAGCTTCACCCAGGCCGGCGAGAGCTTCCTCATGGCCGGTCATCACTTCGCGGCGAAATCGGCCTTCCGACGCGCCCGCGAACTGACCGTCAGCGAAGAGGCCAAGAAAACCCTCTACACCCTGGGGCGTATCCATCAGGAGCAGGGCTCCTTCGCCGAGGCCCAGAAATACTACGAAGTGGTGTTTACCCTCTGCCCCGACTACCTCGATACCGACACCCGACTGCAGCAGCTCAGCCGCCAGGCCGCGCAACCTGACAGCCTGCGCAGCGACGACAAGGACTGGTACGCCAGCCTGATCCTGGGGCTGCTCGACCCCGCCGCGCAACGCGGTTTCGCCCCGGGCACCGCACGGGCCACCCAACTGGCGGGCGTGGCCGAACAGCGCGGGCGGCTGCTCTCGGTGATCGATGGGTTCGCGCTGGACAAAGCCGACAAGGCCGCCGATGCCGCACTGGACTACGACGTGGCGGCCTACATGCGCTACGACTGCTCCGTGCCCGAGGACGAAGCCAAGAAATCCCTTGAGCTGGTCAACATGCTCGATTGCCTCAAGCATTACGGCCCGTTCCGCAAAAGCCTGGACATCGGCGCCGCAACCGGCCGCTACCCGACCCTGCTGGCCCAACAAGGCATCCAGGCATTCGGCGTCGACCTGGAACCGAGGGCCGTCGAGTATGCCCGGCAAAAAACCGGCGGCGCGCTCAATCCGGACTTCCGTCAGGGCGACGCCAGGGCGCTGCCGTTCGAAAGCACTCAGTTCGACCTCATCACCTGCATGATGGGCACGGCAGCGCACTTCCCGAGGCAGGACTTCTCCAAGGTCATGTCCGAAATCCATCGCTGCCTGGTGCCGGGCGGGTTCTGCGTGATCTCGACCTGGGACATCGAATGCCCGCACCTGACCTACCTCTCGATCTACTCCCACGAGCAGAAGGAACTGATGCGACAGAACGCCCTCAGCCGTGGCGAGGCCAGTGAGATCGCCCGGGCGCAGGGCTTCGCGGTCGAGGAGATCCGTCCGCTGGGGCTGCTCCCCGAATCGCTGGGCTACGAACTCGACCTGCAGCAGGACGGGCCTGCCCGGATCCGCAACCTGCTGGACATGGATCTTGCGCTGAAGGCCAAATTCCCGAGCCTGCACGGCCAGATGTACATGTTGATCATCCGCAAGACCTAAGCCTGGCCGATCGCAAAACACTAGCCTTCAACTTTTCAAGGACGTTCAACCATGACCACCGAAGAACAAGACACCGGCCTCTATCTCGTCGTGATCAACGACGAAGAGCAGTACTCCCTCTGGGCGGCCGAGCGCCCCCTGCCCGGCGGCTGGCACGCGACAGGGCAACAGGGCGACCGTTCGCAGTGCCTGGCCTACATCAAGGACACCTGGACCGACATGCGGCCGCTCAGCCTGCGCCAGCGCCTGCAACCCTAGCGCCGGACAAGGCTCGGGCTCACCCGGGCGGCGCCTTGTGCGTCGTCCGGGCGGGCGAGAGCCACCGGCTGGCGCCGCTTCTCTCTCTAAAGGAATAGCCTGATGTCTGTACGCAGTCGCTTCTCCAACAAGGCACCGGTCTCGCACGAGCGTGCCTCTCTATTGCTGTTGCTCATTGCCTTCGTCGATGCTTCCGGGCGTGGCCTCTTCCTCGCCGGCGCCACGTTCTTCTATACCCAGGTGGTCGGCCTGAGCACCGTCCAGGTGGGCATCGGCCTGGCCCTGGCGGGGCTTTGCGGGCTTGTCTGCACGGTGCCCATCGGCCGGATCGCCGACCGCTTCGGCGCTGCCCGGGTGCTGGCGGTGCTGCAGGTCTGGCGCATGCTGGGCTTCCTGATCTACCCGTTCGTCAACGACTTCTACGCGTTCCTGCTCATCGCCTGCTTCATCGGCTGCGTGGAACAGGCGGTGTGGCCGATCATCCAGACCCTGGTGGGGGCGGCGGTCAAGTCCGATGCCTACGTCAAGACCATGTCCAAGGTGGCCATCGTCAGGAACGTCGCCTACATGCTCGCCGCAGGCGTGTTCGCCATCGTCGTCGGCGTCGCCAGCAGCGCCAACGCCGTGATCGGCCTGCTGATCGCCAATGCGCTGGCGTTCCTCATCTCGGCCGTGCTCCTGGTGGTGGCCAAATTGCCTCAGGCGGCTGCCCGGGAACAGGTCGACAGCGCGCCGGCGGCCGCCGCTGCGCATCCGCTGAAAAACCTCAACTTCCTCTCGCTGTCGCTGTGCAACGGCATCCTTTCGCTGCACCAGGCCGTGATGACCATCGCCGTGCCTCTGTGGCTGCTGACCAAGACCCAGGCGCCCAAAGCCCTGATCGGCCTCATCCTGGTGGTCAACGGCATCATGGCCATCACCCTGCAACTGGCGTTCAGCAAACGCGGCAACGAAGTGGTGCACGCCGCGCGCAAGCACCTCTACGCCGGGATCACCTTGGCGCTCTCCTGCGCCATGGTCGCCATGACCACGGCCGATCAGTCGCCCTACCTCGCGGCAGGGATTCTTCTGTTGGGTTGCGTGGTGATGACCTTCGGCGAACTGTGGCAATGCGCGGGCGCCTGGGGGATTTCCTATTACCTGGCGCCGGCCGAGAACCGGGCCTACTACCTGAGCGTGTATGCCTTGGGGGCGAACCTGATGACCGTGGTCTTCCCCGCGATCTTGCCGATCGCCGTGGTGGAACGCGGAGCTGCCGGATGGATCGGGCTGGGGGTCGTGTTTGCGATTGCCGGCATCGCCACGCCCCTCCTCGCCCGCGCCGCCAGCCGCCAGCGCGCAGGAACCCGTGGCGATGACCTGCAGGCCCAAGGCGCGGAGGCCTGACACACGACGCTGACCAACCGACCATTAAAGGACGCACTATCCAAACAGCTCATTAGTTGACCGGTTGTTTTGGCGCCATATGTAACCATCCCGTGACATTCAATATAAGCCACGGGAAGGACGGCCGTGCCCATTTCAAAATGTTGCGCACCCTATCCGTTGCTGGCACCATGGCAAAGTTATAAGGACTGCACTTGCTCATGGCACGCCAGAAAGGACTCTGATTTGAAAAAGAACTCTACGGTGCTCGATGCGATCGATCTGAAGATCCTGAACATCATGCAGACCGACTGCCTGACCACCACTTCAAAACTCGCGGAAGTTCTTTCCATGAGTGAAACGCCTTGCTGGCGCAGGCTCAAACGCCTTGAGGAAGAAGGCTTCATCCAGGGTTACCAGGCCATCCTGAACAAAGAGGCCCTGGGCTTCGAAGTCACCGCCTTCGTTCATCTCTCCGTCGATACACATACCGAAGACGTCACCCGAAAACTGGAAGAAAAGATTACTTCCTGCCCGGAAGTCGTCGCTCTTTACAATGTGACTGGGGACTATGACTTCTTGATAAAGATCGTCTGCAAAAGTATTTCCCTGTACACCGAGTTCATTGAAAAGACACTTCGCAAGATCCCCTGCATTACTCAAATCAAGACTTCCATCACACTTCGGGAGGTCTATGATTCCCGGCTGTTGCCTTTATCGGCACGTACATAACTTGCACACGCCACTGCTACGAACGCATACACGCCCAGGCGATCGCCCTGGCGACGACCCAGGCGCGGGCGAATCCCGTAACGATTGGCTACAGTGCATCTTCCGATGCCGCGAACGCACGGTCGCGGTCTGACCTCAGCAGTGATCCATCAACAGGATGTTCAAAGGAGCAGGATTTCATGGCAGCACTGGATACCGTTTTTCATGATCTTCATCGGCAAGGCCTGCTGATGCTCGCCAACGTGGGCGATGCCGGCGGCGCGCGCCTCGTCGAGCGCCTGGGCAGCAAGGCCGTGGCCACCAGCAGCGCAGCGATGGCCTGGTCCCATGGCTACCAGGACGGCAACAAACTCCCGCTGGAATTGCTGCGCTCCACCATCGCCTCGATGACCCGGGTGCTCAGCGTTCCCCTGACCGTGGACATCGAAGGGGGCTATTCGGATGAACCCGAACAAGTCGCCAACGTCATCGACGCCGTCCTCGCCGCCGGTGCGGTCGGGGTCAACATCGAAGACGGCGTGGGCTCCCCCGACCTGCTCATCCGCAAGGTCGACGCCGCCAAGAAAGTCGCCGACCGGCACGGGGTCAACCTGTTCGTGAACGTGCGCTGCGACGTCTACCTGAAGAACCTGCTGCCCGCCGAGCAGCGCCTGGAAGAACTGCTCAAGCGCGCCGCGCTGTATGCCAACGCAGGTGCAGACGGGCTGTTCGCCGCCGGCGTGGTCGAACCTCATGAAATCGCTGCGGTGTGCCGGGAATCGAAATTGCCGGTCAACCTGCTGTGGCGCGCTGGCCTGGCCGCTCCCGATGAACTGCAACGCCTCGGCGTCAGGCGCCTGAGCGCCGGCTCAGCCATCGCCGAGTTCCTGTATGGCGCCATGGGCGGGTTGGCCAGCAGCTTCCTGGAGCACGGGCATCTGGACACCCATGCCTTGAAGGCCCACACCTATGGCGAACTGAATTCGCTGATGGCTCCCCGGGCGCAGTGATCCAGTCCGGCTCGCTGACGCCGGCACAAGCCAAGGACATCGCCGGCAGCGAGCTGCCGGCCTACGTCACCGTGTTGTTCAATGCCGGCGAACGCGCTTCATGACGGGATGTGCCCGCTGCCTTTCGCGGCCCTGTTGCGCGAACGCAGCGCTTCGATGCCGCTGAAGAGCAACATGCCGCCGAGCATCGCGGCCACGAACAGCCAGGCCTGCCAATCCCCACCCGGCAGCAGCACCAGCGCCGGCCCCGGACAGAGGCCGGCCAGCCCCCACCCCACGCCGAACGTCAGGCTGCCGACGACGAGACGGCGGTCGATGTCGCGCCGGTCAGGCAAGTGCATCTTGGCGCCCAGCAAGGCCACCGGATGGCGACGCGCCCAGGCCATGGGCAACGCCGCCGCCCCGATGGCCCCGACCATCACCAGCGCCAGCGACGGATCCCATTCTCCGGCAAGGTCGAGAAAGCCCAGCACCTTGGCGGGGTTCGCCATGCCGGCCAGCAACAGGCCCACGCCGAACAGCACGCCTGCGAAAAAACCGATGATCCGGGTCATGTCATCCTCCTTGCATCAGATGCCGGGCAACGAAGACGGTGATGAACCCCGCCGCCATGAAGCACAGCACCGCCACCGCCGAGCGCGGTGACAGCCGGGACAGGCCGCACACGCCATGACCGCTGGTGCAGCCGCTGCCATAGCGCGTACCCACGCCCACCAGCAGGCCCGCCGCCACAAGCGTCAAGGCGCCTGCGCCGAAACGGGCCGGCGGCACCGGCGCAAACAGCTGCCAGAACAGCGGCGCGGCGATCAGTCCGAGCAGGAAAGCGCCCTTGTCTCCCCGCCCCTCCCCGCCGCGCTGCAACAGCGAGCCGAGCAACCCGCTGATGCCGGCGATCCGACCGTTCGCAGCCACGAACAACCCGGCCGCCAACCCGATCATCACGCCTCCCGCCAATGCCGACCACGGCGTAAAAGCAGACATCGCAACCTCCTCCCCTCTATACAGAAAAACGGATGCGCCTGCGCCTCAGGGCTCGGCCCTGCGGCTCAGCCGGCCCACCCAGGCCCATGCGCTCACGCCGTGCAATATAACGCTGAGCACGACGCAGGCAATGGTGGCGGAAATGAGCGTGTCGCGCTCCTGTAACGGCACATCCAGCACTAATACCGCGAAGACAATGGAGGCCAGGCCCCGCGGCCCGAACCAACCGATGAACAAACGGCTCTGCGTCGCCAGGGCACTGCCCGCCAGGCTGACCCAGACGGGCAGCATCCGCACCAGCGACAGGCTCAACAAGGCGTAGAGCCACACGGAAGGCGACAGGATCTGCGTGGCCTTGGGCGCCACATAGGCGCCGAACACCACCCAGGTGATCAACGAAAGCGCCTCGCCGAGGGACTCACCAGCCTGCAGCAACGCGTGGGTTTCCCGCCTGAACAGGCAGCCGGTCAGCAGCCCCGCGCAGAACGCGGCGATGAACCCGCTGCCGCCCAATGCCTGGGCGCAGGCGAAGCTCAACAACGCCAGGCCCGGCATCACCAGTTGCTGCCATGAAGCGATCGGCGCGATATCGCGGCGCGCCCAGCGCAGCACGCCCCCCGACACCAACGCCAGGCCGACGCCGGTCAGCAGGCCGATCCCCAGCTCTTCCAGAAAGAGGTGCCCGGCCAACGTGAAAGGCAACGCGGTGTGCTTTTCCGCCACCAGCGCCATCAACAGGAGCATCAACGGCACGCAGATGCCGTCGTTCAGGCCGCTCTCGACGTTCAGGCTTTCCCGGATATCCGCCGGCACGGCGGGGTTGCTCACCACGGCCTTGCCGAGGGCGGCGTCCGTGGGCGCCAAGAGGGTCGACAGCAGGGCCATCTCCAGCCATGGCATCGCCGGGAACAGCCACCGGGCGACCAGCCAGCCGGCGATCAGGGTCAGGGGCAAACCGATCAGCAGCAGACGCAACGGCAAGTTGCGGTGCAGGCGCAACTGGGCAAGGTCGGCATTGGCGGCATCGGTGAACAGCACGATGGCCAGGGTCAGCTCAGCCAACTGCCGCAGGTCGTGACGATCCATCGCCAGGTTGAGCAGACCCAGCCCGGCAGGGCCGGCGGCGACACCGGCCAAGAGGAACAAAAGCGGCCCGTTGACGGGTTTGGCCTCAAGCGAACCGGCGAAGGCCGCATACAGCACCAGCAATGCGCTCAACACGGCCAGGTTCTGGTACATGGCAACGCTCCTTGATCGCAACGTCTGTGCCTGACGCTATCACCGGGGCCGCGGCGCGGCGAGGCGAAACCCGGCAGAAGTTATCTCAGGTCAAGGAATCGTCGAATAAACCGCTGCGCCCTTTGCGCGCCGACCGTCGGCCGCAACCGGGCGCTCAGGAACGGAAGATCTCGAAAGGCTCGACCCGCAGCACCTTGCCGATGCCCAGGTAGCTGGACACCCCGGCGATCAGCAGCACCAGGCCGAACGCCAGGCCCAGGTTCCAGAACGTGATGATCGCCGCATAGTTGGGCAAGTACGTTCGCCCCAGCGCAATCACCACGGTGACCAGGCCCACCCCCAGGCCATAACCGGTCAAGGCCGTGGAGAGCGCCATGTACAGGATCATCAGGAGCAGGTCCCGGGGGTTCGCCCCGATCGCCTTGAGCGCCGCGAACTTGTCCAGGTTCTCGAGGATGAAGCTGTAGAAGATTTGCCCTGAAATGGATAACCCGACCAGGAAGCTGATGGTCGTCATCAACAATATGTTGGTGCCGACCCCGGTCTGGTAGATGTAGAAGTCTGCGATGCGTTGGTTGAACTGCGCCCGGGTCAGCGCCACATAGCCCAGCCGGGCGACGCTTTCCTGAATGCGCGCCACCGCCTGCTCGTCCCTGGGCTTGACCAGGATGTAGGAGATCTTGAACCGGGCGGTCGGCACGTATTCGATCGCCCGCCGATAGGTGGTGTAGAGGGTCGGCACGCCGATCAGCCCGCCGGTCAGCACCTTGGCGATGCCGACCACGGTGCCGCGGTGGTCGTTGAGCTCGAAGTCGGTGCCGATGCCAGGGCTTCCGAGCTTTGCGTATTCGGCGTCATGCACGATGACAAAGCCGTTCTCGGCGTAGAGCGCCTCGATGGCGCCCTGCTCCAGGTCCGGGCGGCCGTACAGGCTGGTGTCGTCGAGGCCTACGACGCTGACGATCTGATAGGTGCCGTCGGCCAGGCGGGCCTGGGCATTGCCGACGAACAGCGGGACGGCATAGTCCACCTGATCCAGGCTGCGCACGGCGTCCAGCAGGTAGTCCGGTAGCGCAATGACCGCGGTGGGCGTGTTCACCGCCGGATCGATCACCCACATGGGCGCGCCGATATTGGTGACCGTCGAGTAGGCCCGGGTCAGGATGCCGGCGAACATCGCCGTCATCTGCATCATCAGGAAAACCGAAAAGGTCAGGCCCACCAGCAAGGCGGAGAACTTCGCCCGGTCGCTGACCAGCAGCTTGAACCCGATGCGCAGTATCCCGGTGTACTTCATGGCTTCTCCTTGCCGGCCTGCGCCGCCGGGCCGTTCCACCCGCCACCGCCCAGCGCCACGAACAGCGCCGCTGTCGCCTGGCGGCGCTGGGCCGTCGCCTCCAGCAACGCGATGTCAGCCTGTTGCAGCTGCACATCGGCCACCAGCACATCGATGTAGGGCACCAGCCCCGCCCGGTAACTGACCTGCAGCGCCTGCAACGCAGCGTCGGCCGCCTGCGCCGCCTCGCTGCGCTTCTGCAAGGCCAGCGCATCGAGCCGCAACGCGTCGAGCAGGTCCGCCACCTGCGAGAACGCGCTCAGCACCACTTGCCGATAGGCCGCGTCCGCCTGCCGGTAAGCCTCCAGCGCCGCCTTGCGTTCGAACCACAACCGCCCGCCTTGGAACAACGGTATGTCGACGGTGGGCCCGATGGACCAGAAGCGTCCCGAAAACAAGGAACCGAGCGAAGTACCGCCGGTGCCGTAGCTGCCCGTCAGTTCGATGCCGGGAAACAGGGCGGCGGTGGCGACCCCGATGGCGGCGCTGGCCTGATGCAGCTGCGCTTCGGCCATGCGGATGTCCGGGCGCTGGCGAACCAGCTGCGAAGGCAGGCTCACCGGCAGGTCGTGCGGCAGGCGCAAGCTGTCCAGGGGGATGTCGGGCAACGTCAGCTGGTTCGGCGCCGCGCCCGCCAGGCTCGCCAGCAAGTGCCCCGACTCGATGAACCGGAGGCGGACATCGGCCAGTTGCGCCTCGTTGGTCGCGATCAGGCTTCGCAGGCCCGCCTGCGCCGAGTCCGCCAGGGTGCCGCCGCGCACTTGCGCATCGGCGACGCTCAACTGCTGTTGCAGCAAGCCGATCAGCCGCTCCGTTGCCTGCACTTGCGCCCCGTAGGCGGCGCGGGCGATCGCCGTGTTGACCACATTGCCCGTCAGCGCCAGGTACGCCGCCTGCAAGCGGAAGGTCTGCAGATCGGCCTGCGCCTGCAGCCCTTCGACCGCCCGCCGCTGCCCTCCGGCCACGTCGAGCACATAACGGACGGTCGCCCCCAGCGTCACGACGCTGAAGACCGAATCCGCCACCGCCAGCCCCGGCTGCTCGGCGCTGCCGCGTTGCCGGCGGCCGGCAAGGCTGGCGCCGACCTGCGGGTAGTAGACGCCCTGCCCGGCCTGCAGCAGGTCGTGGCTCTGGCGCAGGCTGGCCTGCGCCGCCTCCAGGGTCGGGTTGCGCTCGATGGCCTGGCGGACGAGGCCGTCGAGCGGCGGCGAACCGAACAGCGTCCACCAGTTCCACGCCAGGTCGCCGCCTGCGACGAACCGTTGGCCCTGCCCCTGCACCGTCTGCGGGTCGGCGAGGGTGCCCTGCCAGTAAGGCTGCCGCTCGGGGGCCTGGGGCGGCGTGAAGTCGGGCCCCACCGTGCAGGCGGCCAGCAGCGACAGCCCGCAGAGGATCGCGTACCGCAGGCCCAGGGTGCTCATGGCCTCTTCCGGCTGATGAACACGTCCACCAACTGGCCGGGATAGATGGTCGGCAGCCCTTTGCTTTCGAACCGGAACAGCACCGGCAGCACCCTCAGGTCCACCCGTTCCTGCCGCTGGTTGGACAGTTCGATCTTCGGAGTGACATAGGGCTGTATCCGCCAGAACTGCAACGGCACCCTGGTCTGGGTGCCGCGGATCGCCATTTGCGCCTCCATCTGGTCGGCCGGCGGCAACTTGTCGATCAGGATCTCGTCGACGTAACAGCGGACCACCAGGCGCTCCTGGCCGCCGGTCATGACCACCAGCGGCGTGAACCCCTGCGTGTGCAGGCTGTAGACCCCTTGCGGCGACACGTAGCTGCCCACGGCCCCGTTGAGGGTCACCACCGTTCCCTCGGCCGGCGCCTTGATCACGTAACGCGCCAGTTCGGCCGCCGATGCCTTGAGCGCCGCCCGGGCCTGCGCCGCCTGGTTCTTCGCCGTGTCCAGGGCGTCCACGCTGATCGACCGAGCATCCATGCGGTAGGCCGCCAGCCGCTTGGCGTATTGATCGGCGGCGACCGCCAGGTTGGCCTCGGCCAATTCGAGGTTCGCCCGCGGCACCGCGTCATCGAGCGCCACCAACGGCGTCCCGAGGCTCACGGGCTGTCCTTCGTGCACCAGGATCCGCGTCACGGGCGCCGCGACTTGGGGAAAGATCACGATGTCGCTGCCCCCGGCCTGTTCACTCTCGACGATGCCGTTGGCGTAAATGGCCGCCCGCTCGCTGCTGGTCGGCGGGAAGACCGGGGGCAGCGGCTCGGGCGTGCGGCCGAACAGGTAGGCCGCGCCCAACCCGGCCAGCGCCCCCAGGAGCGCGACCGCCTGCAGCCATGGGCTTTTCATGGCATCGTCCGGTCGCGCTCGATGACCCGGCCGTCTTCCATATGCACGACGCGGTCGGCGAACATTTCGATGCGGGCATCGTGGGTGACGATCAGCACACAGCAGTGCGCCGTGAGGATCTGCTGCCTGACGAACGCGATGACCATTTTGCCGGTGTCGCCGTCGAGGGACGCGGTCGGCTCGTCCAGGATCAGCAGGCTCGGGCTGCCGACGATGGCCCGGGCGATGGCGACCCGCTGCTGCTCGCCGCCCGACAACTTGGCCGGAATGAGGTCGGCGCGGCCTTCCAGCCCGACCACCGCCAGGCATTGCCGGGCCGCCGCCAGCGCATCGTTCCAGGGCCGGTGCCGCAGGATCAGCGGAATCGCGACGTTCTCGGCGCAGGTCAGCCGCGTGAAGAGGTGGTAGTCCTGGAACACGAACCCGAAATGCGCCAGGCGCACCTGCGCCAAACGCTCGCCGTCGAGGCTCCAGATGTCCTGGCCGTTGATGGCGACGGTGCCGGCGTCGGGCCGCAGGATGCCGGACAGCATGCTCAACAGCGTGGTCTTGCCGCTGCCCGAGGGGCCCACCAGATAGACCATCTCGCCGAACCGCGCGGTGAAGTCGACATCGTCCACGGCCTTGACCCGCGCGGCGCCCTCCCCGAACCCTTTGCTCAGTCCGCGTGCGGCGATGGCGACCACGGCGTTGCGATCGACCGACAGGTTGCTCATGGGCCCTCCCGCGCAAGACCTGTGACGCAGCCATCAAGGTAGGCCGGCGGGATCCGCCAGGTTTGACCTGGATCAGGTCCGCCCAAGGCAGGCCGGATAAGTTCAGGGCGAATACCGTCACGCCCCGGCAGGTGACCCATGAGCCTCTCCGTTCCCTCAAGGCTTCGTCTGTACGATGAAGAAGACCTCGACCGCATCCTGCGTGAAATGGCCTGCCAGGCCCTGGCCCGGATGCCCGCGTCGCGGATGGCGCTGATCGGCATACAGCGGCGCGGCGAACCCCTGGCCCGGCGTCTGCAGGCTCACTTGCAGTCAATGGCCGGCGGGCCGCCGTTGCCGCTCTACCCGGTCAAGGTCAAACGTTACGCGGATGACCTCAGCGTGCTGCATGCCCAGGCGCAGCTCACGGAGAACCCCGAACTGGCCCGGCTGAACCTGGCCGAGACGTCCTTGCTGGTGGTCGACGACGTGCTCTACGAGGGACACTCGCTGCTGCGCACCTGCGCCTACCTCGCCGGGCTGGGCGCACGGCATGTGCTCAGCGCCGTGCTCGTGGACCGCCATGTGTGCCGCCAGCCCGTGCACGCGGACATCGTCGGCATCCACCTGCAGGTCGCCGCGAAAGACATCGTCGAGTGCCACGTCCCGCCCTACGAGGCAGACTTCTGCGTGGAGGTGGTGCGCCACGGCCGACCTTGACAAATATCAAGGCCCGCCGGGCCCGTCGCGTCACGCTGGGGCCTGCCGCTGCGCCTGCACCGAGGCGGCCATCGCGGCGGAGGCCATCATGAATGAATTTTCGCGACTGTTACTGATCTGCCATCCGGACCTGCACCCCTCGCCCGCCCTGACGCGGGCTCAACTGCTGGCCAAGGCCACGGGCGCCACGCTGCACCTGGTGGCCCTGAGCCAACTGCCCTCACACCTGGCGACCCTGGACCGGGTCCTGCGCAGCCATACCCGCCAGCAGGACGCTGAGCACCGCGGCGCCTGGCTCGATGAACAGGTCCGGGCGCTGGCCGGGCAAGGCATCGACGCCTATGCCGAAACAGTGGATGACGAAGACCCGCTCAACGACCTGATACGCCTGGCCCGGGAGCAACGGGTGCACATGGTGATCAAGGACATCCGCCACGAGACCGCCCTGAGCCGCGCCCTGCTCACACCGCTGGACTGGCACCTGCTGCGCGCCTGCCCGCTCCCGCTGCACTTGGTGGCCCAGGCCGCCCCGCGGCTGCCGGAGCGCGTGCTGGCTGCGGTGGACCTGGCCGAAGACGATCCGGCCGTCGAGACACTCAACGAACGCATCCTGCAAGCGGCACAGGCATTGGCGCAGCGCTGCAAGGCGCCGCTGCACCTGCTGCAGGCCTATGAGCCCAGCAGCAGCTTCGTCGCCTATGCCGCCGCGCCGGTGGCCTGGACCCAAGAGCTGGTCGAGGATATCTCCGGGCGCGCCCGCGAACGCATGGCCCGGTTCGGCAGCCGCTGTGGCGTTGCACCCGAGCGCCAGCACCTGTTGCAGGGCCCTGCGCGCAGCGTCATCGGCGAATTCGCCGACCAACACAGCTTCGATGTGGTGGTGATGGGCACCCTCTACCACGAAGGGGTGGCCAAGATCATCGGCAGCACCACCGAACAGACCCTGTACAGGATCCGCTCCAGCCTTCTCGCGATCCCCGGCTGACCGCGCCGCAGCCCGCCGGCCACGGCCTTCGGGCCATGGACGGCGGGCATCTTTCAGTCACGGTGCCAGTCGACGCTCAGGTACACCTCACTGTCGCTGTAGCGGTAGCTGCAGGTGCCGTCATAGGCGGCCTTGAGCTCATGGCCGATGAGATTGGCCAGGTGGGTGCCGGTGGTGGTCGCCACCAGGGCGTCCGGCCGGCAGTCGATGTCGATCAGCCGTTCCAGCACGTGCGTCTGCCGCTCCTGCTGCTCGGCGTTGTGCATGAGCTGGCGGATTTCGGCCTCATGCCCGGCCAGGAAATGCCCCGTCACCCGGACCTGGCCGGCAGCGGCCCGGTCCTCGATGCGCCGGCATGCCGGACAGACCGTCGATTCCACCGCCCCGGCCTCGGCCGGTGCGTGCCAATGCCATTCGCCCTCATGGTAAACGGCGCCGCATTGCGGGCAACGCGCCTTGCCGCCGGGGCGAAGCGGCGTGGCGTAGGGGTCGAACCGCTGCGGCTTGAACAGTTTGTCCTTGCGGCTTTTCTGGAATTTATCCATGGGCGTGCTCGCTGTGCAGGTGATGAGGGGCGCAGGCCCAGGCCTGCGTCGTCCTGCCCAGTGTCCGTCCCGCAGGCAGGGCCGACTTGATAATCGTCAAACCGGGGCGCCGCACCGCGCCTATGTCGGGCGTGAACTTCTTGCGGAGCCGACGCTGATGAAAGAACCGCTTGCGTTACTGTTCGCCCTGCACGGCAGCCAGGCCTACGGCGATGGCGCGGCGCCGCGCACGGCTGAGCCGTTGCTGGCGCCTCACACCGCCAGGATGTTGCAGGGCACCTGGTACAGCACGTGTTCGGTGGTGCTGCCGAACAGGCGCTCAAGCCCCCGCGCCGCCGGCCGGCCCATGACGATCACGTCCACCGGGTGGGCCTCGATGTAGTCGTTCAGCACCGGCACCGGACGCCCGATGACGAAATGGCGGCGCTTGCCCGGCGCACCGTGGCGGTCGGCCAGTGCGTTGAAGTCGTCCTCAAGCTCTTCGCGCAAAGGCTCGGTGATGTCGTCGACGGCCCACGCGCCGTAGGCCATGTCGCCCATGTAGGCCACCGATAAGTCACAGGCATGCAGCAGGTCCAACTGCGCACCGGTCTGCAGGGCCAGGGCGTTGGCCTGCTGCACGATCGCCTCGTTGCGTGCCTCGCCTTCGGCGGTATTGTCGGCCACGTCCACCGCCGCCAGGACCTGGTGCGGCAAGGCAGGCCCGGCGGCGCCCAGCAAGTAGACCGGAATCGGACAATGGCGCAGCAGTTTCCAGTCCAGCGGCGTGAAGAAGGCGCGCTTGAGCGCCGGTTCACGCTCGACTTGCTTGAGCAACAGATCCGGCTTCATTTCCAGGGCATGCGCCAGGATGTCCTCCTCCAGGTCATCGCTCCAGGCCACCTCGACGGTCACCTCCACGCCCTTGGCACGCAACGCGCCCGCCTTTTTTTCGAGCTGCGCCTGCCTGACTTGCAGGAGGGCCTGGCGCTTGGCCTGGTGTTCTTCGGTGTCCAGCAATCTGGGCCGGTCGTGCGCCGCCAGCAGGCCGACGATGTGCAGATGGGCCGAACTGGATCGGGCCAGGGCACCGGCCTGTTCCAGGGCGTTGGATTGATGCAGTGCCGGATTCAGGATCAGCAGCAGGGTTTGATAGTGGCTCATGATGGACTCCCGTGATCGGGCGCGCCTGACCGTTCAGGCTGCGCGGTTGCATCCGCTTTGCGCCGGACAGGACACCGCCCGGCAGGCGGGTCAGGGGCAAAGGGCCGGTGCTGGCAGCGTCCCCCAGCGCGCGCCCTGACGCTTGATTTTTATCAACCGCGCGCAGGCGCTACTTGCGCAGGGCCTGGCGCAGTTGCCGCACCTGCGCCTGGGCGTCGTCCGCCCTGCGCAAGGCCTCGTCGGCGGTCCGCTCGACCCGGTCGAGGCGGTAGCACACCTGATCGGCGCGCAGCCGGGCGGTGGCCGCGTTGTCCTCCGCCGACTCCAGGCGCGCGTCGTATTCCTGCGCACGCCAAGGCGTGCATCCCGAGGCCGCCGCCAGCAGCAGCCCCGACAGTCCCACCCACAGCAAGCGTTGCATGGCCGTGTCTCCGTGCATGCCCAAGATGACCCGAGTATCGGCGCCGGCACCGGGCGGGGCCTGACATTTATCAATCGGCCCGGTGCCCGCGGAGTTTGACCTTTGTCAATCGCGCTGCCGCGCCCGGGCGTAAAAACAAAGTCCCCGGGCGATCCGGCCCGCCTTTGAACCCGATAGCGGAGACCCTCATGAACGACCTCGACTTGCGCGACATGGTGCTCGAAGAGCTGCAGTTTCAACCCGACATCCACGCCGCGAGCATCGGCGTGACGGTACAGGATGGCGTCGTCACCCTGTCCGGCCATGTCGACAGCTACGCCCAGAAAGTCAGCGCCGAACGCACGGTCAAGGCCATGAAAGGCGTGCGCGGCCTGGCAGAGGAAATCGAAGTGCGGCTGAACAGGCTCGAAGGCACCGCGGACGACACGATTGCCGCCCGCGCCCTGAAAATCATCGCCTGGAGCTCGGACGCCAATGTCGAAGGCATCCAGGTCACCGTGCACAAGGGCACAGTGACCCTCGAAGGCGAACTGGACTGGCAATATCAGAAAGAAGTGATCGAGCAGGCGGTGTGGCACCTGTCCGGTGTGGTGCGCGTGCACAACCGCATCACCCTGAAGGCCCGCGCCGATGCGGTCGACATCAAGCGCCACATCGAGGATGCGCTCAAACGCAGCGCCGAAATCGAGGCCGACGGCATTCGCGTCACCGTCAACGGCAGCGTGGTCCGGCTCGAAGGCAAGGTGCACCTGATGCGCGAGCGCGAAGTGGTCGAGCGCGCGGCCTGGGCGGTGCCCGGCGTGAGCAAGGTCGAAGACTTCCTGCTGATCGCCTGATCCGGCAGGTCACCGGGAGGCCCGGCCATGAACAAGGATCAACCCTGGAAGCTTTATCTGGCGGTGATCGGGGTGTCGCTGCTCGTGGCCGTCCAGCTCGGCCTGTTCAACCGCCAGGCCGAGCAGGTCATTGCCTACAGCCAGTTCCTGCAGTTGCTGGATCTGCAGAAGGTCAGCGACTTGCGGATCGAGCGCGACCGCATCGTCGGGCGGTTGCAGGAACCCGTCGACGGGCGCACGCAGTTCTCCACGGTCCGGGTGGATCCGGCGTTGAGCGGGCAGCTCGCGCACTCGGGCGTGGCCTTCAGCGGAGTGGCCGAGGACAGCGTCCTGTCCGCCCTGATCGGGCTGTTGCCGCTGCTGGTGATGTTGGTGCTGTGGTATTTCCTGCTGCGCGGGCCGGGCGAAAGGCGCGGCCTGGGCGGACTGATGAATGTCGGGAAATCCCGAGCGCGGGTGTACGTCGAGCGCGACATCAAGGTCACCTTCGCCGACGTGGCCGGCTTGGACGATGTCAAGGACGAGCTGACCGAGATCGTGTCGTTCCTCAAGGACCAGGCCTGGTATGGCCGCCTCGGCGCCCATGTGCCCAAAGGCACCTTGCTGGTCGGGCCGCCGGGCACCGGCAAGACCCTGGTCGCCAAGGCCATCGCCGGCGAAGCCGGGGTGCCCTTCTTCTCGATCTCCGGCTCGGAATTCGTGGAAATGTTCGTCGGCGTGGGCGCCGCGCGGGTCCGCGATCTCTTCGAACAAGCCAGGCTGGCGGCGCCCTGCATCATCTTCATCGACGAGCTGGACGCGCTGGGCAAGATGCGCGGGCTCGGCAACCTCGGCGGCAACGACGAGAAAGAGCAGACGCTGAACCAGTTGCTGGCCGAGCTCGACGGCTTCGATCCCCGCGAAGGCGTGGTGCTCCTGGCCGCGACCAACCGGCCCGAGGTGCTGGATCCGGCGCTGCTGCGCGCCGGTCGGTTCGACCGGCAGATCCTGATAGACCGGCCCGACCGCAAGGGTCGCCTGGCGATCCTGAAGGTCCACCTGAAAAAGATCCTCAGCCAGAACGGCCTCGACTGCGAACGCATCGCCGCGATCACCCCCGGCCTGACCGGCGCCGACCTGGCCAACCTGGTCAACGAGGCCGCCATCATCGCCACCCGCCGCAACAGCCAGCAGGTCGAACTGCCGGACTTCACTGCGGCGCTCGAACGCCTGGTCGCGGGCGTGGAGCGCAAGGGCAATGTCCTGCGCGAGGACGAGCGCCGGGTGGTCGCCTACCACGAAATGGGGCATGCCCTGGCGGCCAGCAGCCTGCCGGCGATGGATCCGGTGCACAAGGTGTCGATCATTCCCCGGGCCGCCGGCTCGCTGGGCTACACCCTGCAACGGCCCACGGACGACCGCTTCCTGATCAGCGCGCAGATGCTGCGCGACCGCATCGCCGTGCTGATGGCCGGGCGCGCCGCCGAAAGCCTGGCGTTCGGCCAGGTCTCGACCGGGGCCGCCGACGACCTGGGACGCGCCACCGACATCGCCCGGCAGTTGATCACCCGCTTCGGCATGAGCGCGGAACTGGGTCAGGCGGTGCTGGAGCGGCAATCGACCCGCTACCTCGGCGACGCGGTCATGCAGCAGGAGCACAAGGACTATTCCGAACAGACCGCCCGTGAAGTCGACCTGGGCATCCGCCACTTGCTCGATGAGGCCTACGGCCGCGCCCGTGCGCTGCTGGAGCAGCGGCGGCAGGATCTCGACGCCGGGGCCCGCCTGCTGCTCGCCCGGGAAACCATCACCCCCGAAGAGTTTCCGGCGCTGCTGCCCCAGGCCGGCGAACCGGCCGCCTGCACGCTGGTGAACGAAGCCAGATGACCGACCGATCCTGCCCGGGGCACCGACCATGCTGACCGTCACGCTGATCAACACGCTCGTGGTGATCCTGGTGGTGGTGATCCACTACGAATGCCTGCTGCGCCTGAACGACTGGCTGCCGCGCCTCAAGCTCTGGGCCCGGTTCCGGATCGTGGTGGGGGTGTTCGGCGCGTTGCTGGCCCATGCCATCGAAGTCTGGTGCTTCGCCCTGGTGTACTACCTGATGGCGCACGCCGAAGGCTGGGGCACGCTGAGCGGCAATTTCGACGGCAGCCTGCTCGACTGCGTGTACTTTTCCTTCACCACCTACACCACCATCGGCTTCGGCGACATCGCCCCCACCGGCCACCTCAAGTACCTGACCGGCCTGCAGGCACTGACGGGCCTGGTGCTGATCACCTGGACCGCCTCGTTCCTGTTCCTGGAAATGCAGAAGTACTGGAAGGCCAAGTAACGCCGGTTCACCGGCCTGGGCGTGCGCTCCAGCGCCACTGCGCGACCTCCGGCAGGTCCTCGCCGTGCCCGATCAGGTGCAGCTTGTGCCGCTCCATCATCGACCAGTAGCGGCTGCGCGCCTGTTCGGCCTGCGGCTGCAGGCGCGGCACGCGCTCGAACACGTCCAGCAGCAGTTGGTAGCGGTCCAGGTTGTTGATGACCGCCATGTCGAAAGGCGTGGTGGTGGCGCCTTCCTCACGGAAGCCGCGCACATGGAACCGTTCCGGATTGGCGCGCCTGTAGATCATCCGGTGGATCAACGCCGGGTAGCCGTGGAAGGCGAAGATCACCGGGCGGTCCGCGGTGAACAGCGCCTCGAACTCGCTGTCCGGCAAGCCGTGGGGATGCTGTTGCGCCGACTGCAAGGCCATCAGGTCGACCACGTTCACCACCCGGATCCGCAAGTCGGCGGCGCACTCGCGCAGCAGCGTCACCGCCGCCAGCGTCTCCAGCGTCGGCACGTCGCCGGCGCAGGCGAGGATCACCTCGGGATGGTCATCTTCATGGCCGGCCCAGGCCCAGCGGCCGATGCCGGCCTGGCAGTGCAAGGCCGCCGCCTCGCCGTCGAGCCATTGCCATTCGCGCTGCTTGCCGGCGACGACCACGTTGATGTAGCCGCGGCTGCGCAGGCAATGGTCCGCCACCGACAGCAGGCAGTTGGCGTCCGGCGGCAGGTAGATCCGCGCCACGTCGGCCTTCTTGTTGGCCAACAGGTCGAGAAAGCCCGGATCCTGGTGCGAGAAGCCGTTATGGTCCTGGCGCCACACGTGGGACGTCAACAGGATGTTCAGCGACGCGACCGGCTTGCGCCACGGCACCTCGGCGGCGGTCTTCAGCCACTTGGCGTGCTGGTTGATCATCGAATCGACGATATGGATGAACGCTTCGTAGCACGAGAACAGGCCATGGCGGCCGGTCAGCAGGTAGCCTTCGAGCCATCCCTCGCACAGGTGCTCGCTGAGAATCTCCATCACCCGGCCCTGCGCGCCGAGATGAGCGTCGTCGCTGCCGTGCGGGTCGAGCCAGACCTTGTCGGTGGCCTCGAACACCGCGTCCAGGCGGTTCGACGCCGTTTCGTCCGGCCCGAACAGGCGGAAGTTGCGCGACACGGCGCTGTTTTTCATGACATCGCGCAGGTAACCGCCCAGCACCCGGGTCGCTTCGGCCCGCACCTGGCCGGGGCCGTCCATCTGCACGCAATAATCGGTGTGGCACGGCAGATCCAGCGCGCGCAGCGTCAGGCCGCCATTGGCATGGGGGTTGGCGCTCATGCGCCGCCGCCCGGACGGAGCCAGCGCGGCCAGTTCCGGCAGCAGCGCGCCTTGGGCATCGAACAGTTCTTGCGGACGGTAGCTTTCCAGCCATTGCTGCAGTTGCAGCAAGTGCAGCGGTTTGGCCAAGTCCGCCAGCGGCAGTTGATGGGCGCGGCAGGTGCCTTCGATCCGTTGCCCGTCGACGAACGTCGGCCCGGTCCATCCCTTCGGGGTGCGCAATATCAGCGCCGGCCACAGCGGCCGTTCGACACCCTCCCCGGCCTCGGCCTGACGGGCCAGGCGCTGGATGCGGCAGATCTTGTCGTAGATCACCTCCAGGGTGCGGGACAACGCCCGGTGCACCTCCATGGGTTCGTCGCCTTCGACGAAATAAGGGTCGTAACCATAGCCGCACATCAGGCTGGTGAGTTCGTCCTCGCTGATCCTGGAGAGCACGGTGGGGTTGGCGATCTTGTAGCCGTTGAGGTGCAGGATCGGCAACACCGCTCCGTCGCCTGCCGGATTGAGGAACTTGTTGCAGTGCCAGCTCGCCGCCAGCGCACCGGTCTCCGCCTCGCCGTCGCCGATCACGCAGGCGACCAGCAACTGAGGGTTGTCCAGCGCGGCCCCGTAGGCGTGAACCAGGGAGTAGCCCAGTTCGCCGCCCTCATGGATCGAGCCGGGAACATGGGGGCCGACGTGGCTGCCGATACCGTAGGGCCAGGAGAACTGGCGGAAAAGCCGGGCCATCCCCTGGGCGTCCCGCGACACCGCCGGATTGAGCTCGGTGTAGGTGCCGTCGAGGTAGGCCTGGGCCACCATGGCCGGCCCGCCATGGCCGGGCCCCGCGACGAACAGCACGTTGAGGTCGTGCTGGCGGATGAGCCGGTTCAGGTGCGTGTAGATCAGGTTGAGGCCCGGCGAAGTCCCCCAATGCCCCAACAGCCGGGGCTTGATGTCGGCCAGTTGCAGCGGGCTGGCCAGCAGCGGGTTGGCCTGCAGGTAGATCTGCCCCACCGTGAGGTAGTTGGCCGCCCGCCAGTAGGCATCCAGCCCCTCCAGTTCCTCGGTGCCCGGATAATCGCTCATGATCGCCCCCTCGGGTGATGGCCTCGGCGCGGCCGCGTTCAGATGTCTTCGGCGCGGATGTCTTCCTCCCGCAGGCTCTGTTGGCGGATCAGCAAGGTCAGTTCGTGCAGGCGGTCGGACAGCAAGGCCACCAGATCGTCCGCCGTGGCGATCCCCACCAGCAGGCCGAAGTCGTCCACCACGGGGATCCGCCGGATGTTGGCGCGGCGCATGTTCAGGATGACGTCGAACAGATCCTCGTTCTGGTTGGCCGTGATCAGCGACCGGGGCAACACGTCGACCGCCCTCAGTTCGTCCTGGTCCGGCGGGTTGCGCGCCACGATCCGCAAGGCCAGGTCCCGGTCTGTGATCAGGCCGACCGGCCGGAAGACATCGTGCTCGCGGTCGACGGGCTCGACGAGCACCAGATCGCCGACGTGGTACTGGCTCATCATGCGCGCGGCGGCGTAGATGGAAATGCCGGGCGGGGCCACGACCACATCCCGGTTGCAGTATTTGCCAATGGACATGAAGTTCACCTCGGGTTGAAGGGGCGGAGCCTCCCTGCTCCTGGAACGGTATGACGCGCCGGTCATTTGCCGCCTTTGATCGGGATCACTTTTTCCGGATGGATGGCCTCGGCGCGTTTGGGCAGGTGCACCAGCAACACCCCCTTGGCGAACTGGGCATTGATCTTCTCGGCGTCGACTTCGCGGGGCAGTTGGAAGACCCGTTCGAAGCTGCCGTAATGCCGCTCGGACAGGTGGTACTCCTTGCGCTTTTCGTCGACTTCTTCTTGCTTCTCGCCACGGATCACCAGGTTGCCGTTGGCGAGCTTGATTTCGATGTCCTTGTCGTCCACGCCAGGCAATTCGGCGCTGATGCGGTATTCCTCGGCCAGTTCGCTGATGTCCATCGCCGGCATGCCGTGGGAGAACAAGTCTCGCCGCCAGAAGGGTTCGAGATCGAACGGCGTATGACTGAACGGCATGCGCATCGGACGCCGCCCGAAATCATCGAACAGACTGTCGATCTGGCGCCGCAACTGCTGGAACGGCCGCCACAGGTCCGGGGCTTCGACGCCGGGCGGCGACGCTTTGGCTGGCTGGGCGGCAACGGGAGTGACAGGGACTTTTTTGGCTGCTTCGGACATGACGACCTCCTCGATTGAGTGATGCCTCCCTGGGAGACGCTTCGATCTTGCGCGGCGCTCACCCACCCCGTTTGATCTTTATCAACCTGCGCAACGCTGCGCCCGCCCCGTAACTTGATCGCGATCAAAGTCAGGCCCAGGCATGCGCCTAGGCTGGACGAACCGTGGTCAACCCCCGGCGAGCGGCGAGGTGTCTATGGATCGGGAAGACAGCGGATCCGTCCGCGTGCTGCAGACGTCATCGGGGCCGGGCGTCCAGCAATGTCTGGGCCTGGCGCTTTGCGGCCCGCCCACCGCCGAACCGATGCCGGGGCAGTATTGCTTGCTGGGCGACGGCCGGCAGCGCTGGCCTTGCAGTTATGTGAGCCTGCCGGGCGCGACCGGACGGTTCATCGTGACCGTCCACGCGGCCCGACCGCTGGCGCGGCCGGGTGAGCGGCTGGCCTATTCCGGCCCGCTGGGCAGCGCCTGGCCGCTCCCCTTGCAGAGCACGCGGCTGTTGGCCATCGCCCGGGGCGAAGGGGTGCTGACGCTGCTCGGCGCGCTGGATGAGGTGCGCTGCTGGCTGCCTGCGCTGCAACTGCGGCTGCTGCACGATGGCTTCGCTCCCGGGAAACTGCCCGACGAATGCAAGACGTGGTTCTCGGCGCTGCCTCGCGTGCCGCGCACCAGCAGCAGCGGATGGCTGCAACTGATCCACCTGCTGGACACTTACAGGCCGGACACGGTGTTCTGCTGCGCGCCGTCGCAGGTGGCCCGCCAGGCCGCGCGCCTGTGTTGGCGAAAGGGGGTGTCGCCGCAGCGCATCTGGCTGCGGCCGGATCAGGTGCAGCGCCCCACGTGGGCCGGGCCGGTGCAGCGTTATGACCGGGTGCTGGCGATGCTCAAGTGGGTTCCTCCAGATGGCTGAGGTCGATCAGGCCCTGCTCGTCGACCAACGTCACTTCACGGCCGGCGCAGCGAATGAGCCCGGCCTGGACGAACCGGGTGAAGGCCCGGCTGACGGTTTCCAGGGTCAGGTCGAGGTAGTTGGCGATGTCGCCGCGCGACATGGGCAGGGTGAAGATGTCCGCCCGCAGCCCCCGGGCGTGGTAGCGCGTCGAAATGCCCAACAGGAAGATCGACAGCCGTTGGTCGGCCCGTCCGTGGCAGCAGCGCAGGTGGTCGTCCTTGCCCTTGATCCCCAGGCTGAGCATGTGCAGCAGTTGGTAGCGCAGGCCGGGGATGTGGCCGGACAGGTCGACCAATTGATCCAGCCTGATCGAGCAGACCAGCGAGATGTCCAGCGCCACGGCGTAGCTGCGGTAATGACTGGCGCCGATGGCGTCCAGCCCGAGCATTTCCCCCGGCAGGACGAAACCGGTGATGCGCTCGTTGCCTTCGGCATCGAGCAGGTAACTCTTGACGGCCCCTGAGCGCAGGGCGAACACATGTTCCATGGGTTCATCGGCCTTGAACAGGTATTGCCCGCGCTTCAGGGGCCGGTTGCGGCGGACGATCCGCTCCAGCCTGTCCACTTCCTCGGCGCTGAGGCTGGCGGGCAGGCAGAGCCGGCTCAAGGAGCAGGCAAGGCACTTCACATGGGGCCTTGCACCCGTGTCGGAAATGCCTGACATGGCAATGCCTCCGCTTTGATGTGCGGGCGTTCTTTCACATTAGCCCCTCGGGCCCATGTTTCCGGGCATTCCGACCAAGGGTCAGGCCCGGCGCGCGAGGGTTTGACGAAGGTCAAGTCGGTGGGGGAACAGGCACCGAAACTGGCCCTGTTCATTCCGACACACGAGGACATTGCCATGGCTCCCGCCGATACCGGTCTTCAACCTTCCATCCCTGCGTTCCCGACGCCTGCGGGCGAACACTGGATCGAGTCCCTCGACAACGGCACCCACGTGCTGATCAGGCCCCTGCGGGCCGCGGACCGGCAACGGGAAAAGGCTTTCATCGAACGCCTGTCGCCGGAATCCCGGCACTTCCGCTTCCTGTGCCAGTTCAGGGAGCCTGGCGAAGCGATGCTCGATCAACTGATGAAGGTCGACCAGGACCGCCAGGCGGCGTTCGTCGCCCTGGCCCATGTGAATGGTGAGCTGCAGGAAGTGGGAATCTCCCGCTACGCCGCCGGTGCCGGCAAGGATGAGTGCGAATGCGCGGTCACGGTGCTCGACAGCTGGCAACACCACGGCCTCGGCCGCCTGCTGCTCAAGCACCTGACCGACCACGCCAGGGCCAAAGGTTTCCGGCAGATGTATTCGATCGATGCCGCCGCCAATCACCCGATGCGCGATCTGGCCAAGGCCGCCGGATTCACCACGGCCACCGACCCGGACAACCCCAGCCAGGTCATCCACCGCCTCGCGCTGGCCTGATCCCTGGCCTCGCCCTGGCGCGCGCCGGAGCGCCTGCCGTCCCGGAGCGCGCCAGGGCACATTCGCGCCCCCCCTGAAGGAGGATGCCCCCATGAACGGTCCTTCGCGGAAACTGATGGAAAGGCTCTACGGCAAACCGCATCAGGTCGACGCCGCCGAGATCGCGCCCCTGTTGCGCCAATATGCCGAGCCACTGCCCGATCCCGACTCGCCGGCCTTCGCCGACCTGTTCGACCGCTACGCCGACGCCCGCGTCGTACTGCTGGGCGAAGCGAGCCACGGCAGCAGCGAGTTCTACCGCGCCCGGGCGGCCATCACCCGCCGACTGATCGAGCGGCATGGCTTCAACATCATCGCCGTCGAAGCCGACTGGCCCGACGCCGGTCATGTCGACCAGTATGTCCGGGGCCTGGCCCATACGGCCTGGAAGCGCCACATCTTCAGCCGCTTCCCCACCTGGATGTGGCGCAACAGCGAGGTCAAGACCTTCGCCCATTGGCTGCACGGACACAACCATGCACTGGCCAATGACCGGCGCGTGGAGTTCCGCGGGCTGGACGTCTACAGCCTGCGCAACTCCATCCACGAGGTGCTGGCCTACCTGGACCGGGCCGATCCGCACCTGGCCCGTGAGGCCCGACGCCGCTACGGCTGCCTCACCCCCTGGCAGGACGACCCGGCCCTGTACGGCCATTTCGTCGAACGCGGCGGCGTGATGCCTTGCGAACAGCCCGTGATCGAGCAATTGAACGTAATGCTGGCCGAACAGCTGGGCGGCCTCATCCGCAACGACGAGGCGTTTTTCAACGCGACCCGGAACGCCCGGGTGATCATCGCCGCCGAACAGTACTACCGCGCCATCTACCGCGGCTCGACCGCCTCGTGGAACCTGCGCGACCGGCACATGTTCGAGACCCTGCGCTCGCTGCTGGAGCACCGCGGCCCCGACGCCAAGGCCGTGGTCTGGGCGCACAACTCGCACATCGGCAATGCCGGCGCCACGGAGATGGGCTGGAAGGGCCAGTTCAACATCGGCCAACTGTGCCGCAACGCCTTCGGCCGCGACGCCGTGCTGATCGGCATGGCCACCGACCGCGGTCTGGTGGCCGCTGCCGATGACTGGGACGGCGACATGCGGATCAAGGACATCCGGCCCGCCCGGCCCGACAGCTGGGAGCACCAGTTCCGCCTGGCCGGCGTGCCCGCCTCGCTCACCGACTGGCGCGACCCGCAGCGCCAGGAGCTGCGCCGGGCCTTGTCCACGACGCTGCTGGAGCGGGCGATCGGGGTGATCTACCGGCCGGACAGCGAACGCCTCAGCCACTATTTCGAAGCCACGCTGGCCGAGCAGTTCGACGCCTTGGTCTGGTTCGAGCAGACCCGGCCTGTCGCCGCCCTGCCCCTGCCGCAACGGGAACAGATGGAACCCGAGGACGACACCTATCCGTTCGGCGTCTGACGCGACCGCCGGCCGGCCTCAAGGCCGCGAGGGCTTCAGGCCCCGGCCTGCTGCATCAACGCGACGACCTCCTCATCGGAGGTCTGGGGAAAGTCTTCATACCAGTAGCCGACCGAGACCATCCGTTCGGGCACCAACGGGCAGACCACCTCATCCACCTCGTTGCGCAACACTTCCAGGGTGTCCGGCGGCGCCACCGGCACCGCGACCACCAGGCGCGCAGGCCCTTGCCGGCGAACGGCCTCAACGGCCGCCAGCATCGAGGCGCCGGTCGCCAGGCCGTCATCGATGAGGATCACCACTTGATCCTTGAGGTTCAGCGGCGGGCGGCCTGCGCGGTAGGCCTGCTCCCGGCGGGCCAGTTCGCGGGTCTCCCGGTCCAGCACGGCGGCGAACGCGTCCCGGTCGACCTTGAAGGTGCGCAGTGCATCGTCGTTGAGGATCTGCACGCCGCCCCCGGCGATGGCGCCCATGGCGTACTCGGGATGGCCCGGTGCGCCGAGCTTGCGCACCACCAGCACGTCCAGGCGCACCTGGAGGGCGGACGCGACTTCGCAGGCGACGGGCACGCCGCCGCGGGGCAACCCCAGCACGATCACGTCGGGCCTTGCGCCATAGCGGCTCAGCGGCTCGACCAGGCGCCGCCCGGCCTCGCTGCGGTCGAGAAACCGGTTTTTCAACACGGGGATCTGTGACATGGGAACACCTCCTGCGCACCGACGGGAGCGCATCGTTCAACGCACGGTCAGGCGTGCCGAGCCCTTCACGGTTCGTCCGCGCCGGACTCTTCCAGCAGCAGGTCGTACTGCGTCAGGCAATGCCGCTCATCCGCCGGCATCAGGGCCTTGAAGCCGCTGACCTCACGCAGCGGCGTGCCGAACAGCGCCAGGCGCAGCACCCCGTTGCGGTCGAGGAACGTCTGCGCAAGGCAGGTGCACACCGGTTTGCCGACCAGCGCGGTGAGCTGTCCGTCGACGGGGGTCTGCACCTGGGCCTGCAGGTTGGCCTCGCAGTTGTCCACGATGCGCGCCACCGAGCGGCCCGCCAGCCATAGGGTGCCCCCACCGAGCACCGCCAGCAGCACCAGCACACCCAGCGCGATGTTCGACTCCCGGGTGACCGACCGAATGAAGCCAAGCCTGGCCTGCCAGCCGCTGGCCTGCCCGTCGAAGATCGTCCGTGCCACGGTGCGCTTCACCCCACGCTGCACCGCCCAGCCCAGGGCGACGCTCAAGGCCAGCAAGGACAGCAATACCGCCGGATCGTGCATGGGCAAGCGCCAGGTCGGGCTGAGCGTCCGATAGGCGGCGGCCGCGACCAGCAACGCGACGATGGCCACGATCCATCCCAGGCTGCCCTTGGGTCGGTGCATCCAGGCCCGCAGTCTGGCCCTTGCCTGCGTTTCCATGTGAACCTCCCGCGCCGTCTAGCGCACTGGGTCTAATGAGACGGTTACCTGATGCTCGGGCACGCGGACCTGCCAACCCAGTTCCAGGCTGATGCGCCGGCGCAGGGTGTCGGCGGCATGCGGCTCGCCATGGATCACATAGGTCTGGCGCGGCGGCCGGGTGAACCCGCGCAGCCACGCCATGATCTCGTCGGCGTCGGCATGGGCCGACAGGGTGTCCATGGCATGCACCTGTGCCCTGATCGGCACGTCTTCGCCCTGCAGCCGCACGCTGCGGGCGCCGGCGACGATATCGGCGCCGCGGGTGCCGCCGGCCTGGAAGCCGGAAAACAGGATGCTGTTGCGCGGATTGGGCGCCAGCGCCTTGAGGTGGTGCAGCACCCGCCCTCCCGTGGCCATGCCGCTGGCGGCGATGATCACCGCCGGTTCGCGCAACTGGTCCAGGTGCCGGGACTCGTCGACCGTGCGCACGATACGCGTGCCCTTGCACATCGCCACGCATTCGTCCGGGGTCAGCCGGTGTTCGTTCCGAAACTGCAGGTACAGGCTGGTGGCATCGGTGGCCATCGGGCTGTTGAGGTACACCGGAACATCAGGTATCAGCCCGTCGCGCTTGAGTTTGTACAGGTAATACATGAGCAACTGGGCACGGCCGACGGCGAACGACGGCACCAGGGTGATGCCGTGGCGCAGGAGCGTCTGGGTGATGACCTGGGCCAGGTACTGCTCGGTCGACTCCGTCGGGTGCCGACGGTCGCCGTAGGTGGACTCGACCAGCAGCACGTCCGCCGCCGACACCGGTTCCGGCGCGCGCATGATCGGATCCTGCGGGCGACCCAGGTCGCCGGAGAACAGCAAAGTCTGGCCGTCGACGCCGAGCTGCACCGTCGCCGCCCCCAGGATGTGCCCGGCCGTGCGCAACAGCAGTTCAATGCCGGGCGCGATCGGGGTGGCCTGATGCAGTTCGACCGGACGGAACAGCGTCAGCGCCCGCTTCGCGTCTTCCTCGGTGTAGAGCGGCCGTGCGGGCGAATGCTTGGAGTAGCCGTGCCGGTTGGCATGCTCGGCCTGCTCCTCCTGCAGCCGGGCGCTGTCGAGCAAGAGGATCTGCGCCAGGGCGCAGGTCGCCGGGGTGGCGTAGATCGGCCCGCTGTAGCCTTCCCGCGCCAGCACCGGCAAATAGCCGCTGTGGTCGAGGTGGGCATGGGTCAACACCACCGCATCGAGTTGACGCAGCGCCGGCGGCAACGGTTCCCAGTTGCGCAGGCGCAGTTGCTTGTAGCCCTGGAACAGTCCGCAGTCCACGAGAACCCGGGTGCTGTCGCGGGTCAGCAGGAATTTGCTGCCGGTCACGGTGCCGGTGCCGCCGAGAAAAGTCAGTTGCATGGCCAGGGCTCCCAAATGTCGGTCGCGTGAGGATGAACCGCCAGCACGCTGCAAGGCGGATGGCTGATGATGCGTTCGGTGGTGTCGCCCAGCAGCTTGTCCAGGCCCTTGGGCTGCACGACACCCATGACCGCCACATCGATGTGCAGCGCCGCGACCTGGTCGCGGATCACCTGCGCAGGGTCGCCTTCGATGAAGTGCCGGCACGCCGGCGCGACGCCTTCCGCGTCCGCCAGGCGGTCGAAGGGTTCTTGCAGGGCAACGCGCATTTCATCGATCCACGCCTGGGTGACGTTCATGTCGGAGGCGAAGACCCCGATCAAGTCGTAGGCCGAGAGCAGGTGCAATTGAGCGTCGCATTGCAGCGCCAGGGCCTGGGCGGCCCGCACCAGTGCGCGGTTGAAGCGCGCCTGGGCATCCGGCGCATCGACCGCCGACGTGTCCACGGCCACCAGGATGCGCTGCGGCAGCGACACCGCGCCCGCCGGCACAAGGTGCGTGAGCCCCTTGAGGCCGCGCATCAGCGCGCAGTCCAGCGGCGTGCTGAACAGCCGCGCCAGGGCCGACGCCCCTTCGCTGTCCTTGATGACCATGTCGGGCTGCAGTTCGCCGATGTAATCGATGGCCTGGCCGCGCAGATCCTCCGCCCGCAGGCTGTCGACCGTCAGTGCGCAACCGCTGCCGCGGTGCCGTTCGACCAGGCTGGCCAGCCGTGCACGGTAATCCTCGAACTGGCGCTGGATCTCGGTCTCGTTCAGGCGCTCCTCGCTGAGCAGGTGCGCCTCGGACGGTTCGAACAGCCCGAGCACGTGCACCCCGGCACCGCTGGCATGCGCCAGGGCCAGAGCCCTGCGCAACGCGGCCGAATGCGGATCCACCTCGGTGAGCAGCACCAGCAGTTGTCGATATTGACCCATGGCGGACCTCCGGGCCTGCGCGGCAGGCGTGTCGATGCCTGCGATTGTCGGAACCCGGTCGTGCGTCGGCTTGACGAAGATCAGAAAATGGCCACCTGCGCCGCAACTTGACGATTGTCAGAAACGGGCCGCTGCGCCACGGTACAACGGCTTCACCCTTATCGGGCCGAGGGCCGGGAGACGACATGGCGAGGCAGCGGATTGAACAGCCAGAGGCTGGCGAACACTGGGTGGAACAACTGGCGGACGGCGCGACCGTGCTCATCCGCCCGCTGCGGGAGGAAGACCGCGAGCGGGACAAGCGCTTTCGCAGCACCCTCGCCTACGAATCCCGGCGCTTCCGTTTCATGACCGGGCTCAGCGGCGGCCTGGCGGGGCTGGAGATGCAGCGCACGGCGCACGACCTTCCGCCCGGCCTGGCCTACGTAGCGCTGGCCCATGCCGATGGCCAGCTCCGGCAGGTCGGCGTCTGCCGTTGCGCCGCCATCCCCGGTGGCCGCCATTGCGAATGCGCGGTCGCGGTCAGCGAAGACTGGCAACGCAAGGGGCTGGGCCGTCTCCTGCTGCAACGCCTGGTCGCGGCGGCGCAACGCAACGGCTTCGAATGCATGGTCTCGATGGATCTGGCGAACAACTACGCCATGCACCATCTGGCCAAGGCGCTGGGGTTCACGTCCCGCTACGTACGGGGCGACGTCAGCGAAATTTTCCACGAACTCGATCTGCGCCCCTGAAACACCGGGCTGACGAGCGGCACGTCACGGCAGCGCGCAAATTTGACGCGGATCAAAGATCGGGGGCATCGACGGCGCACAGTAGCCCCACATCACGCCCGATCACCGTCCCCGGAGGCGAGCCATGGCACAGAAGATGAAAGCGGCAGTCTTCGTCGAGAGGCACCGCATCGTACTGGAGGAAAAGCCCGTCCCAGACATCGGCCCGCTGGATGCCTTGGTGCGCATCACCACCACGACCCTTTGCGGCACCGATGTGCACATCCTGCGGGGCGAATACCCGGTGGCCAAGGGCCTGACCGTGGGGCACGAGCCGGTGGGCGTCATCGAAAAGCTGGGTTCGCAGGTGCAAGGCTTCCATGAAGGGCAACGGGTAATCGCCGGCGCCATCACGCCCAGCGGCCACAGCAACGCCTGCCTGTGCGGGTGCGCGTCCCAGGACGGTGCCGGCACGCCGCACGGTTTCAAGGCCATCGGCGGCTGGAAGTTCGGCAACATCATCGACGGCTGTCAGGCCGAGTACGTCCGCGTTCCGGACGCCATGGCCAACCTCTGCGCGATCCCCGACCACCTGAGCGACGAGCAGGTGCTGATGTGCCCCGACATCATGTCCACCGGATTCTCCGGCGCAGAACGGGGCGGCGTGACCGTCGGCGACACGGTGGCCGTGTTCGCCCTGGGGCCCATCGGCCTGTGCGCCGTCGCCGGTGCCCGGCTGCTCGGCGCCACCACTGTCATCGGCGTCGATACGGTGGCCGCGCGTATGAGTGTGGCCCGCCAGCTCGGCGCCGATCATGTGATCGACTTCCGGCAAGGCGACGTGGTCGATCAGGTCATGGCCCTGACCCACGGCCGCGGCGTGGATGTGGCCATCGAGGCCCTGGGCACCCAAGGCACCTTCGAATCGGCCCTGCGCGTGCTGCGACCCGGCGGCACCCTGTCCAGCCTCGGCGTGTACAGCGCCGACCTGCGCATCCCCCTGGGCGCCTTCGCCGCGGGCCTGGGCGACTACCGCATCGTCACCACCCTGTGCCCCGGCGGCAAGGAACGCATGCGCAGGCTGATGGAGGTGGTCGCCAGCGGCCGGGTCGACGTGTCGCCCCTGGTCACCCACCGTTTCCGGCTCGATGACATCGAAGCCGCCTACGAACTGTTCGCCAACCAGCGCGACGGCGTGATGAAGGTGGCGATCACACCCTGACCTGTCCCGCCGGCGGCAGGGATGCCCTCGCTTTGCACCGCTTTGCAGTTGTCATGCTCATGCACGCTCAGGAGGCTCCCATGAAGGTCTACGTCGAAAAGAACACCGAACAGAACGGCTGGTGGGTCCGCCTGGACGACTGGCGGGTACGCTTCAACACCGCCGCCGAGGCCGAATCGTTCGTCGAACGCCTGACTGCCCGGCTCGATGCGCCGCATAGCCGGGACATGCTGGCCGGCGGATCACCGCTGGCCGACGCGGCGAACACCTCGCTGCCGGCAGCCCTGCGATGCGTGCAGGAGGCCTGACCATGACCCGCCAAACGACCGCCGCCCGGCTTGTCCACCCCGTACCGGATCACGGCGCTGCACCGATCCGTCTGCAACCCTTGCCCCCTGCCTGCGCAGCCTGCCGGGTCAGCGGCCTGTGCCTGCCGACCGGACTGCCGGTGGACGACAGCCAATGCCTCGGCGCGCTGATCGGCCCGCGCATCCGTATCCACAAGGGCGCCCCGCTGTTCAACGCCAATGACCCGCTGACCACCCTGTACGCCGTGCGCTGCGGCAGTTTCAAGACGAACCTGAACAACGCCGAAGGCCAGGGCGTGGTGATCAATTTCTGGATGCCCGGCGACGTGCTGGGGCTCGATGCCATCGCCACCGAACACCATGTGTGCGACGCCATCGCTCTGGAAGACAGCGAGGTCTGTCCGATCCCCTATCGCCGGTTGCAGGCCCTGGCCCGCGACTTCCCGGTCCTGCAGCAAAGCCTGAACCGCCTGATGAGCCGGGAAATCGTGCGCGAGCACGAGCGGGTGCTGATGCTCTGCAACCTCACCGCCGAAGAGCGTCTGGCCAATTTCCTGATCGACCTGTCGCGCTGCTTCGTGGATCGCGGCTACTCGGCCCAGAGCTTCATCCTGCGCATGTCCCGCGAGGACATGGCGTCGTACCTGGGGCTGCGCCTGGAAACTGTGTGCCGTTCTGTCGCCCGCCTGCGTGCCCAGGGCATCGTCAACCTGCAGGGCCGGCTCGTGGAAATCCTCGACATGACCGCGCTGCGGGCGCTCGAACAGGGCGTGGGCGACATTGACCGCAAAAGCGGCCCCAAACACCCCGACCACCTGCCCCCCGGATAGGCTCTCGCACGGCAGGGGCACAGGACGGTTGCCCCCCCCGTTGCGCGCCACGCAAGACTGTATTGCCGCCGGAACGATTGATAGCCACCTAACGAAAGGCGCATGCTAGAGGGCTTGCGCGCTGCTTATATCATTCCGAATGATAGTTACCTTCGCGCCATTCGATTCGTTTGCCATTACCCTGCCGATCATCATCCGCCCATCTTCAATACTTTGGCGGATGTATCCATGGAACAATCACTCAAACATTTGCGCTTCCCCTTGGCCCTTCTGGCCGTGCTCGTGATGAGCGCCTGCGGCAAGGCGCCGCAGACCGCCGCCAACATGCCGGCCGCCAAGGTCAGCGTGGCCAAGGTGCTGGAGCAGCCGGTCAACGAGTGGGACGAGTTCACGGGGCGCCTGGAGGCGCCGGAAACCGTCGAAATCCGTCCGCGGGTCTCCGGCCAGATCGACGAGGTCGCCTTCACCGAAGGCGCGCTGGTCAAGAAAGGCGACTTGCTGTTCCAGATCGACCCTCGCCCGTTCCAGGCCGAAGTGCGCCGCCTCGAAGCCCTGGTCGCCCAGGCCCGCGCCAACGCCACCCGCAGCGAAAACGAAGCCGTGCGCGGCGAACGCCTGCGTACCAGCAACGCCATTTCCGCTGAACTGGCCGACTCGCGCACCAGCGCCGCCCAGGAAGCCCGCGCCGCCGTCGGTGCCCTGCAGGCACAACTGGACCTGGCCAAGCTGAACCTGAGCTTCACCCGCGTCACCGCACCGATCAGCGGCCGCGTCAGCCGTGCCGAAATCACCGCCGGCAACCTGGTGACCGCCGACACCACGGCGCTGACCAGCGTGGTCTCCACCGACAAGGTCTACGCCTACTTCGACGCCGACGAGCGCGTGTTCCTCAAGTACACCCAGCTCGCCCGCCAGGGCCAGCGCGGCGCCACCACGCCGGTGTACATGGGCCTGTCCAACGAAGACGGCAACCCGCACCTGGGCCAGATGAACTTCGTCGACAACCAGGTCAACCCCAAGACCGGCACCATCCGCGGCCGTGCGGTGTTCGACAACACCGACGGCACCTACACCCCCGGCCTGTACGCCCGCCTGAAGCTGGTCGGCAGCGGCACCTACAACGCCATGCTGATCAACGACGAAGCGGTCGGCACCGACCTTGGCAAGAAGTTCGTGCTGGTGATGGATGCGGACAACAAGACCGCCTACCGCCCCGTCGAACTGGGGCCGAAGATCGAAGGCCTGCGCATCGTGCGCAACGGCCTGAACAAGGACGACACGATCATCGTCAAGGGGCTGCAACGGGTGCGTCCGGGTTCGCCGGTCTCCCCTGAAGTGGTTCCGATGGCCAGCGAGCAGACCCTCGCGGCCCTCGCTCAACAACGACAAGCGCTGGAAGCCAGCAACCTGCCCAAAGTCGCACCCGCCAAGGGCGCGCAGGGTTCGGTTGTGAAACTGGCTGCTGCGACCCCACGCGGTTAAGGGACAACAACTCCGATGAATTTCTCCAGATTCTTCATTTCACGGCCGATCTTCGCAGCGGTGCTGTCGCTGCTGATCCTGATCGCCGGTGCGATCTCGCTGTTCCAGCTGCCGATCAGCGAATACCCGGAAGTCGTGCCGCCGACCGTCGTCGTGCGGGCCAACTTCCCGGGCGCCAACCCCAAAGTCATCGGCGAGACCGTGGCCGCTCCGCTGGAGCAGGCCATCACCGGCGTCGAGAACATGCTGTACATGTCCTCGCAGTCCACCGCCGACGGCAAGATCACCCTGACCATCACCTTCGCCCTGGGCACCGACCTGGACAACGCGCAGGTGCAGGTGCAGAACCGGGTGACCCGCACCGAGCCCAAGCTTCCCGAGGAAGTGACGCGCATCGGCATCACCGTCGACAAGGCCTCGCCCGACCTGACCATGGTTGTGCACTTGACCTCGCCGGACAAGCGCTACGACATGCTCTATCTGTCCAACTACGCGATCCTGAACATCAAGGACGAACTCGCCCGCCTGGGCGGCGTCGGCGACGTGCAGCTGTTCGGCATGGGCGACTACTCCCTGCGGGTGTGGCTGGATCCGAACAAGACCGCTTCGCGCAACCTGACCGCCACCGACGTGGTGACGGCCATCCGTGAGCAGAACCGCCAGGTGGCCGCCGGCCAACTGGGCGCGCCGCCCGCGCCGAACGCGCAAAGCTTCCAGCTGTCGATCAACACCCAGGGCCGTCTGGTCTCTGAGGAAGAGTTCGAGAACATCATCATCCGCGCCGGCGAAAACGGCGAGATCACCCGCCTCAAGGACATCGCCCGCGTCGAGCTGGGCTCCAGCCAGTACGCCCTGCGCTCGCTGCTGAACAACCAGCCGGCGGTGGCGATCCCGATCTTCCAGCGTCCGGGCTCCAACGCCATCGAGATCTCCAACGAGGTGCGGGCGAAGATGGAAGAGCTGAAGAAAGGCTTCCCGCAAGGCATGGACTACAGCATCGTCTATGACCCGACGATCTTCGTGCGCGGCTCCATCGAAGCGGTGGTTCACACCCTGTTCGAAGCGCTGATCCTCGTAGTGCTGGTGGTGATCCTGTTCCTGCAGACCTGGCGCGCCTCGATCATCCCGTTGGTGGCGGTGCCGGTGTCGCTGATCGGTACGTTCGCCGTGATGCACCTGTTCGGCTTCTCGCTCAACGCCCTGTCGCTGTTCGGCCTGGTGCTGGCCATCGGCATCGTGGTGGACGACGCCATCGTGGTGGTGGAGAACGTCGAGCGAAACATCGAGCTGGGGCTCAACCCGTTCGAGGCGACCCAACGCGCCATGGGCGAAGTGACCGGCCCGATCATCGCCACCGCGCTGGTGCTGTGCGCCGTGTTCGTCCCGGCGGCGTTCATCTCCGGCCTCACCGGTCAGTTCTACAAGCAGTTCGCCCTGACCATCGCGATCTCCACCGTGATCTCGGCGTTCAACTCGCTGACCCTGTCGCCGGCACTGGCTGCCGTGCTGCTCAAGGGCCACGACGCGCCGAAGGACCGCTTCTCGCGCATCCTCGACAAGCTGCTGGGCGGCTGGCTGTTCCGTCCGTTCAACCGCTTCTTCGTGCGGGCCAGCCATGGCTACGTCGGCACCGTGCGCCGGGTCATCCGCAGCAGCGGCATCGCCCTGCTGCTCTACGCCGGCCTGATGGTGCTGACCTTCTTCGGTTTCTCCAGCACGCCGACCGGTTTCGTGCCCGGCCAGGACAAGCAGTACCTGGTGGCCTTCGCCCAACTGCCGGACGCCGCCAGCCTGGACCGCACCGAAGACGTGATCAAGCGCATGTCCGACCTGGCCCTGAAACAGCCGGGCGTGGAAAGCGCCGTGGCCTTCCCGGGCCTGTCGATCAACGGTTTCACCAACAGCCCGAACGCCGGCATCGTGTTCGTGACCCTCAAACCGTTCGACGAGCGTAAGGATCCGAGCATGTCCGCCGGCGCCATCGCCGGGGCCCTGAACGGCCAGTACGCGGGGATCCAGGAAGCCTACATGGCGATCTTCCCGCCGCCACCGGTACAGGGGCTGGGCACCATCGGCGGTTTCCGCCTGCAGATCGAAGACCGGGGCAACCTGGGCTACGAAGAGCTGTACAAGGAAACCATGAACATCATCGCCAAGAGCCACAGCGTGCCGGAGCTGGCCAACCTGTTCACCAGCTACACCGTGAACGTGCCGCAGGTCGATGCCGCCATCGACCGCGAGAAGGCCAAGACCCACGGCGTAGCCGTCAGCGACATCTTCGACACCCTGCAGATCTACCTGGGTTCGCTGTATGCCAACGACTTCAACCGCTTCGGGCGCACCTATCAGGTCAACGTTCAGGCCGAGCAGCAGTTCCGCCTCGAATCCGACCAGATCGGCCAGCTCAAGGTACGCAACAACAAGGGCGAAATGATCCCGCTGGCGACCTTCATCAAGGTCAGCGACACCTCGGGGCCGGACCGCGTGATGCACTACAACGGCTTCATCACCGCTGAAATCAACGGCGCGGCAGCCCCGGGCTACAGCTCCGGCCAGGCCCAGGCCGCCATCGAGAAGCTGCTCAAGGACGAACTGCCCAACGGCATGACCTACGAGTGGACCGACCTGACCTACCAGCAGATCCTGGCCGGCAACACCGCGCTGTTCGTGTTCCCGCTCTGCGTATTGCTGGCGTTCCTGGTGCTCGCGGCGCAGTACGAAAGCTGGAGCCTGCCGCTGGCGGTGATCCTGATCGTACCGATGACCCTGCTGTCGGCCATCACCGGTGTCATCGCCTCCGGCGGCGACAACAACATCTTCACCCAGATCGGCTTGATCGTACTGGTGGGCCTGGCGTGCAAGAACGCGATCCTGATCGTCGAGTTCGCCAAGGACAAGCAGCAGGAAGGCCTCGATCCGCTGGCTGCGGTGCTGGAAGCGTGCCGTCTGCGTCTGCGGCCGATCCTGATGACCTCCTTCGCGTTCATCATGGGTGTGGTGCCGCTGGTGATCTCCACCGGCGCCGGCGCCGAGATGCGTCACGCCATGGGTGTGGCGGTGTTCTCCGGGATGCTCGGGGTGACCTTCTTCGGTCTGCTGCTGACGCCGGTCTTCTATGTACTGATCCGCAACTTCGTGGAGCGCGGTGAAGCCCGCAAAGCGGCCAAAGCCCTGCAATTGGAGGCGCAACAATGAGTCTGAAAGTCTTCCTGCCGAGTCTGCTGGTGCTGGCCTTGAGTGCCTGCGCCGTCGGCCCCGACTACAAGACCCCAGCCACGGAGGCGGCCAACATCACGGCCGCCACCGATGGCGCCGCCGGCCAGAAGAACTTCGACCGTTCGAAGTTCGAAGGCATCTGGTGGCAGCAGTTCGACGACCCGACCCTCAACCAGTTGGTGACCCAGTCGCTGCAAGGCAACCGCCAGCTGCGCGTAGCGTTCGCCCGCTGGAAGGCTGCCCGGGCGATCCGCGACGACGTCAGCAACGACGCCATGCCGACCATCACCAGCCGCGCCAGCAGCGACCTGGCCAAGGGACAGATTCCCGGCCAGACCACCCGCCGGGTCAACAGCGAGCGCTATGACCTGGGACTGGATATGGCCTGGGAAGTGGACCTGTTCGGCCGCATCCAGCGCAACCTGGAAGCCAGCGAGGCCGACCAGCAGGCGGCCGAAGCCGACCTGTACCAGTTGCAGGTGACCATGATCGCCGAACTGGTGGATGCCTACGGCCAACTGCGCGGCGCGCAACTGCGCGAGAAGATCGCGCTGGCCAACCTGGAGAACCAGCAGGAGTCGCGCAAGATCACCATCAGCCTGCGCGATGCCGGCGTGGGCGATCAGCTCGACGTGGAACGCGCCGATGCCCGCCTCGCCTCCGTGGAAGCCAGCGTGCCGCAACTGCAGGCCGAGCAGGTTCGCCAGAAGAACCGCATCGCCACGCTGTTGGGCGAGCGTCCGGACAAGCTGACCGTCGACCTGAGCCCCAAAGACCTGCCGGCGATCGCCAAGGCGCTGCCGATCGGCGATCCGGGCGAACTGCTGCAACGCCGTCCGGACATCCTCAGCGCCGAACGCAAACTGGCATCCGCCACGGCGCGCATCGGTGTGGCCAAGGCCGACCTGTTCCCTCGGGTCAGCCTCAGCGGTTTCCTCGGCTGGACGGCCGGGCGCGGCTCGCAGATCGGCTCATCGGCGGCCAACGCCTGGGCGCTCGGCCCGAGCATCACCTGGGCAGCGTTTGACCTGGGCAGCGTGCGGGCCCGCCTGCGCGGCGCCGATGCCGACGCCGAAGGCGCCCTGGCGACCTACGAGCAGCAAGTGCTGCTGGCCCTCGAGGAATCGGAGAACGCCTTCAGCGACTACGGCAAGCGCCAACAGCGCCTGATCTCGCTGATCCGTCAAAGCGAGTCGAGCCGCAAGGCCGCCGACCTCGCCGAGATCCGCTACCGCGAAGGCACCGCCGATTTCCTGGTGCTGCTCGACGCCCAGCGTGAGCGCCTGGCCGCCGAAGACAGCCAGGCCCAGGCCGAAGTCGACCTGTACCGCGGCATCGTCGCGATCTACAAGGCCCTGGGTGGCGGCTGGCAGCCGGAGACCGTCGCCAGCAAGTAATTCCGTTTTTTAAAGAGCTCCTTTGGTTGGCCGCAACCAACCAATTCTTTGCCCCGCGTATCATTCGGTCGCGGGGCTTTTTTGTTTCTGAGGGTTCGGTTTTGGGTGATGCCCTTTGCGGCGCCAGGTCAGCCTGCGGTGTCGTTTGGACGGACCTCATCGCTGGCAAGCCAGCTCCCACAGGGGGCTGTGGGTACATGCAGAAACTGCGGCTACCGCAATAACTGTGGGAGCCGGCTTGCCGGCGATGGCGGTGGATCAGGCAATACAGATATCAGCAGTGCCGGCCTCATCGCTTGCAGGCAAGCTCCTACAGTTTTTGTGGTGTGCCTGGATATTGCGGCCACCGATGATCCCCTGTGGGAGCCAGCCTGCTGGCGATGGCGGTGGATCAGACAGCGGCAATGCCGTCTCACCAAGTTCACTTGTGCTCCAGCACCGTCACCGTCGCAGTCGTCCCCGCCCGCAGCCGGTCTTTGCCGGCATAGTCGCCGTCGATCGCAATCCGCACCGGCACCCGCTGCGCCAGCTTCACCCAGGTGTAACTGGGGTTGATGTTGGCCAGCAGCCGGCTGCCCGGTGCATTCTCACGGTCGGCGATGGCAAAGGCGATGCTCTGCACGGTGCCCTCGAACCGCTCACCGCTCATCAACTCGACCCGTACCCGGTCGCCCTCGCTGATCCTGGGCAGTTTGGTTTCCTCGAAATAGCCGCTGACATAGAACGATTCGCTGTCCACCAACGCGACCAGTGCGCCGCCCGTCACGGCATAGTCGCCTTCGCGGGTCAGCAGGTTGGTGACGTAACCGCTGACCGGCGCCTCCACCCGGGTGCGCTGCAGATCCAGCTCCGCCTGGGTCAGCGCCGCCACCGCCAGTTGCACATTGGCCTCGGCCAGGCCGAGATTGGCCTGGTTGCGCAACAGGTCGGCCTGGGCGACGGCCACTTCGGTGCTGGACTTCTCCCATTCCTCCCCCGAGATGGCGAAGCCTTGCTTGAGGGTGCGCCGTCGCCGCTCTTCGCTTTCGCGCTGCTTGAGCAGCGCCCCGCTGGCGACGATGGCCGCCTGGGACTGCCCCAGCGCTGCCTTGGCCACCTCCACCGAGCGCCGGGCATGCTCCACCGCCAGGCTGTAGCGTGCCGGGTCGATCTCCAGCAGCAGTTGACCCTTCTGCACATGCTGGTTGTCCTGCACGGCCAATTTGACGATGCGGCCCGACACGTCCGCCGACAGCGTCACCACATCCGCCCTCACCCTCGCGTCACGGGTCCACGGGGCGCGGGTGTAATGCTCCCAGGCGAACCAGCCGAGCACGATGGCCAGCGCCACCACCGCCAATGTCGTCAATCGGGCAAGCAATGTCTTCAAGGCCTCAGGCTCCCATCAGCAGAATCAACGTCGCGCAGACGCAGGCGTACAGCGCACCCTCGAACAGCGCCTCGTGCCAGACCCGACGCAGCACGCCCAGCCGGCGCAGCACCCGGTCCAACAGGAGAAAGACAGGGATGGCCAGCAACAGCGCCTGGGCAATCGGCGGCAGGTAGACCCCGCCTATCTCGAAATCAATGGGCAAGGGCCGGCTCTCCTTCAGGGACAGGGTGTTGCAGGCGCTCACCGTGCCGTTCCAGGAACGAGACGACGATCAGCAGCGCCACGCGCATGCGAAACACCGACCACACGTGTTCATGGCTGGCGACATGCAGGTCGTCGAGACCGTCGCCCAACGCGTGCAGTTCGACCAGCAACGGCTTGAGCTGCACATCCGGGCGGCCCACGACAAATCGCCCGGCTTGCCGCACCGCCGCCGTCAAACGACGGCTGAAGGTTTCCGACAGCAACGTATTGCCCTGCGCCTGCTGCCTGAGCTGATGCATCGCCACCCCCGCCGCCACGCAGGCCAGGCTGGTTTCGTACAACGCCTGCATGGCCCGGTCATTGGCCGCCGGCAGCAGCCCCAGCATCGTGGTCAACCGATCCACCATGCGGCTTTCGAACTCAAATTGTTGTTCGTCGGTGGCCGCCCCCTTCGTCAGGGCATAGACCTGCTCCCGCGCCTCGTTGTAGAAGCGACGGATGCGCAGCACCGGCCGGAACGGAAAGATCCAGGCATAGACCATGAGTGCGAGCATGGCCGCACTGACGTAGGCGCCCGCGAATTCGAACCATTGGATGGCCGAGTTCTGCCCGGTTCCGACGTTCTGCGGGCCGAGCATCAGGAAGCTCGACAGCCCCAGCCCCATGCCGATGCCGGCCGTCGCCGGGCTGGCGAGGCCGACCGCGATCACATAGAGCAACGGCGCCAGCAGCAACGCCAGCGGTTCGAAATCGCTGACCGCCGGCACCAGCATGAACTGGTAGAACGCCGACACCACCAGGGCCAGGCCCAACCCGCGGGCATAGCTCTGCGCGGCGATCAGAGGGCGCGGAAAGGTCGCCATCAGCGAACACAGGATCCCCACCAGAATCATTCCGCCGCGGGCACCGTCCCAGGCCGTCTCGATCCAGATCAGCCCCGCGATCATCAAGGCGCTGAAGGCCCGGATGGCGTTCATCGTGGCCAGCGTGAAATCCAGGTGCAGGGGGTTGGCCTGACCGCGGAACACGCAACTGGCCTCCCTTCCCTCCTGGATCGCGTCGCTCAGTTCCAGGATCTGTTCCAGTTGCTGCAACAGGCGCGCCTGTTCCCAGCGCAACGCCCAGGCCAGCGAACGCAGGGTCGCGCTCATGTCTTCGGTCAGTTGCTCGGCCTTATAGGCCAGTTCGTCGAACTGCTGTTGCAGGGTCACGAAGTGGTGACGCGCCTGGGCCGGCAGCGCACGCCCCTGCTGCGCCAGTTGGTCGAGAAAGGCCAGTTCCTCGGCGCGCAGACGCTGGATATCCGGCGGCAGTTCCCCCTCCCAGCGCGCCGTGAGCAATTCGCGCTGGTGACGCAACGCGGTCAGGCGTGAGGTCAGCAGCATCAGTTGGTTGCCGAGCAGCAGCACCAGACCGTCTGCGCTGCGCAGTCTCGGGGCATCGAAATAGAGGTGGCGGCGCAACCCTTCCAGGGCACTGATCTCCCCCAGCAGGCGCATCTGCCGCTGCTGGAAGGCGGCCTCGTCCTCTTCGGTGCGCAGCACCGCCGCCGAATGCAGGGCCGCAAGCTTGATGACCTGATCGACCTTGTCGAAATAGCCCCGGGTGACCGCCTCGGGACGGGCCGTCAACAGGCTGACCACGCAGACGCAGGCCACCGCCAGCAAGGTTTCGGTGACGCGGGTGACCGCCAGCAGAAAGGTGCCGTCCTGATCCGGAATCGCCAGCAAGGCCACCACCACGGCGGTGTATCCGCTGAGCACGAAGGCCTGTGAACTGGTGTAGCGCAGCAGCGTACCGCCGGCGGTGCACAGGGCCAGCCACAGCGCCAGGGTGGCGATGAACGGCAAGGGCGCCTGGGGGAAGATCGCCATGATCAGCACCGCCACCACCGCGCCGAGCGTCGTGCCGATGACCTGGCCGAAGCTGCGGGCCAGGGCCATGCCGGCCAACGGCTGGCTGATGATGACCACCGCCATGATCGACCACTTGGGCTGGTCCAGATCGAACAGGAACGCCAGGTACAGCGTCAGCAGCCCGGCGGCGACGGTACGCAGGCCGAACAGCAGCACCGCCCGACCGGGATGGAGCACCGAATTTAAGTAATTGACCAAGGCTTGCATGGACACGCTCATCCAGACGACTCCTGCAAGCGTAGACACTGCATCGAAGGCTCGACAGGTAACGTGGTCGACGCAGTCTGTAGGCCGATTCGTGCGAAGTGAAATGCCGATCCGTCGGCATAAACGGCCACAGGGTTTGACTCATGGCGCGCACTGACCGAAGCTTGCCCCTCGCCCGTCTCCGGATCCCTGCATGCCACCGTCTCGCCGCTACCTGCTCATCAGCCTCGGTCTCGTGCTGGCGCTCGGCGTTGCCTGGCTGTCCCTGCGCAGCACCGCACCGGTCATCCCCGAAGCGATCAAGCACGGCTACAGCGAAGCCTTGTCCGCCGCCCGCGCCGGCAAGCCCGGCGCCGCCCGGGTGCTTTACCAGCAGTTGGCGCGTCCGGACCTGACGGTCAAGCGGCGCGTCTGGCTGCACGCCGAGCTGCCCAACTATCCGAGCCCCCAGGCGCTGAAGCTGGCGGATGCGGATCTTCAGAACGAGTCGCCGGACGTGCGGCTGGCGGCGATCAAGAGCATCGTCGGCCTGGTGCCCGGCGGCCAACGCAGCCTGTTGCTCGGCCCATTGCTGGACGACGAAGACCAGACGGTGCGCTTTGCGACGATCAACGCCCTGCTCGGCCTGACCCCGGACGAACTGGGCCTGTATTTCGCCCCGCTGCAGCAAGGCATCGACAGTTGGGAACAGGCCCTCAAGCTTGAGCCCGAAAGCGCCGACCGCTACGCGCAGCTGGCCCGCCTGCACCTGCACAATGCGGAACTGAAGCAGGCGCAGGAGGCGCTGGAGCAGACATTGCGCCTGGATCCGGCCAACCTGCCCGCACTGGTGATGCAGATCGAAGTGCTGGACCGCCAGGGCCAGAGTGACGCGGCCCGGCAATTGCTGGCCAAACAGTTGAAGGCCCAGCCCGACTCCGCCTACCTGCAACATGCCCTGGGCCTGTGGCTGCTGCATCACGACCAACGCGAATACGCGCTGCTGGGCCTGTCCAGGGCGGTGGAGCTTGAGCCCGACAACAAGGATTACCGCTACGACCTGGCCACCACCCTGCACGGGGCCGAGGAACTGGAGGCGGCGCAGAAGCAGTTGCAGGAAGTCGTCCAGCGCCATCCCGCCGACCGCAAGGCCCGGGTGCTGCTGATCAGTTACTGGAAGGAAAGCGGCCAACTGCAGAACGTCCAGATCCTGCTGGCCCAGCTGGAGCAGATGAATCCGGACGACCCGTCATTGCAGCAAGGGCTCTGAGCCCGCCGTCAGCCCTTACGCCAGCAGCTCGCGGATCTTTTCCTGCAGCACGTCCAGGTCGAACGGTTTTTCCAGGATCGGCGCCTTGCGCGTGATCGGGCTGTCGGTCTCGCGGATCTCCTGCGGGTAGCCGCTGATGAAGATCACCTTCAGGTCCGGCCTCAGCTTGACGGCCGGCTCTGCGATCTGCACGCCGTTGATGCCGCCGGGCAGACGGAAATCGCTGATCAGCAGGTCCAGATGCGGCTTGCTCGCCAGGATCTCGAAGGCCTGCTCGCCGTTTTCCGCCTCCAGGACGTGATAACCCTCGCCCCTCAGGTAGTCGGTGAGGATCATCAAGATAACGGGTTCGTCCTCGACGACGAGTACTACATCTTGTGCATCTGTGCTCATGGAAAGCCTTTGTTCGGTCAATAGCTGCTGAGTACGACCGTGCGGTCACTCAGAGGTTGCGTCCGGTTCGCCGTTTTCGCCCAGCGGCAGGCAGACGCGAAACAGCGCGCCTTCGTTGATCCGGCTCTGGACGGTGATCGAACCGCCATGGGCCGCGACGATCTGTTCGGAGATGAACAGCCCCAGGCCCAATCCGGCCACCACGGTCTTGGCCGACACCCTTTCGAACTGCTGGAAGATCCGCTTCTGGTTCTCCTCGCTGATGCCGATGCCGTGGTCGGCGACCTCGACCCGCGCCTCGTCGCCTTCGCGGTACACCCGCACCTGGATCGGGCTCTTGCCGCCGTAGCGCAAGGCGTTGGTCAACAGGTTGGAGACCACCTGCTCGATGCGGAACTCGTCCCAGTGCCCTTCCACCGGCTCCGGTGCGCTGAAGCTGACCTCGGTTTCCGCCGCTTCGATCTGCTGCGCGAAGTTCTGCAGCAGGTTGCCCACCAATTGCGCCAGGTCGAAACGGCTCGGCCGGATCGACAGCTTGCCGGTGCGGATGCGCGACACGTCGAGCATGTCTTCGATCAGGCGGATCAGGCTCTGGATCTGCCGCTCGTCGCGCTCGACCATGGCGTTCATCTTGTCCAGGGTGAACGCGGCGGCGTTGTCCCGGGCCAGGTGCATCTTGCGCAACTGCGTTTCGAGGATAAGGCCATTGAGCGGTGTGCGCACTTCATGGGCGACGATCGACATGAAGTCGTCGCGCATGCGCACCGCTTGCTGCAGTTCCGCCTGGGTGCTCTGCAACTGCTCCAGCAGCACCTGCTGTTCGCGCCGGCTCTGCTCCAGCGCTTCGAGCTGCTGCTTGAGGGCCTTGCTCTGGCGGTACAGGTCGACGAACACGTTGACCTTGCTCTTGACCGCCTGCACGTCCAGCGGCTTGTGCAGGAAATCCACCGCGCCGCTTTCGTAGCCCTTGAACGCGTAGTTCAGTTCACGGCCGGCGGCGCTGACGAAGATGATCGGGATGTTCTTGGTCTTTTCGGTGCTGCGCATCATCTCGGCCAGTTCAAAGCCGTTCATGCCGGGCATCTGCACGTCCAGGATGGCCATGGCGAATTCGTGCTGCAGCAGCAGCGACAACGCCTCGTCCGCCGACAACGCCTTGTGGACGATGCGGTCTTCACGCTTGATCAGCGCTTCCAGGGCCAGCAGGTTTTCCGGCAGATCGTCGACGATCAGCAGTTTTGCCTGGATATTACTCAGCATGCGATTCGTTCCAGCTCGACAAGCAAACGGCTGATGCCGTGCAGGGGGAGAATGTGGTCGGGTTGATGAAGGCTCAGCGCGGCCAGGGGCATGGTGGCCACGTGTGCCTCCTGCGGATCCTGGACGACGGTCAGCCCGCCGTGGCGCTTGACCTGGGCCAGGCCCTGGGCGCCGTCGTGGTTGGCGCCAGTCAGCAGGACGGCGGCCAGCGCCGCGCCGTAGACGTCGGCGGCGGACTCGAACAGGTAATCGATGGAGGGCCGGGAATGGTGCACCCGGTCCTCCAGGCTCAGCGACAGGCTGCGATCCTGCTCCACCGACAGGTGATAGCCGGGCGTGGCGAAATACACGGTGCCGGGGGCGATCTGCTGCTTGTCGATGGCTTCGACCGCCGGCAGCGACATCCGCCTGGCGAAGACTTCGGCCAGTTGGCTGCGCCGCTCTTCCGGCAGGTGCAGCACGACAATGATCGGCAGCCTGAACCCCTGGCGCAGCGGCGCCAGCAACGTCAGCAAGGCTTCGACGCCTCCGGCGGAAGCGCCCACCGCGATGGCCTCGATCCGGGGCAAGCCCGTGGCGCCGTTCATGATTTGCGGTAGATCCGTTCTTGTTTCACCAACGGGTCGAACCGGTTGGCGTAACTGGAGAAATCCAGCGTCTCTTTGCTGCCCAGCACCAGAAAGCCCCGGTGGCACAGCGACTCGTGGAACAGGCTGAAGGCCCGGTCCTGCAGCTTCTTGTTGAAATAGATCAGCACGTTGCGGCAGGAGATCAATTGGGTCTCGGAGAACACGCTGTCGGTCGCCAGGCTGTGGTCGGCGAACGTCACGTTCTCGCACAGGCTCTTGTCGAAGATCGCGTAGCCGTAGGCCGCCGTGTAGTAGTCGGCGAACGACCGCTGGCCGCCCGCCTGCTGATAGTTGGCGGTGTAGGCACGCACGTTTTCCATGGAGAAGATGCCCTGCTTGGCCTTGTCCAGCGAATGCGGATTGATGTCGGTCGCATAGATGATCGTGCGCTCCAGCAACCCTTCCTCACGCAGCAGGATCGCCATCGAATACACCTCTTCGCCGGTGCTGCACCCGGCGATCCAGATCTTGATCGACGGATAGGTCTTGAGCAGCGGCACCACTTCGCGCCGGATCGCGAGAAAGTGCGACGGGTCGCGGAACATCTCGCTGACCGGGATCGTCAGCAACTGCAGCAGCTGCATGAACGCGGTCGGGTCGTGCAGCACCTTTTCCTGCAGGGCGGAAATGGTGCTGCACTCGAACTGGCTCAGCGCGTGCAGCACCCGGCGCTTGATCGAAGCGCCGGAGTAATCGCGAAAATCATAGCTGTACTTGAGGTAGATAGCCTCGATCAACAGCCGAAGCTCAATCTCACTGTTGCGCTCGACTGAATAATGTCGTTCCACTAAATGCGTTCCATCTTCGGCAACCACACCCGAATCAACGAGAACAGGCGATCCAGGTCGATGGGCTTGGCCAGGTAGTCGTTGGCGCCCGCCTGCAGGCAGCGCTCCTGATCGTCCTTCATGGCCTTGGCCGTCACCGCGATGATCGGCAGCTTGCGCCAGCGCGGATCCTTGCGGATTTCCATGGTGGCTTCGAAGCCGTCCATTTCCGGCATCATCACGTCCATCAGCACCAGATCGATGTCCTCGATTTCATTGAGCCGTTCAATCGCTTCACGGCCGTTACGGCCGATCACCACCACGGCGCCCTTGTGCTCCAGCGCGCTGGTCAGGGCGAAGATGTTGCGCACATCGTCGTCCACCAGCAGCACCTTGCGGCCCTCGAAGACCTTGTTGCGGCTGCGGGCGGTCTTGAGCATCTTCTGCCGCTCATGGGACAACTGCGATTCGACTTTGTGCAAAAAGAGTGTGACCTCATCCAGCAGGCGTTCCGGGGAGCGAGCGCCCTTGATGATGATCGAGCGCGAATACTTGCGCAGGTCGGCCTCTTCGTCGCGGGTCAGGTTGCGCCCGGTGTAGACGATCACCGGCGGGAACGAGCGGATGTCTTCGGTGGACATCCGCTTGAGCAGATCGTTGCCGAGCATGTCCGGCAGCTTCAGGTCGATGACCATGCAATCGAACACGGTGGTGCGCAGCAGCTCCAGCGCATCCTGGGCCAGCCCCACGGCGGTGATCTCGATGTCTTCGTCGCCGATCAGGCGGGCGATGCTTTCGCGCTGCAGGTCGTCGTCCTCGACCAGCAGCACGTGCTTGACCTTCTGCGTCAGCTTGGCTTCCAGGCGCGCGAACACGTCCTTGAGTTCGTCGCGGGTGGTCGGCTTGACCGCATAACCGATGGCGCCCATGTGCATCGCCGCTTCGACCCGGTCCTCGACCGAGATCACGTGCACCGGGATGTGCCGGGTTTCGGGGTGTTCCTTCAAGCGCTGCAGCACGGTCAGCCCCGAGTGATCCGGCAGGCGCATGTCCAGCAGGATCGCGTCCGGCAGGAACTCGCGGGCCAGGTCGTAGCCTTCGTCGGCGCCGTGGGCGACCAGGCAGCGGTAACCCAGTTCGTGGGCCAGGTCGTACAGGATGTTGGCGAAGTTCGGCTCATCCTCCACCACCAGGATGCTGCGGCTGTCGAACGGGGCCTTGTCGCGGTCGTCGTTGAACCGCGGCAGGTCCATCGACGGCGGTGACGCCGGCTCGGGCGCCGCCTCGGCCGGTTCGATGGAGACGGGATTGAAGTTCACCGGCACGGCCGGCGTCTCGCTGTTCTGGCGGTAGTGCTGCGGCACCACCAGGGTGAACACGCTGCCGCGACCCGGCGCGCTGCTGACGCTGATGAAGCCGCCGAGCAGGGCCGCCAGGTCGCGGGAGATCGACAGGCCGAGCCCGGTGCCGCCGTATTTGCGGTTGGTGGTGCCGTCGGCTTGGTGGAACGCCTCGAAGATGCTTTCCTGCTGGTTGGCCGCGATGCCGATCCCGGTGTCGCGGACGATGAACGCCACGCCGTCGTTCGGCTGGCCGGCGATGGTCAGGCTGACCGAGCCCTGCTCGGTGAACTTCACGGCGTTGGACAGCAGGTTCTTGACCACCTGCTCCAACCGCTGCCGGTCGGTGAACAGGGTCTGCGGCGCATCGGGCTGCACCACGACGTCGAACGCCAGGCGCTTGTCCGCCGCCAGCGGCTCGAACACCCCGCGCAGGCCCTCGGCCAGGCGCTCCACGCTGGTGCTGTCGGCCACCACTTCAAGCTTGCCGGCCTCGACCTTGGCGATGTCGAGGATGTCGTTGATCAGGTTGAGCAAGTCGTTGCCGGCCGAATAGATCGACTCGGCGAACTTGACCTGCTCGGCCGACAGGTTCTCCTGGGGGTTCTCCGCCAGCAGCTTGGCCAGGATCAGCGAGCTGTTCAGCGGCGTGCGCAGTTCGTGGGACATGTTGGCCAAGAACTCGGACTTGTACTTGCTGGAGCGCTGCAACTCTTCGGCGCGTTCTTCCAACTGCGCCTGGGCCTGGTTGAGTTCGGTGTTCTTCAGGTCCATGGCGTCGCGCTGCTCGGCCAGGATCTGGGTCTGCTCGGCGAGCTGTTCGTTGGTCTGCTCCAGCTCGACCTGCTGGGTCTCCAGATGCGCCTGGGACTCCTTGAGGATCCGTGACTGTTCCTCCAGTTCCTCGTTGGCGGTCTTGAGCTCTTCCTGCTGCACCTGCAGCTCTTCGTTGAGCTGCTGGGTCTCGGCGAGCACCTCCTGCAGGCGCTGACGGTAACGGGCCGCTTCGATGGAGATGCCGATGTTGCCGGCGATCAGCTCCAGCAGCTCGACGTCGCGCTCGTTGAGCGGGCGCAGGAAGCCCAGTTCGACCACACCGTTGACCCGGTCATCGTCGCTGGTCGGCACCACCAGCACGCTGCTCGGCACGCCCTCTCCCAGGCCCGAACTGACCTTGAAGTAGTCGGAGGGCACCGGTTCCAGACGGATCAGGCGCCCCTGCTGCGCGGCCTGGCCGACAATGCCTTCGTCGCTGTAGATCGACTGTTCCTGCGCTTCCTGGTCGCGGGAGAAACCGTAGGTGGCCACACGCTTGAGGCCGCCGTGCTCTTCGCGCACATACAGCGCCGCCACCGCGACGCCCAAGTACTGGGCACAGAACTGCAGGATGTTGCGGCCCAACAGGTTGAGGGTCAGTTGTCCCAACACCTGCTCGGCCAGCTCCGACTGCCCGCTGCGCAGCCAGGCCTGCCGCTCCAGGCGCTGGGCGCTGGCCTGCTGGGCGTCGAGGTTGGCGCCGTAGTTCTGCGACAGGTTGAGCAAGTCCCGGCGGCCGACATAGGCCAGCAGGCCGCTGATGGCCGCGACAAACAAAATGTAGAGGCTGATGCTCCAGATCGTGGTGCGGCGCACGTCTTCGTTGCGCGCGGTGCGCAATTGCTGCTCGGTGTCGATCACGTCCTCGAACTGCTTGCGGATCTCGTCGGTCAGGCGCTTGCCGCGCCCGGCCTTGACGGCGGCGCGGTAGTCGCCGCTGCTGCGCTGCAGGTCGATCATCGATTGCGCGTAGGTCGCCCACTCGGCCTGCAACGCTTGCAGGCGGCGTATGCGGTCGGTCTGCACCGGGTTGTCGGCGGTGAGTTCGAGCAAGGTGCCGAGCGCCACGGCGATCCGCGGCTTGGCCGTCTCGTAGGGATCCAGGAAGTGCTCGTCGCCGCTGAGCAGGAAGCCGCGCATCCCGGTCTCCAGGTCGACCGTGAGCTTCACCGCTTCATTGGCGTTGTTGATCACCCGGTCGGTGTGCTCCACCCACTTGATCACCGAGAGCAGATACGTGATCAGCACCACGAAGAACACCGCGCTGAGCGCGCCGACCGCCAGCGGCAGGCTGACGTTGCGGGTCAGGAGTTTACGGAACCGTAGTTCATCGACCGAAGACGTAGAGGTCATTGGACAGCCTTGTCGAACTGTTGAAATTCAGGGAGTTTGCCCGAAAACGGCAACATGGATCCATTTTTCTCTCAGCTTTAGCAGCAATTGTCCCGGTTTGCCTGCGCGATTTCGCAAATCAGCCGTTATCCTTGACGGCCGACCCGCATTCGCACCTTTTTGAGCGATGCCGGGGAACTTGTGGCATTGCGCCATTTACTCATGCTAAAGCGCGGTTGTTTCGCGAGACCGCGCTCCCCTGTCCAGTCCTTGAGAGCTTAGATTATGCCCACCATCCTAGTAGTAGAAGACGACGCCATCGTGCGCATGCTGATCGTCGATGTGTTGGCGGAACTGGACTTCCGCGTGGAGGAAGCGGACGGCGGCGAGCAGGCGCTGGACATCCTCCAGGATCCCGGCCGCCGGGTGGACCTGATGATGACCGACGTCGGCCTGCCGGACATGGACGGCCGGATCCTCGCGGAGCAGGCCCGTCTGCTGCGCCCTGACTTGCCGATCCTGTTCGCCAGCGGCTACGCCGAGACCCTCGAAGTGCCGCCCGACATGCACGTCATCGGCAAGCCGTTTTCCATCGATCAACTGCGGGACAAGATCAAGTCGATTCTCCCGGACACCTGCCGGGAACGACTCCCGGACAGCCTCAATCCCGGTTGATCGGCGCTTCTTTCTCATGTTCGGGAAGCAATGCCTCGGCCCCCTCTCCAACCTGCTTGCCGATCTCGCGGCCCAACCCTTTTCCCGGCTCGCCGCTGGCCTCGATCGCCAATCGCAGGGCTGAGGGGTTGGGTATGAACCTGCCGGCGCTGTCGTAGGCGCCGAGAATCAGGCGCGGCGAAATGTCGACGGCGTAGTTGATTTCCAGAGGCGGCAGCTGCCTCAGGCCCGATTCGGGACGGAACATCAGTTCAGTGTTGGCGTACAGATGAAAGCCTTCCAACTGCCTGGCGTCGATGAAGTAGGTGAAGCCGCCCTTGGCGCCACCGTAGACATAGGCGCCCGCACCGTCCTTTTTGTAGAACGCGGACGTGGAGATGCCGGCGCCGTCCGGCGCCAGGGCATCGTGCGCCCCGCCGTAGCCGCCCTTGAACCCGTTGACCTGATTCAGATCGGTGATGACCGTGCGCTGCCGGAAGCCTTCCTTGAACACCACGGACGTGTCACGTGTGTCGCCCCTGAAGGTGAACCCTTGATAGACAAAGCCTTTTTCCGGCCCCGCGTACCGCACCAGTTGCGTGTCCGAGGCGATTGTCTGGGCGACGCCGGGTCCGCCCGCCAGCTCATGGAGTCGACCTGCCACCAAGGCGCCTTTCGCCGACTCCGGTATTTCCTTGCCTACGGTACTGGCCAATTGATGAGAGATGCTGCCCGATGGCCGACGCAACGATGAAGGGTGATTGATCAGGTTCATTGCCTGGACGACGCGCTGCCCCAATCGTTTCTTGGTTGCCACCGACAACGCCTTGCCGAGCAGCCGTTCCCCGATCGGGCCGGCGAGTTCCGCCAGCGCGCCGATTGCGGCGGCGATGCGCAGCCGGTCTGTTTCGGCGGGGTCATCGGAGATTTCCGCGCGGATCAGGTCCGTCGCCGAGGCGCCCAGCCCCAGCAACATGGAAGCCAGGATCTTCAAGGAGGCCGACGCGAGCACCCCGCTCCCGCCCCACGGCAATGATGCGGCGAACGCCAGACATTGCAGCAGATAACCGGTTGCTTCCAGGGCCGTGTCGGTGAGCCGCTCCTCGGCGGTCGAGACCAGCGTGTCGATGTCAGCCAGCGCTCGGTCGATCTGCAAGGTCAAGAGGGTATCGGCGATGTCATTGCTGGCGAAGAAGGCGATTTGCCGACGCACCGGGCGCGTAGCGAACAGAGGGAACTCCAGACCGCGATACTTGAAGTCACGGACATGGGGCTTTTGCTGCTCACTGAGCGGCACCCGCTTGAGCAGCCTTTTCTGCAGATCCGGGTTGTTTTCCACGAACCTCCCTCTTTCGTCGGGCCCCTCCGGATACTCGATCGCTGCCTTGTCCTCTCCCAAAAAGAAGAGAATGCCCCGGCTCAGGTTGTTGGCGCCGATGAAAACGGCGTTATCGACCTTGAGCTCCGGGCGGCTGTGCAGAATCATCGTGCGTGCAGGCACCAGCCCCCTGAGGTAGTCGAAGGCCAGTTGCCGGTCCTCCATGTCCCGGGACTCGTCCTTGATGAACCGGATGACCAGATCGTGCAGCTCCGCCCTTTTCAGAAGCTTGCCGAACAGCTTGGCCGACTTGGGCTTCAGGCCATCGGTGAGATGATCCTTGAAGCCACGCTGATAATCCGCATCGGTGAACGCCTGAACCAGATCCCGAGGATACGACGAGGGCCAGAGTATCTGTTTGTATCCCACGTCCTTGAGCACTCGCAGGTGGTGATCCGTGCAGATCTCCGCCAGGGTGAACGGCTTGGTGACCCACTGCTTCGCCGGCGCCTCTCCGTTGCGCCAGTCACTGGGCCTGACCGATTCATTGGCCACGTACTTGATGCCGATGGTGGCGTCATGGGTGATCTGCGCCAGAAGCTTCTGCGACGTCACATGCCGACGCGCCGTCTTTTCGATCTGCGCCCGAATGAAGAGGATCGGATCGAACGTCCCGGGATCCATCATGGCGGCGCAACCTGCGGCAATTTCACTGCTCAACGCCTTGAGGTCGATGCCGTCGACGATTTCGTCGGATGTATCCTTTGCGGTGGTCAAGGCCCCCGTCCGCGGCAACCGGTTGTCGGAACTGGTGCCCAGAGGATCCAGCAATACAGACAAAGAGGGGTTCTCAACACTGGCATCCGCCAGATCAAATACAGGTAACTTCATGCAATAGCTCTTATTCATTGAAAATGTCGAATACATGCACTCGCAGATAAATCGCGTCGCGCCAAACAAACACTACTCGACATTCAAGAACGCCCACACTCATCAAATGTTGAATATGTTTTCCTCGTCACCAGCAGAGACAAACAATACACAAACTTACAACTCACCCACGAACAGCAATAACGCATCGACCGAAAGTTGACGTGAGTTTCCAACGTTTGAAGCAGTCCCGCCGTTCCATGAGTTCCGGGATCCATCCAGAGTCGGCTGTGGTTTAATGACGCGCTTATTCGCACCCACCTGCCTCAAGGAATGCCCGTCCATGCATCAATCCCGCACCACTCAGGTTCTGGTCATAGGCTATGTCTGGCCCGAACCCCGTTCCTCGGCGGCCAGCGGGCATGTCATGCAGATCCTCGAGGCATTCCTGCAAGAAGGCTGGGACATCACCTTCGCCAGCCCCGCCGGCCCCGGCGAACACAAGGCGGACCTCACGGCCATGGGCATCCGCGAGGTGCCGATCGAACTCAACAGCGAAAGCTTCGATACGTTCGTCCGTGAACTGGCGCCGGACATTGTCCTGTTCGACCAGTTCATGATGGAGGAGCAGTTCGGCTGGCGCGTCGAGAAGCAGTGCCCGGACGCTCTGCGGATGCTGGAGACCTCCGACCTGCAAAGCCTGCGTCACGCCCGCCATCAGCGCCTCAAGGAGCGTTTGAAGGCCAGCGACGACGCCAACGATTTCACCGGACTGTTCGCGCCGGCCCTGCGCGAGGAGTTCGAACGGATGGCCGATACCGATCTGGCCCGCCGTGAGATCGCCGCGCTGTACCGCTGCGATCTGAACCTGATGGTGTCCGAGGTTGAGATCGAGTTGCTGGTGGAACAGTTCCACCTGCCGCGGGAGGCGCTGCACTGGTGCCCGTTGATGGTGGACGCACCCGCCGAACCGGCAAGACCGTTCGGCGAGCGGGCGCACTTCCTGAGCATCGGCAACTTTCGCCACGCACCGAACTGGGATGCGGTGCTCTGGATGAAAAACACGCTCTGGCCGCTCATCCGCGCCCGGTTGCCGAGCGCTCAACTGCATGTCTACGGGGCCTACACCCCGCCGAAAGCGACCGCGCTGCACAATGCGGCGCAGGGCTTTCATGTCATGAACTGGGCCGAGGATGCCTTGCAGGTCATGTCCGCCGCCCGGGTCTGCTTGGCGCCGCTGCGCTTCGGCGCCGGCATCAAGGGCAAACTGGTGGACGCCATGCTTTGCGGCACGCCGAGCGTGACGACCCCGATCGGCGCCGAGGCCATGCATCGCGAACGTCCCTGGCCCGGCGCCATTGCCTGCACCGCTGAGGATCTTGCCGAGCAGGCGGTGCAACTCTATTCGGATGAGTCACGCTGGCAGAACGCTCAGGCACACGGCAACACGCTACTGGCGGAACATTACCGGCGCTCGACGCATGCGGCCGCACTGATCGAGAAGATCGCTCAATGCCGGCAAAACCTGGCAAAACTAAGAAGTCACAATTTCATTGGCGGCATGTTGCGTCATCACACATTGAAGAGCACCCAGTACATGGCGCAATGGATCGAAGAAAAGAACCGCAACAAGTTACATGCCGAACAATAAGCCAACAACTTGAATCAACAACTCAATTGGCATGCCTCCCCAACCAACTTATAAATCCCTGCAAGCGCCGAAAGACAAATCGGCGCATTCATCAAACCATGAATTGCAGGAGTCGCTTCATGAGCCCCCCCTACACAAACAACGCCTGGATGGCGGCCACCCCCCGCCTCGACATTCTGTCGCTCAATGAACTTTCGCTGCCCGGCACCCACAATGCCGGCAGTGACTGGAGGGCTTCCTACCCATTCTTCGGCCCGCCCGCCCACTGGCTGGCGTGCCAGCACGACAGGTTCTACCGGCAACTGCACAACGGCGCGCGGGTGCTGGACATTCGCCTGATGGCCGACAGCAAGGAGTCGGGCCTTGAGCGGTTCCGAATCCACCACAATGGCTTCCCCAACTCTCGCCGGCTCGGCGACCTGATCACTGACGTCAAAAACTTTCTGAACGAAAACCCGGATGAGTTCGTCATCCTGGACTTTCACAAGACCGATGGCGACAGCTTCGACTATGCGTACTTCAACAAGATGATGATCCAGTTGCTGGGTCATCGGTTGATTCCGGCCACTAACGCCAACCTCAGCCTGGGCACCCTGAAACGCCTCAGCGACAAACAACGCGTGCTGGCCGCGGTCCGCCGGCATCCGGACATCGACCATTCCGTGTTCATTGATGAAATCCGCCACGAATGGAGCGGAAGCGGCACCACCAACACCCAGGAACTGTATCAGCACATCACCAACGTGCTGCGCAATCCGCCCGGCAACTGGCGCCCCTGGTCCTTGTCCGCCACCAGCTACAGCGCGCTGGGCGGGCCGGTGGACATCCATGACAAGCTCAACGAATGGTTCGACCCGGACACCAGCGACTGGGCCCGGCAGTGCAACATCATCAATGTCGATTTCATCGAGGAAACGAGGATCGTCGACTATTGCCGGACGATGAACCTGATCAAGGCCGACCAGCGCCAGCGGCAGTTTGCGCGCGAGCGCGCTGGCGCAACCGCTGTCTGACGGGGCATGATCCGCGGGCAATGACCACAAAGGCGTCCAGCCATGACCCGAACCGCTCGCGTGACCGACCCTTCCTATGAGCTGATGGATGACCACAACGGGTTGTCCATCATCTACCGCCAGCACGGGTTCCCGTGTCCGCTGGTGCGCTGGCACTTTCACAAGGAATACGAGCTGCACCTGATCGTCGCCAGTTCGGGCAAGGTGTTCATCGGCGACTACATCGGCAACTTCCACCCCCAGACCCTGTTCCTCACCGGACCCAACCTGCCGCACAACTGGATCAGCCAGGTCGCCGAGGACGAGGTGGTTGAGAAGCGCGACATGCTGGTCAACTTCACCGACGAGCTGTTCGAAAGCGGCTTTCAGGTGTTCGCCGAACTCAAGAGCCTCACCCCGTTGCTGGAACGGGCGCAGTACGGCATCGAGTTCCGCTGCCCGCACACGATCCGCCAGGCCATGCCGCTGATGCAGAAGATCGCCGACAGCCGCGGCACCACCCGCCTCGGCCATTTCTTCATCTTGATGGAGCTGCTGGCGACCTGCGACGACTATCAGCTGCTGTCCGGCGCCACCACCCCGCAACTGGCGGACGAGCACAACATCGACCGCACCAACCGCGCCGTGGACTACATCTTCGCCCACTACGCCCGGGAACTGACGCTGGAGGAAGTCGCCGACCACCTGGGCCTCAAGCCGACCTACTTCAGCCGGGTGTTCAAGCAGGCCACGGGGCGCAACTTCATCGAGTTCGTCAACCGGCTGCGGATCAGCAAGTCCTGCGAACTGCTGGCCGACGGCGACAAACCGGTGACCGAGGTGTGCTTCGAGTCGGGCTTCAACAACATCTCCAACTTCAACCGGCGCTTCCAGCAGCTCAAGGGCATGACGCCTTCGCACTACCGCCGGCTGGTGGTGCAGCGCCTGACCGAGCAGAACCTGGGCTGATTCCCGCAGGTTCAATCCCTGGCGCATCCCGGCCTCAACCGCCAGTGCAAAAAAGTATCGGTCAGAGTGCTAGGGATGATTTGTCTGCCCTGCGTTTGAAGGTTGTAATCAGTGCACATTCTTCCTGCCTTCGGAAGACACAAAAACAATAACCGTCCTTCTGCCGCCCGCCGGGCGCAGAAAAGGAGTGCACGATGCAACCCACCGCAAAAGCCCTGCTGGCCCTCACCTGCCTGACCCTGAGCGGCGTCAGCCTCGGCGCCCAGACCCTCACCATCGCCACCGTCAACAACAGCGACATGATCCGCATGCAGCGGCTGTCGAAAACCTTCGAGGCCGAGCACCCGGACATCAAGCTCAACTGGGTGGTGCTGGAGGAAAACGTCCTGCGCCAACGCCTGACCACCGACATCGCCACTCAGGGTGGCCAGTTCGACGTGTTGACCATCGGCATGTACGAAGCCGCACTCTGGGGGGCCAAGGGCTGGCTGGAGCCGATGAAGGACCTGCCGGCCAGCTACGCCCTCGACGATGTGTTCCCGTCGGTGCGCGAGGGGCTGTCGGTCAAGGGTTCGCTGTACGCCTTGCCGTTCTACGCCGAAAGCTCGATGACCTACTACCGCACCGACCTGTTCAAGGACGCCGGCCTGACCATGCCCGAACGCCCGACCTGGGAGCAGATCGCCGAGTTCGCCGGCAAGCTCAACCACCCGGACAAGGAGCAGTACGGCCTGTGCCTGCGGGGCAAGGCCGGCTGGGGCGAGAACATCGCGTTGATCACCACCGTCGCCAACGCCTACGGCGCGCGCTGGTTCGATGAGCAGTGGAAGCCCGAATTCAGCGGCCCGGAATGGAAGAACGCGCTGAACTTCTACGTCGACACCATGAAGAAATCCGGCCCGCCGGGGGCCTCCAGCAACGGCTTCAACGAGAACCTGGCACTCTTCAACAGCGGCAAATGCGCGATCTGGGTCGACGCCAGCGTCGCCGGCTCGTTCGTCACCGACAAGTCCCAGAGCAAGGTCGCCGACCACGTCGGCTTCACGTTTGCGCCGCACCAGGTCACCGACAAGGGTTCGGCGTGGCTGTATTCCTGGGCGCTGGCGATCCCGACCAGTTCCAAGGCCAAGGACGCGGCCAAGGCCTTCAGCGCCTGGGCCACCTCCAAGGAGTACGGCGCGCTGGTCGCCGAGAAGGACGGGATCGCCAACGTGCCGCCGGGCACCCGCGCCTCCACCTACAGCGACGCCTACATGAGCGCCGCGCCGTTCGCCAAGGTCACGCTGGAGTCGCTCAAGGCCGCCGATCCCGGCAAGCCGACCCTCAAGCCGGTGCCGTACATCGGCATCCAGTTGGTGACCATCCCTGAGTTCCAGGCCGTGGGCACCCAGGTCGGCAAGCTGTTCTCGGCGGCGCTGATCGGCCAGAGCACGGTCGACCAGGCGCTGGCCGCCGCCCAGCAAACCACCGAACGCGAAATGAAGCGCGCCGGGTATCCCAAATAGCCCGCGCCACCCGTTTCTGCCTCCTGTGGGAGCAACTGTCTTGCCCGGCGGACTGACGCCATCGCCGGCAGGCCGGCTCCCACAAGATTCTCCATAGGTCTGTATGACTCGGTTCCCGATGCCATGAATACTTCAACCGCCAAAGCCCATCTCGAGCTGTCCCGCCCCACGCGCAAACCGCGGGTGGCCAACCCCGGCTGGTTCCTCGTCAGCCCGTCGGTGGCCCTGTTGCTGCTGTGGATGATCGTGCCGCTGGGCATGACCCTGTACTTTTCGATGATCCGCTACAACCTGCTCTACCCCGGTGAAAACGAATTCACGGGGCTGGAGAACTTCACCTACTTCCTGACCGATTCGGGCTTCATGCCGGGCGCCGCCAACACGCTGTTGCTGGTGGGCAGCGTGCTGCTGATCAGCGTGGTGTTCGGCGTGCTGATCAGCGCCCTGCTGGAGGCCAGCGAGTTCTTCGGCCGGGGCCTGGTGCGGGTGCTGCTGATCTCGCCGTTCTTCATCATGCCCACGGTCGGCGCACTGATCTGGAAGAACCTGATCTTCCACCCGGTGTCCGGGATCCTCGCTTACATCTGGAAGCTGTTCGGCGCGCAGCCGGTGGATTGGCTGGCCCACTACCCGCTGCTGTCGATCATCATCATTGTCTCGTGGCAATGGCTGCCCTTCGCGATCCTGATCCTGATGACCGCCATGCAGTCCCTGGACCAGGAACAGAAGGAAGCCGCCCGCCTGGACGGCGCCGGCCCCGTCGCGATCTTCTGGCACCTGACCCTGCCGCACCTGGCGCGGCCGATCGCGGTGGTGGTGATGATCGAGACCATTTTCCTGCTGTCGGTGTTCGCCGAGATCTTCACCACCACCAACGGCGGCCCCGGCTACGCCTCGACCAACCTCGCCTACCTGATCTACAACCAGGCGCTGGTGCAGTTCGACGTCGGCATGGCCTCGGCGGGCGGCCTGATCGCCGTGGTCATCGCCAACATCGCCGCGATCGTCCTGGTGCGGATGATCGGCAAAAACCTGACCGACAACGCCTGAGGCCCGCCATGACCCTACAACAGTCCCGTCGCCTGCAAAGCCTGCTGCTCGGCACCCTGGCCTGGGCCATCGCCATCGTGATTTTCTTCCCGATCCTCTGGATGGCGCTGACCAGCTTCAAGACCGAAATCGACGCGTTCGCCACGCCGCCGCAGTTCCTCTTCAGCCCGACCCTGGAGAACTACCTGCACATCAACGAGCGCAGCGACTACTTCAGCTTCGCCTGGAACTCTGTGGTGATCTCGTTCAGCGCCACCGCCCTGTGCCTGCTGATCGCGGTGCCGGCGGCCTACTCCATGGCGTTCTACGAGACCCAGCGCACCAAGGGCACGCTGCTGTGGATGCTCTCCACCAAGATGCTGCCGCCGGTGGGCGTGCTGATGCCGGTCTACCTGCTGGCCAAGAGCTTCGGCCTGCTCGACACGCGGATCGCGCTGATCGCCATCTACACCCTGATCAACCTGCCGATCGTGATCTGGATGGTTTACACCTACTTCAAGGACATCCCCCGGGACATCCTCGAAGCCGCGCGCCTGGACGGCGCCACCCTGCCCCAGGAAATGCTCCGCGTGCTGCTGCCCATCGCCAAGGGCGGCCTGGCCTCCACCGTGCTGCTGTCGCTGATCCTGTGCTGGAACGAAGCGTTCTGGTCGCTGAACCTGACCTCCTCGAAAGCCGCGCCGCTGACCGCGCTGATCGCCTCCTATTCCAGCCCCGAAGGGCTGTTCTGGGCCAAGTTGTCGGCGGTCTCGACCCTGGCCTGCGCGCCGATCCTGATCTTCGGCTGGATCAGCCAGAAGCAGTTGGTGCGCGGCCTGTCGTTCGGCGCCGTGAAATGACTCCGGCCCCTACCCACTTCCACACAAAAGCCAAGACATAGCGGAGGCCCATCCTCATGGCCAACCTGAAAATCAAGAATCTGCAAAAAGGCTTCGAAGGCTTTTCCATCATCAAGGGCATCGACCTTGAAGTGAACGACCGCGAGTTCGTGGTGTTCGTCGGCCCGTCGGGCTGCGGCAAGTCCACTCTGCTGCGGCTGATCGCCGGCCTTGAAGAAGTCAGCGGCGGCACCCTCGAACTGGACGGGCGCGACATCACCGAAGTCAGCCCGGCCAAGCGCGACCTGGCGATGGTGTTCCAGACCTACGCCCTGTACCCGCACATGAGCGTGCGCAAGAACATGTCGTTCGCCCTGGACCTGGCCGGTGTGCCGAAGGCCGAAGTCGAGAAGAAAGTCGCCGAGGCGGCGCGGATCCTCGAACTGGGGCCGATGCTGGAGCGCAAGCCCAAGCAACTCTCCGGCGGCCAGCGCCAGCGTGTGGCCATCGGCCGGGCCATCGTGCGCAACCCGAAGATCTTCCTGTTCGACGAGCCGCTGTCCAACCTCGACGCCGCCCTGCGCGTGCAGATGCGCCTGGAGCTGCTGCGCCTGCACAAGGACCTGAAGGCCACGATGATCTACGTGACCCACGATCAGGTCGAAGCCATGACCATGGCCGACAAGGTCGTGGTGCTCAACGGCGGCAGGATCGAACAGGTCGGCTCGCCGCTGGACCTGTACCACCATCCGGTCAACCTGTTCGTCGCCGGTTTCCTCGGCACACCGAAGATGGGTTTCCTCAAGGGCACGGTGGCGCGCATCGATGCGCAGGGCTGCGAAGTCTCGCTGGACGCCGGCACCCGCATCAGCCTGCCGCTCGATGCCGCCAACCTGAGCGTGGGCGGCGCCGTGACCCTGGGCATCCGCCCCGAGCACCTGGAGCTGGCCCAGCCCGGCGACTGCACCCTGACCGTCACCGCCGACGTCAGCGAACGCCTGGGCAGCGACACCTATTGCCATGTCCGCACGGCCTGCGGCGAACCCCTCACCCTGCGGGTGCGCGGCGACCTGGCCAGCCGTTACGGCGAGACCCTGAACCTGCACCTGAACGCCAGCCACTGCCACCTGTTCGACGCCGACGGCGTGGCGCTCACCCGCGCCCTGCGCGCGGCCGCCTGACTGCGAGACCGATCCGATGAAACTCAACCGCCAGAACCTCAACCGCCTCGCCGCCGACGTGAACGTGCCGGCCTACGGCCTCGGCGACCTGCGCCAGGGCATCGCCCACATCGGCGTCGGCGGCTTCCACCGCGCCCATCAGGCGTATTACACCGATGCGCTGATGAACGCCGGGCAAGCGCTGGACTGGGCCATCTGCGGCATCGGCCTGCGCGCCGAAGACCGCCGCGCCCGCGATGACCTCAAGGAGCAGGACTACCTGTTCACCCTGTTCGAACTCGGCGACGGCGACGACACGCAGGTGCGCGTCATCGGCGCGATCCGCGACATGCTCCTGGCCGAAGATGGCGCGCAAGCCCTGATCGCCCGACTGGCCGATCCGCAGATCCGCATCGTCTCGCTGACCATCACCGAAGGCGGCTATTGCATCGACGACAGCACCGGCGAGTTCATGGCGCACCTGCCTTCGATCCAGCACGACCTGGCGAATCCGGAACAGCCGACGACCGTGTTCGGCTTCCTCTGCGCGGCGCTGGCCCGGCGGCGCGCGGCGGGTACGGCGGCGTTCACCGTGATGTCCTGCGATAACCTGCCGCACAACGGCGCGGTCACCCGCAAGGCGTTGCTGGCCTATGCGGCGCTGCATGACGCAGGGCTGCACGACTGGATCGCCGCTCACGTCAGCTTCCCCAACGCCATGGTCGATCGCATCACGCCCATGACCAGCACCGCGCACCGTCTGCAACTGGCGGACAAGCACGCGGTGGACGACGCCTGGCCGGTGGTCTGCGAGCCCTTCGTGCAATGGGTGCTGGAGGACAAGTTCGTCAACGGCCGCCCGGCCTGGGAACAGGTCGGCGTGCAGTTCACCGACGACGTCACGCCCTATGAAGAAATGAAGATCAAGCTGCTCAACGGCAGTCACTTGGCCCTGACCTATCTGGGGTTCCTCAAGGGCTACCGCTTCGTGCACGAGACCATGGCCGATCCGTTGTTCGTGCGCTACATGCGCGCCTACATGGACCTGGACGTCACCCCGCAACTGGCGCCGGTGCCGGGCATCGACCTGGGCGAATACAAGGACACGCTGGTGGCGCGGTTCTCCAACCGGGCGATTGCCGACCAACTGGAGCGGGTGTGTTCGGACGGCTCGTCGAAGCTGCCCAAGTTCACCGTGCCGACCCTCAACCGCTTGATCGCCGACGGCCGGGAGACCCAACGGGCGGCGCTGGTGGTGGCGGCGTGGGCGATGTACCTCAAAGGGGTGGACGAGCAAGGCCGGACCTACTCGATACCCGATCCCCGGGCGGCGTTCTGCCAGGCGCTGGTGGCCGATGACCGGTTGATCGCCGAACGGCTGTTGGACGTGGAGGAGATCTTCGGCCCGGCGGTCGCCCAATCGCCTGAGTTCGTGGCCGCGTTCCAGTGGTGCTGCGACAGCTTGCGGGAGGTGGGGGTTTCGCGGACGCTGGAGCGGGTGTTGGGTTGAGTCTTGCGGTGCGGCGACTGACGTCATCGCGGGCAAGCCCGCTCCCACAGTGTTCTGCGGCGACCATAGCATCTGCATTCACCTAAGATCCCTGTGGGAGCCAGCCTGCTGGCGAAAGCTTCGGCCCAAGTAGCGCGCAGTTGCTCCCGCACCATTCTGAAGTGAACGCTGACTCTGCATTCGCAGCAAATCCCTGTGGGAGCTGCGGTGCGACGATTCGACTTGCCAGCGATGGCGTCAGCCCAGGCACCGCAGGGCATGATCAACACAACGGCTCCCACACCCTGAGGATCTTTCCGTGACCCACCCGCAACTTTTCCTCGGCATCGACTGCGGCACCCAGGGCACCAAGGCCCTCATCCTCGACGCCGCCAGCGGCGCCGTGCTGGGCCAGGGCGCCACCGGACACACAATGATCAGCGGCGCCAACGGCCGCCGCGAGCAAGACACCGGCCAATGGCTGGACGCCTTCGCCCAAGCCACCCGCCAGGCGTTGCGGGCGGCCGGCGTGGACGGCCAGGCGATCCTCGGCATCGGCGTCTCCGGCCAACAGCACGGCCTGGTGTTGCTGGACGACACCGGCCAGCCGCTGCGCCCGGCCAAGCTGTGGTGCGACACCGAAACCACGGCGGAAAACGACCGCCTGCTCGCCCACCTGGGCGGCGAACAGGGTTCGCTGGAACGCCTGGGCCTCGTCATCGCGCCGGGCTACACCGTGTCGAAACTGTTGTGGACCTGCGAGCAGCACCCGGCCGTGTTCTCACGCATCGCCCGGATCCTGCTGCCCCACGACTACCTCAACTTCTGGCTCACCGGCCGCGCCTGCAGCGAGTACGGCGACGCGTCCGGCACCGGTTACTTCAACGTGCGCACCCGGCAATGGGACCTGCAACTGCTGCGCGACATCGACCCCAGCGGTCGCCTGCAAGCGGCGCTGCCGGAACTGATCGACGCCCATCAACCGGTCGGCACGATCCTGCCGGCAATCGCCGAGCATCTGGGCATCAACCCCAACGCCCTCGTGTCCAGCGGCGGCGGCGACAACATGATGGGCGCCATCGGCACCGGCAACATCCGGCCAGGGACGATCACCATGAGCCTCGGCTCCTCCGGCACGGTCTGCGCCTACGCCGACCAGCCGCAGGTCAGCCCGGACGCTTCGGTCGCCACGTTCTGCTCCTCCAGCGGCGGTTGGCTGCCGCTGATCTGCACCATGAACCTGACCAACGCCACCGGCGCCATCCGTGAACTGCTCGGCCTCGACCTCGAACGGTTCAACGCCCTCGTGGCCCAGGCCCCCATCGGCGCGGACGGCGTGAGCCTGCTGCCGTTCTTCAACGGCGAACGCGTGCCTCCCCTGCCCCACGCCACCGGCAGCCTGCACGGCCTGACCCTGGACAACCTGACGCCGGCCAACCTGTGCCGGGCCGTCGTCGAAGGCACCACCTTCGGTTTGCGCTACGGACTGGATCTGCTGCGCCGCAATGGTTTACAAAGCCGCAGCATTTGCCTGATCGGCGGCGGATCGAACAGCGCCGTGTGGCGGCAGGTCGTCGCCGACATCATGGACACCCCGGTGATCTGCCCCGAACACAGCGAAGCCGCCGCCCTGGGCGCAGCGATCCAGGCGGCGTGGTGCGCCTCGTGGAGCAACGGCCGCGAGCAGTCGCTGGCGGACTTGTGCGAGCGCTGCGTGACCTTCGACCCAAACAGTGAAACCCTACCGGTCGCCGCCAACGTCGCGGCGTTCCAACAGGCCTATGAACGCTATCGACAGCATGTCGCAACCTTATAGAGAGCAAACAACTATGTACCTGGTGTGTGGCGAAGCGCTGTTCGATTTCTTCAGCGAAGACGATGCCGGCGGGCAGGCATCGAAAGTCAATTTCAAGGCGATTGCCGGTGGCTCGCCGTTCAACGTGGCGGTGGGCTTGCGCCGACTCGGCGTGGACTCGGCGCTGTTCGCCGGGCTGTCCACCGACTACCTCGGCAGGCGCTTGCGGCAGGTGCTGCAGGACGAAGGCGTACGCCCGGATTATCTGGTGGATTTCGCCGCGCCGACCACACTGGCCATGGTCGCGGTGGGCGCCAATGGCTCGCCGCATTACAGCTTCCGTGGCGAAGGCTGCGCGGACCGGCAACTGAGCCTGGCCCACCTGCCGACGCTCGGCCCCCAAGTGCGCGGGCTGCACATCGGCTCGTTCTCGCTGGTGGTGCAGCCGGTGGCCGACACCCTGCTCGCGCTGGTGCAGCGCGAAAGCGGCCGACGCCTGATCACCCTCGACCCCAACGTGCGCCTCAATCCCGAGCCGAACATCGACCTGTGGCGCAAGCGGATCGCGACGCTGGTGCAGTACGCCGACCTGATCAAGGTCAGCGACGAGGATCTGCGCCTGCTCTATCCGGAGCAGGATCCGCAGCAGGTGATCGAAGGCTGGCTCACGCACCGTTGCCAGGTGGTGTTCCTCACCCGGGGCGGTGAAGGCGCGACGGTGTTCAGCCGTGCCCACGGTTCATGGTCGGTGCCGGTGAGTCCGGTGAAGATCGCCGATACCGTCGGCGCAGGCGATACCTTCCAGGCCGCGTTGATCACCTGGCTGACCGAACATGAACTGGATTCGGTGGACGGCGTACGGCACCTGCAACGCGACCAGATCGACGCCATGCTCAGGTTTGCCGTACAGGCGGCCGCTCTGACGTGCAGCAAGACCGGTCCAGATTTGCCTTATCGCCATCAGTTGACCTGACCGCGTAGACTGGCGCCCTTTTTTTCAAGACGGGATGACGGCTTTTGAATTCGGGGCGCACGGCTGGACTTTTGGTATTGGCGGCACTGCTGACCGGTTGCGGAACATCGCCGCCGCGTTCGCCGGACAACCTCTGCGAGATCTTCCGCGAGAAAAGCGATTGGTACGACGCCGCCCAAGTCACGCAGAAGCGTTGGGGCGTGCCGATCCAGGTGCCGTTCGCGATCATGTATCAGGAGTCCGGCTATCGCTACGACGCCAAGACCCCGCGCAAATACCTGTTGTGGGTGATCCCGTGGGGCCGCGTCACAACGGCATCGGGTTATGCGCAGGCCAAGGACGAGGTCTGGTCCGATTACCAGAAAAGCACCGGCCGCCATGGCGCCGACCGTGAAGACTTCGACGATGCCATCGACTTCGTCGGCTGGTACATGGACAAGACCACGTCGGTCAACGGCGTGTACAAGTACGACGCCTACAACCAGTACCTCAATTACCACGAAGGCTGGGGCGGTTTTCGCCAGAAGACGTATGCCGGCAAGGCGTGGCTGCCGCCGGTGGCGCGCAAGGTGCAGAGCCGCTCGGACATGTACGGCCAGCAATACGCGGCGTGCAAGGACGATTTGAATCGCGGGTTCTGGAGCCGGTTCTGGCATTGGCTCTGATCGCAGGCAATAAAAAACCATCGCGAGCGAACTCGCGATGGTCATTGGCCTGAACGGTTTTACAACACCGAAAAGTTGTAGCTCACGATCAACCGGGTCTCGTCCACGTCCCGGGCGAACTTCTCGTAGTTGGTGCGGTACGTCGCGTTGCGCAGACGCAGGCTGACGTCCTTGAACATGCCGGTCTGGATCACGTACTTGAGCTCGCTGTCGCGTTCCCACTCTTTGCCTTCCTGATCGCTGCCCGGCACCTTGATGTGGTCGCCGTTGACGTAACGGGTCAGGAAGCTCAGGCCGTTGATGCCGATGGCCTTGAAGTCGTAGTCGTAGCGCAGCTGCCAGGAACGCTCCTGGGCGGCGGCGAAGTCGTTGACCTGCACGTAGTTGACCAGGTACGGGTTGCTGCCGTCGAGGTACGGCATCGAATTGTCGCCGTTCATGCGCTGCCAACCGGCGCTGAAGGTGTGACCGCTGATGCCGTAGGACAGCATGCCGCTCAACGCACGGTTGTCGATGGAACCGGCCTTCGCGTCACCGCTGTCGGCGCTCTTGAGCACGCGCAGATCGGCTTTCAGCACGCCGTCACCCAGCGGCTGGTTGGCCAACAGGCCCACGAAGTGCTGGCGGTAGATGTCTTCCAGCTCGGCGTAGTGGTACTGCGCGGTCAGGCGGTCGTTGATCTTGTAGTCCAGGCCGTACATGTCGAAATGATCGGCGGTGACGTTGCACGCATAGCGCTTGTTCTTGCAGTGCACGCGGATGTCCTGGGAATCGGTGGAGTCCCGGGCGGTGTACTTGTCCAGGCGTGCGGCCATGAAGGTCAGGTCTTTCACTTCCTTCGAGGTCAGCATGGCGCCGTTGAACATGGTCGGCAGCAGGCGGCCATCGTTGTACTTGAGCAGCGGCAGATCCGGCAGCAATGCGCCGTATTTCAGCACCGTATCCGAGACCTTCACCTTGGCGGTCAGGCCCATTTTCGCGTACTGATCCTTCGAACCCCGCGGGTTCTCGCCGCTGGACGGCAGCAAGCCGCTGTTGCTGCGGTCGGGGCTGGTGTCGAGCGCGAAGCCGACCATGCCCAACGCGTCGAGGCCGAAACCGACGGTGCCTTCGGTGTAGCCCGATTGCAGGTTGAGGATGAAGCCCTGGGCCGACTCTTCGCGCTTGGACGCGCCCTGATCGTTGGCGGTGTGCCCATCACGGAAATCGCGGTTGAAGTACACCGTGCGCGATTCGATCTTCGCCGTGGTGTCTTCGAAGAACCCGGCGGCCTGGGCCTGTGCGGAAAAACCTGCGCACAGCGCCAGGGCGCCGAAGCCGAAGGACTGGCGGGCGGTGATGAGGGGAAATGGGGGACGCATGAAAAAGCTCCAACAGTACAGCGTTTGCGCGACGGCGCAATTTGCCAGAAAAATAGCTCCCGTCCCGAGGCAACGAAGCGCCGGGAGGCAGAGGACACGCAGGGGTGTGCGGCAATGATGGCAGATGGCTTTGACGTGCCACAGGCGACTTTAGTCTGAAACCGACCGGCCACCCACAAACGGCCGCACTGGTCCGGCTCGGCGTGGCCCCTTCAGCAAATCCCCGGATCCATTGGGCGAAACAGCCTCTCTCAGGGTTTTCCCTAGACCGTGCACAGGGATTGCCTGCAGCACTTTCGGGTTGTACGAGGTCGGCGAATCCTGCACCATCCGTACCCTGCTTATCCAAAGGACGGAATTGAAGGCATGCTGGACGCCAACGCTACGCACATCACCCTCACCCTCGAAGGCGCCAACGCGGACTTCCAGGTGCTCAGCTTCACCGGCCGCGAAGCCCTCAACCAACCGTTCCGCTTCGATCTCGAACTGGTCAGCGCCCGCCCCGACCTCGCCCTCGAAGAGCTGCTGCACAAGCCCGGCGTCCTCACCTTCGGCGCCACCGGCGAGGGCAAGATCCACGGCCTGGTGTACCGCATCGAG